>JAERSJ010000133.1 GCA_016845825.1 Methanobacteriota archaeon
CTATAGTACATGTGATTACATCTAAGGCATGTCTATATTGTTTTTCGTAATATTATTTATTTATTTCTTGGAAATTTCCGTGAACTATTCCACTCAAAGCAGTCGTTCCCCATAAAATTAGAGGAGGAATACTGGTGCTAAGTTCGAATGTAAATGTTTCGCCTTCATAGTCAAGCGTATATCCCTGAACTGAACATATAACAAACCAAACCCAAATTGGACCTGCTATTACTGTTGCCAATCTAGCTTGCTGTACACCTTCTGTGAAAAACGCTGCATATAGCATAGTAAATGTTGTTAGAAGGAAGAAACCTGAAACGACAACTTGAGTTTCATTACCCATATCAAGTTCACTCAATACTCCTACCCCTGCATGTATCAATCCTGTGAGAACCAACCAAATTTTGGGATTTAATATTGATTTTACATCCATTGATTTTGCTTCCTTATCCATTACTCGTCATCTCTGTGCAGATATCCTGCAACACCAAGAGCTAAAGTAAGCGCGATTGTTAGCAAAGGAAGTGCCATTACATTAAGTGGTGGAGTTTCTGAAGAATAACCACTTTCACCGGTTAAAATGCCCATACCTACTGCAATAATCACAATAACTGAAGGAGCTAACATGGACATTTGAGCTAAAGCTCTACCTTTAACAAAAATTCCCGTTCCGATAGCCATTACACCTAGAGGCATCATGTGTAAAGCCCACATTTTCTCGTAGTCTTCATCATGAGCAAGTACATTTTCTTTGCCCCAGCCATATTCTGCCCATTTGTCTCCGTTCATAATTCCCCAAAATGAAAGTACTATGACTAATACGCCTACAGCAATCATTAATCTTTGAGGGTTTAAGATTTCTTTTGCGTCCATAATTCACCTTATAGTGGTTGTGTAACGTAGTTTGCTATTAAAAGTAATACCACAAATCCGGCCGTTACTGCTGGATACATCTTGAAAAAGAAATCATCATTATTTTCAGGAGCTTTGCCTGCAAAAGTCATTCCTTCTTCAACACCTTCTTCTCTCATTTTGTAATATGCAAAAATATTTAGAAGCATTACAAATCCGCTAACTACAATATTTGATGTCGCCGTACTAGTATCAATTTCCCATGTTCCAGCATTTTCACCTTCTGGGATAACTTGATCATTAACGGCTATGTTTCCAAGTATTACTGACAGAGCAAAGAAAGTTATTCCAAATAAAAGGATATGAGCTGCAGGCCAGTTTCCTTTTGCCCCATTTGTCAACAAAATTAGACCCATTGAAACGTAAGTAACAAAAAATGATGCTAGAACTCGATAGGCGACTGGCGTGGTTGCAATAGGATCAGTCCAGTAAGTTCCTTCCTCGAAACCTGGAATCAAAGTTGAGCCTCCTGCTCCAGCGTAACCATCTGCGAAAAAGAAGTGATTCACAGTGTATAAGGTACCTATAATTGAGGATATAATTACTGCATATTTAGCTTCGTTATTCAATTTAATTCCCATATTGAAAGCTAGGCCTTCGTCGACACCTTCCTCTTTCAACATAACGTAAGCTGCAGTGTACAATCCTAATGCTGCAATTGTAGCATAAAGTGGATTGTTATTGGCAGACTCATAATCGCCTTGGAATGGAGGCGCAAGAACAATAGCAAGACATGTGAAACCTGCAATAGTTGGTATCATAATTGTCCATTTACCTTTGGCACCTTCGTTCAAAATTAGAAGATTGCCCATAATCACTCCTGCCATAAGAGCGCCTGCAACATACAATGTTCCAGCCCCTCTTCCATAGGATTCGTGATCGACTGCGGCACCATTAGGAATTAGTGCAGTACAATCCCCATCGCCGTTAACAACTGAACACGACGAAAAGAATAGAAAGTTTATTGAGTAAAGAAATCCGATAACGAAAGACAAACTCAAACAAACTTTAGCTGGCATAGACTTTATGTTGTCAAACATAGTATGCAGTGCAGTAATTAGTACTTAAACATATCCCATATATTCCCTATATATTGTGCTCAGTTGTTTCACAAAAATAAACATTTGTTGAACTAAAAAAGCAATATTTTATGGTGCGAACCTCTAATTAGCACTACTCCAATATAATGTCCGTGAAGAAAACCTCACTCATAATTTTGACTGCGCTTCTACTCGTCAGTGGAGCTAGCGCTTACGCATATACTGAGGGAGTTTTTGATGAAATTTTAGAGCTAACTGAAGACGAAACTGAGGCTATAGAATCTGTTGTAGAAGAAGAACCGGTTATATTTGAATCCGATCTTTCTGCATTCATATCTGTAAATACAAACTTTGGAACTAATTTTTACTCAATGGAAGAAGTTGATGACGGGGACAATAATGAAGTTGAGCAAATTGTATGGGATAATTTTACTTTCCAATTTGATGGCTCTGAATCTACAGGAAATATTGAAAATTATACTTGGGATTTTGACGATGGAAATATTTTTTATGGAATTGAAGGCTCCCATAGCTATGAATTGCCTGGAAAATACTTAGTCACTCTAACGGTAATTTCTACTAGTGGGAATACTGCATCAAATCAAACTGAGATCACAGTAAATTTTGATGGGTTTGTAATTTCAGACAACATGGAATGTACATGTGCGCCTACCGCAAAAGTTACTCAAATTGATTTGAAAATAGAACCTGAAGCTACTCTTGTAAATGGAGAAACCACTGTCACACACGATGGAAGTAGTGAAGATTGCACGCAAAGGCTAGTGATTCAGCAATGCCACCTTCGAGTTACAATACAGGAATACAGCGGAGAATCTGTTGTTTCAGAGGAAGTAATTTTTGATGAAACCTTCTCTACTAACACAAAGACTGTTGCTTTCTCATTTATTCCTATGAATGATAATAATTACAAAATATTGTTGGAGACCGACCAAATCCGAGATTGGCATAAACCAAATACCGAGTGGTTCGTTGAGTATAACTAAAATGATTCTAGGACTACTTTCAACCGTATTGGATATAATTTTAGGTGTTATTCCGAAAAAGATACTTTTACTAGCCATTTTAGCTTTGGTTGCTGCAATTTACATTGGATTCGACTTTAATCTGTAAAACCAACTAATATAAATCCGATTCTAGAGTTTTAGTTGTGAAAATCAACTATTGGTATCGACAATTTCTCGGTAAGGAAGCTGATGATAAGGTAAGGGCAGGAGTTCTAGTATTCTCTGTGTTGGCCTTCATGACGCATCTTCTGATTTATTTTCTTTACCAAATTGAAGTAATCACTATAAATGGGGAGGCAAAAACTCTGGTAAACTCACCGCTTTCTTCTCTTTACACTCCTTTTTCAATTTTACTTACTTATGAAACTTACCAACTAATAAGAACTCTTCCATCATCGTTCTCAAATTCCGTTGGGAAGCAATATGAAGTTGTAACTCTACTAGTTGTGAGGGATGTCTTCAAACGATTAGCTGACTTTAGTGCAGATGATGAGTGGGCTATCGATGGGGAATTAGGTTTAATTTTGCTAGAATGTATGGCCTTTTTGATTTTATTTTTTACAGCTTTAAGTTATAGAAGATCAAGCGACGTGTCTGAAATTAGTCGGGTAGATGATAGTGAATTGGATAGCTTCGTTCATTCAAAACGCATAATCTCGCTGATGTTATTCGTAGCTTTTCTCGCTATGGCTGCATATTCTTTTGGAACATGGACAATCTCAGTCCTTGATGGAAAAGGAGGAGTTGATAGGGAAATTTTCTTTTCTGATTTCTTTACTATTTTGATTTTAGCTGATATTCTAATTCTGCTATTGTCGTACAGATTTACCGTAGATTTTGCAAATTTGGCAAGAAATACTGGTTTCATATTATCTACAGTTATCCTCAGAGTTGCAATAGGAGCTCCGGGAGTTTCAGCAGTCGTATTATTCACGTTGAGCGGAATATTGGGACTAGCAATTCTAAGAATATCTAGTGAATTTGTTAAAGATAAAAAGAATAATTCTTAGTCTTCTAATTTGTGCATTGAGACCAATGCGTTCTCAATATCTTTTAAGGAATCTGGGACATTGTGACCAGAAATTGGAGCTGCCAAAGAAACTCCAGCATCCTTCTTTGCTTTCCAAACTACTGAATTGAAATCAACTAGTGATTCTGTTATATCAGTCCATGATTTAGTATCTGATATTGGAGATTCAGGAAATACATCTATCTCTACTGAAGATTTTTCGTACAAAGTAGTAGACAAATGATGAGTAAAGAAAGGGCACACAGGAGACAGAATTGACAATAAATCTCTGAATATTCTATGTAATGTCCAAGTAGCTGAAGCATCATCATTGTAAAGTCGTGTTTTGGCCATTTCTAACCAATGTGAAGCAAAAACACCTGTACTGAAAGTCTTAATTCCTTGTGCTGCAGTGTAAATATCTAGTTCAGAATATCCTGTCTTAGCTTTTTCCAATAAATCTGAGAATTCAGCTAATATCCATTTATCTTCGTTTTCTAAATTATCTGGTATTGTATCTAAGTCCCCATCAAATTCAAATTGAGATGCAAATCTTCCTACGTTAAAAATCTTAGTTAATACTCCAAAATAGCGTAATTCAATTTGTTCAGGATTAATTTGGAAATCGTCGCCAACTTGTGCATCTGCAGCTTTCCAGAATCTAAAACATTCTGAACCTATTTTCTTAGCTTGTAGAGCTACTTGCTTGCCTTCTGGACCTTTGATTTTCCAAGATCCTGTTCGCCCTCCGAATCCGCATTCTAAAACTGAACTAGCATCAATTCCATTCCCTAATGATTTCGACATTTTGCGACCCCAAGGATCCATACCAAGCCCATCAATCCAGACATTTGCAAAACCAGGTTTATCTAGTAATAATGTGGACTTCAAGAGAGTGTAATACAACCAGGTTCGAACGATTTCTTTTCCTTGTGGTCTGACTCCTGTAGGAAATGCCCGTTCAAATAATTCCGGATTTGATAAATATCCTGAAACATAAAGATTAGAATTTGAAGAATCCATCCAAGTGTCAAATACTTTCTCTTCGCCTTCTAAGCTACCTAATTCTGACTTTAAATCCTCGTATTTTCCAAGCTCTTTACAAGTTTCTCTATCCAAGACTACTGAATCTGAAGGCGGTGAATCTTTCCATGGTTGAACATAAGTTCCATGAGGTGGAGTGACTACTTTTGTTCGATCTTCTGAGTACCAAATTGGTATTTCTGTATGGTACCAACGACGGCGACTTACTGGCCAATCTATGGTGATATTTTCCATCCAATCTAGTAAAAATTGTTTATTTCTACTTGGAATAAAATTGATTTCGTTTGATAACTCTTTCATTCTTTCTTGAATATGAGTTTGTCTAACGTACCACTCTTTAAGCAAAATAATCTCAATTGGATTTTTACCTCGTTCAGATACTGGAATCTCTTGGTCTCTTTCAACTAGATTTTCTATTTTATCTTCTGATTCAAGAATTTCTATAGCTTTCTTTCGAGCATCTAGAACTAGCATTCCTGATAGAGAATCTCCTAATTCTGTAATTTTACCCTCTAAGTCAATGGCTTGAAATGGTGTTAATCCTAATTCTCTGAAAACTGCCACGTCATTTTGATCTCCGAAAGAACAAACCATCAGAACTCCAGAACCAAATTCCATATTGACGCTTGGATGTGCCTTGATTTCTACTGTTTTTGAACGGCCTGTTGTTGGTAGAGGTAAATCTAGACTTTTACCAACCAAATGCTGGTATCTAGAATCATCAGGATGAACAAGAACAATTCCACAAGCACAAATAAGTTCAGGTCTTGTAGTTGAAATTATTACAGGTTCGTGGTTAGAATCGCCCGTAACTGACCACCGAACGTCTACAAGTTTAGTTTTCCGTGATAATCTTTCAACTTCAGCTTCCGCAATCGTAGTTCCCTCTACTGGATCGTATAAATTTGGTCTTAACTCTTCAACAATTGCGCCTTTTTTGAATAAGTCAATGAATATTGATTGAGTTACCGAACGATAATCTGGAGCGTCTGTCAAATATTCTTGATCGTAAGCACAAGAGAGTCCTACTCTCTTCGCAATATTCCTCATTTCTTGTGTATATTTTTCTATTTCATCACGACACAAGTCAAGAAATTCAGCTCTATCATAAGTTTTCATTTTACGGCCAGTTTTTTTCTCGACCGTAAATTCAATATTAATTCCGTTTCTGTCGACTCCCCAAGGAAAGTAAACTTCCTTACCAAGTAACCTTTGACTTCGGGCAATTACGTCAATCATTGAGTACTGAGCAACAGCACCTATATGCCAAGTTCCTGAAGGGTAAGGAGGTGGCGTATCTATTACAAAAATTTCTTTTTCAGAATTTGGATTAAAGGAATATCTATCTTTGTTTGAAAAATGTTCCTCCTGGATTTTCTTTTCTAAATCTACTGTCCAGCGTTTCTCCTTAATTTTTGGTTTAGCCATGTTTTCTGTATTAACACCTCAGTATGGCTTTTCTTAATACTTGCGAAGGCCTTTTACTAACCCCTTGACACTGTAAATTTTACAATGCAGTATCCAAAAGATGTCGTAATCGTAGCTGGTGTGAGAACTGCTCATGGAAAGTTCAGAGGTTCTTTATTTCATAATTCTGCCGTCGATTTGGGTGCACTAGCAATAAAAGAAACTCTGAAGCAAGTGGAACTTGATGCTAAACTTGTAGAGGAAGTCATTATGGGTAATGTTTTATCTGCTGGAATTGGACAGCATCCTGCAAGACAATCCGCCATTAAAGCTGATATTCCTGAAGAAATTCCTGCACTTACCGTAAACAAAATGTGTGGTTCAAGTATGAAGGCAATAATGCTAGCTGCTAACGCGATTAGAGCTGGTGAATCTGAAATCTTAATTGCTGGAGGAATGGAATCTATGTCTCAATCTCCGTTTACTGTTGCAAGAGCTAAAGACGGTAAAGTCAGTATGGAAAAACCTGTTGATAGCATGATGCACGATGGGCTAATTGATCCATTTAATGGAATGGTAATGGCTCAAACTGGAAATCGTATTGCAGAGCAATTCGGAATAACTAGAGATGAAGCCGATTTATTCGCTATCGAATCTCATATTCGTGCTCATAATGCGCATAAAAAAGGAAAATTCAAAGATTATCACATTGCCGTAGAGCACGATGAAGGCATACTAAAAACTGACGAGGGAATTAGACCTAATTCTAGCTTGGAAAGTTTGTCTAAGCTAAAGCCTGTGTTTGATGAAAATGGGATTGTTACTGCAGGAAATGCAAGTCAAATCTCTGATGGTGCTGCTGCTTGTTTAATCATGTCCAGAAGAAAAGCTGAAGAATTAGAATTAACTCCTTTAGCAACCATAACTGGATACTGCGCTACTGGAGTTGCTCCCGCTGATGTGATGTCTGCTCCAATACCTACCGTACAAAAACTATGGAAGATGAATAGTAGAAATGGTGAAGAAGATTACGATTTATACGAACATAACGAAGCATTTGCATCTGCCTGTTTAGGCGTCATGCAAGGTTTAGGTTTAAAACATGAAAAATTAAATGTTAATGGAGGGGCTGTAGCAATGGGCCATCCATTAGGAGCTTCTGGATGTAGAATTGTACTGGCTTTGATTCACGCACTTCGCCAAAATGGGGGAAAGCGTGGATTTGCTACTGCGTGTTTGGGTGGCGGAATGGCAACTGCAATTGAAATTGAAATATGAACTCAGATTTAGAAGATAAAGTGGTCTTAGTAACTGGAGGTGCTGGAGGAATCGGAAGTGTAATCTCCAAATCTTTCGCTGAACAAGGTGCGAGAGTAATTGTCCATTATAATCATTCAAAAGATAAGGCTGAAAAGATTTCAAAAGAAATTGATGGATTAGCTGTTAACGCAGATTTAACTGACTCTAAACAAACTAAAGAACTTTTCAAGAATATTATTGAAAAAGAAGGGAAAATTGATGTTTGTATAGCTAATGCGGGAAAATACCCTAAAGATTATGCTCCATTATGGGAGATTGAGAGTAGCCGATGGGATAATACCATTTCTACAAATTTATCTTTAGCTTTCAATACCTCTCGCTATTTTCTAAAACATGCATCTGAAACAAAAAAAGGATCATTGGTTCTAATTGGGTCGACTGCGGGAATATATGGGGAAGCAGGGCATGCTGATTATGCTGCAGCTAAAGGTGCGATAACTTCAGGACTCTTGCGTACGTTGAAAAACGATGCTGCTCAAATCGGAAACGGCGTTAGAGTTAACGCAATTGCACCTGGATGGACTGTCAGTCAAAAAAGAATTGATGAAGGCTTAGATCAAAAACGTGTAGAACGAATTACTTCAACTATGTCTTTGAAAAAATTAGCTAAGCCTGAAGACGTTGCAAATTCTGCAATTATGTTAGCTTCAGACTCTCTCTCAGGTCACATAACTGGACAAGTTATAGAAATTGCAGGAGGGATGGAAGGACGTCAGATAGTTGGGACAAAGTAGGATTTCGAAACTTATTATTAGGAAGTATAATTCTATCAATAATTATTTCCTTAATTATTAACCTAATTTACGGAATAGGATTTAATTTAGTTATTTTTGTGGCAATACAAATTTTCGTTACAATAGCTACAACAATGATTTGGCCTGCTTTGAATTCAAAATAGAGTTAAATTAGAAGCCCTATAGGAAAGTGTGGAAGAACCTCCAAAAATAAGGCGCTACGACATCGATTGGCTTAGAGTTATCCTATTTGCATTACTAATTCCATTTCACGTTGGAATTGGAGTTTACTGGGAAGCCTATGATTTTGTACTGCCTGAACATGAATTTGAAGGAGAAGCAAATCGAGAGGCTTTGAATAGCGATCTAGGTGAAGATGTAAATAATGTATACTCTTTCACTGGTGATGATTTTATTTCACATATTTTAACATGGATGCACGAGTGGAGGCTTGCTGCACTTTTCATGATTAGTGGAATGGGGACTGCATTTGCCTTCAAACGGAGAACGTGGAAATTATTTTTGAAAGAACGCTCAAAGCGCTTACTGATTCCTATGTTTGTAGGAATTTGGACCATTACTCCTTTGACCTTGATGATTGCAACAAAATATTTTCCTGGTAGCTTTTTGGAGGGGATATTAGTTTACTTTGGAGGAGGGATTGTGCTGACTTTACTCATGATTGTTCCACTTCTTTCTAGATTGATTTCTCTTGGGCATCTATGGTTCATATGGAGTTTATTTCAATACTCACTATTTTTACTTCCAATCTTTTATGTAGTAAGAAATTATCCTGAGGGAAAGATTGCGAGATTACTCAAAACTACTTTCAGAATACCGTTTAAGCTTGGACCTTTGTTAGTTCTTCCTATGATTCTATCAATATCTGACATTGTTCTCAAACCAATTATGGGAGAAGCAATTGGATTTGGATATGAATGGTTTTGGTACTTGCTAATTTTCTTTTTTGGTTATCTTTTCATAATTGATAAAGAAAAATATTTTTACTTTATTGACAACTCAAGAATACAAATTACTATAGCTACTATTGTTTCCACTTTGGCATTTATTTGGATTAAATCTGAAGAAACAAAAAGTGGAATTCCTTACATTGGAGGAGGATGGGCTGGAGATGAGTATAAGCAATTGGGAATCGAGTACCATACAAATATGACTTTGATTTCATGCATTATAACAAGCTTTCACGCTTGGTTTTGGTGCTTATTTGTATTCACTTGGGGTGCTAAATATCTTAACAGGCCAAGTAAAAATTTAGCCTATCTTAACCAAGGAGTCTACCCTTTTTACATTGTCCACCAGCCTATCGTCTACGTGGTACTTTTAGTGCTCTTAGGAAACGGATACTCTAACCTCGCGGTTTTAATTTTAGGGACTGCTGTAGTTACTTTTGGTTGTTGGATATTCTTTGAAATTATGAAAAGACATTGGATTACTAGGGCAATGTATGGAATCAAAGAACTTCCGATTAAAAATGAAATAATGACTGAATCTACGCCTGCTGTCGAGGAAAAATAATACCAGTCCTTATATAGGGTCCCTTTGTGCGAGAGACCCTGCAATCACGCAACCAGACGCTCAGGGCAATTATCCCTACACCTCTCGAGGCACTCGTTCTCGACGAGAAACAGCGTCACGGTACGATGTGCAACTTGTAGGAATTACGCCTGGTATACAACACCGTTAGCAACGGTTAGCGATATCTGGAGAGAGAATAAAATGCCAAAACACAACAAACCAAACCGCGGATCCATGGCTTTCAGTCCTCGCAAGAGAGCACGCTCTGAAACGCCTCATGTCTCTAGTTGGGCTGCTGTCGAAGGTGACGATCCAAAAATTCTTGGTTTTGCAGGATATAAGGTAGGAATGAGCCACATCATGGCTGTAGATTACCGCAAA
This sequence comes from Methanobacteriota archaeon, assembly GCA_016845825.1. GTDB lineage: Archaea > Thermoplasmatota > Poseidoniia > MGIII > CG-Epi1 > CG-Epi1. The sequence continues at coordinate 10,409 of JAERSJ010000133.1, forward strand.
AAATCTACCACTGCAGGACAAGAAATTAGGATGCCTGTGACCATAGTCGAAATTCCACCAATGAAAATAATTGGAGCAAGAGGCTATATTCAGGATACTTACGGATTAAGAACTTTAACTGAAGCTTGGGAAAAGAAAATTGATAAAGATTTAGAAAGGACATTGCCTATTCCTAAAGGCCACAATGCTAAAGCCGCATGGAAGAAAATGTCTGATAGTGATTTAGAAGAAGTTAGACTTTTAGTCCACACACAACCACGAATGGTGACTGGAATTCCAAAGAAAAGGCCCGAAATTATGGAAATGGCTGTAGGTGGAGGATCTGTCGATGCACAAATTGAATTCGCAAAGGAAATGATGGGTAAAGAATTCACAATGTCTGATTTTACACAAGATGGTGAAATGTTGGATGCTATTGCCGTAACAACCGGATATGGTTTCCAAGGCCATGTTAAGCGATGGGGTGTGAAATTATTGACACATAAAAACTCCAAACATCGTAGAATGATTGGAAATTTAGGTCCTTTCAGTCCGGGGTATGTTGTTTCCACTGTACCGCAAGCAGGTCAGACAGGATACCACCAACGTACAGAATACAATAAACGATTATTAAAAATTGGAGATAATCCCGATGAAATTAATCCGAAAGGCGGATTTTTGAACTATGGTTTAATTCGTGGGAATTATGCACTTCTACACGGTTCCTTACCTGGACCAAGTAAAAGACTAATTAGATTTAGAAAAGCAGTTAGATTCCACGGAAAGAAAACTGATTCTGTCGTTGTACCTGAAATTACAATGATTTCACAGGAGAGCCAACAGGGAGTATAATTATGGAAGTACCAATTTATTCAATTAAGGGAAAGGCCTCTAAGAAATCGGCTAAATTGCCTGATGCATTTAGTGAGCCTGTACGTTTAGATTTAATCAGAAAAGCTGTAAAGGCTTCTCGAGCAAACCGAAGACAACCATATGGTGCCTCGAATCGTGCTGGATTTAGACATTCTGTTTCATGGCCTGGTAAAGGCCGCGGTATGGCAAGAACACCTCGTAAAAATGGCGGAGGCGGTCGCGGTGCCCAAGCTCCAAATACTATTGGAGGTAGACGTGCTCACCCACCAAAAGCTGGAAAAGACTGGACTCTAAAAATTAATTCGAAAGAAAATAAAAAAGCTTTCAAATCTGCATTAGCTGCTACCTCACAAGAATCATATGTTCTTGCAAGAGGACACCAGATTCCTGAAAAAGCAACATTGCCTTATGTGGTTGAAGATAAAATAGAAACCTTGGCCAAAGATAACGAAGGTGGATCTCTCACCAAGAGAGCAACTTCACTATTGGAAGATCTTGGACTACTAGAAGATGTGAAGCGCGCACGCGAAGGTAAAGGAATAAGGGCTGGTAAAGGAAAAAGTCGCGGAAGAAAATACCGCACGCCTAAATCCGTACTGCTCGTTCTTTCTGAGGACAGTGATTCTGAAAGGGCTTTCCGTAACTTATCTGGAGTTGACGTTACTACATCTAAAAACTTAAACACTGAACTATTAGCTCCTGGTGGAGATCCAGGAAGATTAGTAATATTCAGTAAATCTGCAGTTTCTGCATTAGGAGAACGATTATGAGCGATCACAAAGTAATTCTAAGTCCTCGCTCAAAAGAAAGGGCATTATACATGCTTGAACAAAATAAATTAGAATTTTATGTTGCAAGAACTGCTTCCAAATTGGACATTAAAGGTGCTGTTAGATCTTTATTCCAAGTAGAAGTAAGTAAAGTCAATACCCGAATTACCAAAGAAGGTAAGTTGGCTATTGTTAAATTAGCTGAAGGACATTCAGCCGAAGATTTGAGTAATAGATTAGGAATATTGTGATAAAATGGGAAAGAGAATAATACCTAGAAGACGCGGACGAGGACGTCGCTACAAGGCGGCTGATAATCGTTTCAAGGGCGATGCCCGTCATCCAAGATCAAAGTCCTCAAGTGGAAAGGTTGTCGAATTATTGCATGACCCTGGTAGGACTGCCCCTGTGGCAAAAGTTGAGGATCAAAATGGAACGTATACTATGATTGCACATGATGGAATGCATGTCGGTCAAGAAGTAAGTGCTGGACATGGTGCTGAACTCGATACAGGAAATACAGCATACATCGGTTCCATACCAGAAGGTACTAAAATTTATAATATTGAAATGAAGCCTGGAGATGGTGGAAAATTAGCAAGAGCGGCTGGAAATGCAGCCACAATTGTTTCCCACGGTAAAAAGACAATTGTTCGTTTACCTTCCAAGGCGCAAAAAGCATTCGATAATATGTGCAGAGCCACCATTGGCTCAGTTGCAGGCTCAGGAAGAGGTGAAAAACCTATTGCAAAAGCTGGAAAGAATTTCTACCGAAATAGAGCTAGGCCAAAGATTTGGCCTAAAGTAAGGGGTGTTGCTATGAATGCAGTTGATCACCCGCACGGAAGTGGACGAAAGCAAACAATCGGTATCAATTCTACAGTATCTAGAAATGCTCCACCTGGAAGAAAGGTTGGACACATTGCTGCAAAGAGAACAGGAGCTAAACGTTAATGGCCCGTAGAACGAAAGGTCTTGCTACGCCAAAAGCTGCAAGAAGGAGAGAGAGAAAAAGGAAGGCAGGTATTCAAGTCCGCAGAAAGAAAGAATTTACTTACCGCGGAATGACTATAGATAAATTAAAAGAACTAACCTTCGAAGAATTTATTGCCATTGTACCTTCAAGACAACGAAGGTCCTTTAAGCGTGGCTTGAGCATGGAACAAGCAAAAATTATTAATGATTCAAATAATAAACCGGATAAAGTTATTAGAACACACCGTAGAGAAATGATTATCATTCCTCAATTTGTAGGAAGAAAATTTGGTGTATACAATGGTAGAGAATTTGTAGATCTTGAAATTCTACCGGAAATGATTGGATTGTACTTTGGAGAATTAGCTCCTACAAGGACGTCCCCTACACACACAGGACCTGGTGTCGGTGCTACCAAGTCGTCTAAATTTATGCCGTTGAAGTGATATTATGAAAGGATTCTCGTACCCATACAACCCCGAAATACATGCTGCTGCTCGCGGAAGTGGATTGAATGTCTCTCCTAAAGCTGCTAGAGAAGTTTGTCATGCTCTTAAGGGAATGGAACTTGAAAAAGCTAAAAGTTACTTAGAAAGAGTAATGGATCTTGAACAAGCTGTACCATTCAAACGCCACGATGGTAAAGTTGGTCACAGGAAGGGTAAAGGAATCTCAAGTGGAAGATTCCCAGTGAAAACTGCTGCTGCAATCTTGAAAGTTATTGAATCTGCAGGAAATAACGGAGAAGCCCTTCATATTGATATTGAAAATTGGAGAATAGTCCATATTGCTGCATCTCGTGGAGTTAGATTCGAAGGTAGATTCCCTAGAGCTCGAGGTAGGGCTACTCCAAAAATGCGCGAAAGTGCAAATGTTGAAGTTGTATTAGAGGAAGTTAAATGACCATCGTAAAAGAAATGATAAAAGAGCGTGTTCGCAGAGCACAAGTACATGATTATGTTCAAAAGAAAACCAGCAGAGCTGGCTTCGGTGGACTATCAATACAAAGAACTCCTTTAGGAACTCATGTAAGAATTGCAGCCGAAAGGCCTGGTCTTGTTATAGGAAGAAAGGGCAGTGATATTCAAAGATTAACTGAGGAATTAGAAAGAAAGTTCGGTTATGAAAATTTGCAAGTTGAAGCTGGCGAAGTTAATAATTTTGCTCTTAACCCATTAATCATGGCTGCAAAAGTAGCAAATGCGCTTGAGAGAGGGTGGAATTATAGAAGAGCTGGAAATTCTATGTTGCAAAGAATCATGGATTCTGGAGCAAGAGGATGTCAGATTACAATTGCTGGTAAGTTAACTGGATTAAGACACCGAACTGAAAAGTTCTTATCCGGACACATTAAATTCTGTGGTGAAACTGCACTTGAATTAATGGATGTTGGAATAGCTCAAGCTAAGCTAAAACCCGGAACAATCGGAGTTAAGGTAGCGATTATGCGTCCTGACGCAAAACTACCTGACGAAATAGAAGTTACTCCTATTCCTGAACCTGTCGTAGAAGTCAAAGAAGACGAATCTGCCGAAGAAGCGAATGAAGAATCTTCTGAGGAAATCAAAGAAGAGAAGGCTGAAGATACTAAGGAAGAAAAGAAACCTAAGTCAGATAAGAAAGAGAAAAAATCTGAAAAGAAAGGTGATGATAAATGAGTTTGAAAAAGCCTATTGAACTAAGAGAAATGCAACCTGAAGAAAGAGAATCTAGATTGAGAGAGTTACGCTCTGAATTGATGAATGAAAGAGGTGTTGCGTCAATGGGTGGACAACCCACTTCTCCTGGAAGAATGAGGGCTTTGAAAAAACAAATTGCAAGATTAACTACAATTATGAGAGAAATTGAACTGGAGGAAGAATCTTAGATGGTAGATATTGATCCTCTAACTGGCCTTCCAAAAGAATTACTCGCAATGGAAGAGATAATTAGAGAGCAGCAATCAATTAAGGTTCATATTGAAAAACGTAGATATGGAAAATTAGTTACAATTGTCGACGGTATTGGTAAAAGTGTAGACATTAGCGATTTAGCAAAACAGCTCAAAACTAAATGTGCTACTGGTGGAACTTCAAAAGGCGGAATTATCGAATTGCAAGGAGACCACACAAAGAAAGTTAATGAAGTTTTAACCGATATGGGTTTTCCCGTGGAGGTTCAATAAATGGATGGAAGAGATGAGTTTATGGGTGAACAAGTGACTGTTTCCAAACATTCCGATCCAAGCATACAAGGAATTTCTGGAAGAATTGTTGATGAAACTCGAGAAACTATTACAATCTTCTCAAATGGAAAAAATAAAATGGTTAGTAAGCGACCAGGTAAATTCATGTTCCAAAATGGAGAACTTGAAGGAAATAAAATTGCTTACAGGTCTCAAGACCGAATTAAGAAGGTGAAAGCATGAGTAAAGATAAGCCACGCGACATAGGAGTTGATGTTAACGCTCCCGCCAACCCATGGGATGGAGACTCTAACGATCCTTTCTTTGGAACACTCTCTGTGAGAGGTCAAGTTCTACGAGGAATTGTTGTTAAAGCTAAGGCTCAAAAAACCGTTGTTGTTCAAATCAATAAAATGAAATATGATTCTAAATATGAAAGATATGCTAGAAGTTCATCTAAGATTAGCGCTCACAGCCCTGCCAGTGTTGGAGCCAATGAAGGCGATGCTGTAACTATTATGGAATGCAGGCCCTTGTCTAAGACTAAATCATTTGTTGTCATTGAAAGGAGAGATCCATGAGAGCAATTGCAGGAAAGCAGATGAGGGGTTTGCCACAAGGTGCTAGAATCGATTGTGTCGATAATAGTGGAGCAAAAATTGTAGAAATTGTTACTGTTTTAAATTACAAAGGTGTACACCGAAGGTCGCCTGCTGCTGGAGTTGGTGATATGGTGATTGCATCTGTCAAAAAAGGAAACCCAGAAATGAGAAGACAGCTTGTTAGAGCTGTTATCGTAAGATGCCGCAGACCTTTCAGAAGGGCTGACGGTACTATGGTCCAATTTGAAGACAATGCTGCGGTTTTGACAAACGAACAAGGAGAAACTAAAGGGTCTGGAATCAAAGGACCTGTATCAAGAGAAGCTGCCGAAAGATGGCCGCGTATAGCTGCTGCAGCAACAACGATAGTATGAGGATTAAATGAGTTCAAAACAACCACGAAAACAGAGACTAGCCCGTTATACGGCACCTTATCACAGGAGGCACCGCGAAATGTCTTCTCCAATTGATAAAGGTCTAAGAGAAAGACAGTTATCAAGAGGATTCATGTACCCAAGAGCTATGCCTGTCAAAAAAGGCGATAGAGTTATGATTGTTAGAGGTGAAGGAAAATCTAAATCAGCTACTGCCGTGTCATTAGTTGACCGCAAAGCCAGAAAAGTCTATGTTGAAGGATTTACTTATTTCAAATCAGACGGGACTGAACTGCAAAGACCTATTGACGCTTCAAATTTAGTTATTATCAATCCTGATTGGTCCGATATTAGAAGAAGAAAAATATTGAACCGGATTAATGAATCTGTGGATTGGACTGATGAAGTTATATCTGATCTTGAAGCTGCAGAAGATGAATATGAAGCTGAAAACGTAGAACCTTCTGAAGAAAAAGACGAAAGTAGTGAAGAAGAAATTACAGAAGAAGAAACTGATGATAATAAAAATGAAGAAGTTTCTGAAGAAACTGATTATTCAAAACTATCTGTTGCTGAATTAAAGGACATTCTGAAAGAAAAAGGATTGCCTGTCAGTGGAAAGAAAGCCGATCTAATTGAAAGATTGCAAGGAGATTCAAAATGAGTAGTGGACATCTTAAGAGACTAGTTGCCCCTCGTTCTTGGAATATAGCTAGAAAAGAACGAACTTGGACTACAAAGCCTATGCCTGGAAAGCACTCTTTGGAAGGTGCATTGCCTATCTCAACAATTTTGAGAGATTACTTGAAAGTCTGCGATAATAATCGTGAAGCTAAAATAATTCTACATAATGGAGAAGTACTAATTGACCAAAGAGTTGTACGTAAACCAAAATCTCCAGTAGGGCTTATGGATGTTATTTCTCTGCCAAAAATTAAAATGCATGTTAGAGCTATGCTCGATAAACATGGTAGAATTGAATTTGTTCCGATTAAAGCTACTGATGCAAAATGGAAACTTGTAAGAATAGAAAATAAGAGAAATATAAAAGGTGGACATGTGCAAATTAATTTACACGACGGCACAAATATTTTATCAAAAGAAAAAGTAAAAACTGGAGATGTATTACAGTTAAACCTGCCTGATTTGAAAATAAAGAAAGTACTTAAATTTCAGAAAGGATCTCAATCCTTAATTATTGGAGGAAGTCACGTAGGTTCAATAGCTACGATTAAAGACGAAGAAACCACAAGAAGTACAAAACCAAATCTTGTAATGTACGATGGATTCCAAACAATAAGGCCGTATTCGTTTGTTGTTGGGGAAAAGAAAGCAATGGTTTCCCTTCCGGAGGTTAAAGTATGAATCCTATGAGAGAGTTGAGAATCGCTAAGGTTGTCCTTAATATTGGGGTAGGAGAAGCTGGTGAAAGATTGGGTAAAGCTGAAACTGTTCTTGAAAAATTGAGCGGATGTAAGCCTGTTCGTACTTTATCAAAATCAACCAACCGTGATTTAGGAATTCGATTAGGAATGCCTATCGGATGTAAGGTTACATTAAGGGGAGAAAATGCAATGAAATTCTTAAAAGAATCATTATGGGTAAGAGAAAATCGATTGCCTGCATACTGCTTCTCAAAAACCGGTGGAGTTAGTTTTGGTATACCTGATTACACTGGTTACAAAAATGAAAATTATGATCCAGATATTGGAATATTTGGATTGGATATCGCAGTTGCTTTTGAACGCCCTGGATATCGAGTTGCAAGAAGGAAAATTAAACATAATAAGATTGGCAAAACTCACCGTATTAACGCTGAAGAATGCCAAGAATATATGACAAAAAAATTCAACTTGGAGGTATTCAAGGTATGAACATCGATGACGTAAAAATTAAGGTCAGAGAAGTTTATCGTGGACGCATTATAGGATGTGTTCTATGTGATAGAAAACGCGGACTTGTACGCAGACATGGACTAAATTTGTGTAGGCAATGTTTTAGGGATAAAGCCACCGAACTTGGTTTCAAAAAATATGATTGAGGTATAAATGAGACACGATTCACTATCTGATGCGCTAATAATAATCAAAAATGCCGACCACGTTGGTAAGGATTCAGCTGTTGTTCCAGCTTCTAGATTAATTGGAGATGTTCTAAAACAGTTAACTGAAAAAGGATATCTAAATAATTATGAATATGAGGATAATGGTAAAGGAGGAATTTTCAATATCTCCCTAAATGGTAGGATTAATGGTTGTGGTGCAATTAAGCCTAGATTCTCAGTTAAGTTAAAGGAAATGGAAAGGCATGAAGCTAGATATTTACCTGCAAAAGATTTTGGTATTTTGATTCTTACAACACCTTTCGGAGTTATGAATAATGACGCTGCTAAAGAAGCATCAACAGGAGGGAAGCTACTAGCTTACGTTTATTAGATGTTAATTAAAGAATTAATTTACAATGTTGAATTGCCAGAAGGCGTTACTTTCTCTGTAAATAATCACGAAGCAAAGCTTTCAGGGCCTCGAGGAGACTTAAGCCGTATTTTCAAACACTCCATGATCTCTTTATCTGAAGATAATGGAAATATTAAATTGGTTGGAAAGAAATTACGAAGAAAAGAAAAAGCACTAATCGGAACTTGGAGAGCTCACTTGAATAATATGGCTCAAGGTGTTTCTTCTGGATTCTTATATGAAATGAAAATTGTTTTTGCTCACTTTCCGATGAAGGTTGCTGTGAAAGGAAATGTTGTAGACATTGCTAATTTCTTAGGGGAAAAAACTACTAGGCATGCAAATATTTGCGGAGATGCCAAAGTAATTGCCAAAGGCGATAAAGTGACTATTGAAGGTAATGATATTGAAGATGTTGGCCAGACTGCAGCTAACCTAGAACGTGCAACTGTTGTCAAAGGAAGAGATATCAGAGTTTTCCAAGATGGAATTTACGTTGTTTCTAAAGGAGCTGCCCAATGAGTGATGAAGAATACAAACCAAGACAGAAACCTGTTTTGACTAAAGAACAGAAAACTGACCTATCAAAAAGAAACCGTATGTCACATAAAAGGCCTAATTTCAGAAGACAGAACTGGTTTAGATACAAAAGATTAGGACAAAAATGGAGGCGCCCTCGTGGAATACACTCAAAAATGAGAAGGCACTTCAAGTACAGAATACCTGTAGTTCAAGTCGGCTTTAGAGGGCCTGCAAGTGTTAGAGGTTTACATCCTTCTGGTTTTGAAGAAGTTCTAGTTTATAATCCTAAAAATTTAGAAGATATTGATCCGAAAGCTCAAGCTATTCGAATTTCAAGTAAAGTTGGAGATAAAAAGCGCGAAATGATCGTCCAAAAAGCTGACGAAATGAAAATTCGTGTACTTAATAGGAGAGATCTATGAATTTATCATATCAAAGAAGAGTTGCTGCTACAGTTCTAAAATGTGGTGTGAATCGCGTTTGGATTGATGATCGCCCTGAAGTTCAAGAACGAATTTCTGAAGCTGTAACAAGAGATGATGTAAGATTACTCATTGTTCAACGATTTATTCGTAAACATCAGAAAAAAGGAATCTCAAGAGGTCGTGCAAAAGCTATGGCTGTACAACGTTCGAAGGGTCGTAGAAAGGGGCATGGATCAAGAAAAGGACATGGTGGAGCAAGAACTCCAAAGAAAGAATCTTGGATGACTAAAGTTCGTGCTTTACGCAGAGAATTAAATGCTTTGAGGGATGAAAAAGTAATAGATGCCTCACAATACAGGCTTTATTATCGTAGAGCAAAAGGTGGGGTTTACAATTCAAGAAACCATTTAAGATATAACATGGAAATTGATGGAATAAAATTAGGAGGTAAGAAATAATGCCAAAAAGAATGCACTTTGCTCGCAGACGAAAAGGTGTAACTAATTATCGTAAAAGATTAGCATTGCTCAAGTCTGGGCTTCCTAGAGCTGTAGTTAGATTTACAAATTCTAAAGTAATGGTTCAAATTAGTGACTTTGAAGGTAAAGGCGATCGCGTATTAGCTTCAGCTTCATCTGCAGACTTAGAAAAAATGGGTTGGAAAAATTCGAAAACAAACCTTCCTGCTTCATACCTTTCTGGAAAATTGGCTGCTAAAAATGCCATTAAGGCTGGAGTTTCTTCTGCTGTTTTAGATATTGGAAGAATAACTCCAATTTCAGGAAATCGAGCTTTTGCCGTTCTTAAAGGTCTTGTAGATGGTGGTTTAGAAATTCCTCATTCTGAAAGTTCATACCCTTCTGATGATCGAATTAATGGAAGTCATATTTCTGAAAAAATCGTAAAGGATTTTGATAAAGTTTCTAAAAAAATGGATGGTAAGAAATGAGTGAAGAAGTAAAGAAAACAGAAGATAAAAAATCTGAATCTAAAAATACTAATTCTAGGTATAAAGGTAAAGGCCCTAACAAAGATAATAGGCAAAAAAGAGGACCGCCTCTATCTCCGGCTCAACAACGCAGAAAGGCTGCTGAAGAAAGAATTTCAAATTGGACGCCAAAAACGGAACTAGGACGTAAAGTTGTTTCCGGTGAAATTACTACTATTCAAGATGCGCTTGCAACTGGATTGCCTCTAAGAGAAGCTCCAATTGTTGATTTACTTATAACTGATTTAATGGAAGAAGTAATTGATATTCACATGGTTCAGAGAATGTCTGATTCCGGTAGAAGAGTTCGCTTTGCTGTTACAACTATCGTTGGAAACGGCGACGGAGTTGTTGGAATTGGCCGTGTATCTGGAAAATTAGTTAGACCTACAATAACAAAGGCTCTAGATCGTGCAAAATTAAATATTATTGAAATTCGCAGAGGAAGTGGCTCTTGGGAATGCTCTACTGCTGTTCCAAACTCACTGCCTTTTGAAGTTTCAGGACGAACGGGATCTACAAGAGTTAGAATTAAGCCAGCTCCACCAGGTGTTGGCCTTGTTACAAACCAAGTAGGTCAAATTATGCTAAAGCTTGCTGGTGTAGAAGACGCATGGTCTTTCACACGAGGTCAAACTCAAACAATTTACAATTTTGCCAGCGCAATGTTTAAAGCATTAGAAAAGACTAGATCTACAAAATTACTGCCTGGTCAAAAAGAGTTCCATAATATGATTAAAGGAGTGAAACAAGAATGAGCTGGGCAGTTGTTAGAGTTAGAGGATCTGTTAACGTAAATCCTAAAATTAAAGAGACTATGAGATTAATGAAATTGAATAGAGTAAACCACTGTGTTATTGTTCCTGAAAATGATACATATACAGGTATGCTAAATATCATTAAAGATTATGTAACTTGGGGTGAAATAGATGCTGAAACTACCGAACTTTTATTACAAAGTTCAGGTAAAAGTAGCGGAAATACCGAATTTGCTAAAGAGCACTTGAAAGAAACCTCTTTCAAAACAATGAAAGCTTTAGCAAAAGGATTAACAGAAGGGAAAACTGTAATGAGAGATGTTCCTGGTTTAAAACCATTATTTAGACTACATCCTCCTCGAAAGGGATATGAAGGAATTAAACGTAGTTTCAAAGAAGGTGGAGCTTTAGGATACAGAGCTGAAAAGATTAATGCCTTACTAAGGAGGATGCAATATGCCCAGGCGTAAAGCATTGAAAACCGGAAGTCGAACTCGCGGTAGAGGTCACAAAAAAGGTCGCGGAGCTGGACTGAGGGGCGGTCGTGGAAACGCAGGCTGTCATAAAACAAAACGCATTATGTATGAAAGAGTTGGACGTGTATGGGGTGCTCATGGATTCAAAAGACCTCAAACTGTAGTCATGGCAAATAATGCAATTAATTTGAAAGTTATTGAAGAAAGTGCAGCTGAATGGGTTGACCAAGGAAATGCATCTAAAAAAGGAAAAACCGTATCTATTGACTTAAAGAAAATGGGATACGATAAATTATTAGGTACTGGTGTGCCTAGTCAAGCTTATAAAATTACTATAAGTGCTGCCTCTGCAAAGGCCGTGGAAAAGGTTGAGGCGGCTGGTGGAGAGATTGTAAGTGGCTGAAGAAAATATCCCTAGAAACCCCGCACAGGCAATCATGCCTTGCTTATCTATGATATTTTTGTACTTGCTATGGTACAACTGGAAATCTCCTGAGAGCGTCAGTGCTACCCTCATGGGTATTGGAACAATTGGAATTACTTGGCTTGTCTATATGGGAGCTTCTTATTCTGGCGAAGGATCTAAGCTTCATGGATTAAAACCTATAATTGGAAGAATGCCTACTGTACAAAAACCAGAAGGGCATGTTCATTTTAGAACAAAAATGACATGGACTTTGGCCATTCTTATTGTTTATTTTGCTATGACAAACGTAGCTTTGTATGGTCTCGGTGGAGAGACAATTGATTTGTTCAGTCAATATCGTGCAATTCTAGCGGGTGCAAGTGGAAGTTTGATGCACTTGGGTATTGGACCTATTGTTACCGGAAGCATTATCATGCAATTATTCACCGGTGCAAAGATTATTAATTTAAATCTTCAAGATCCACGTGATAAGGAAATATATCAAGGAACTCAAAAAGTATTAGTTATTGTAATGATTATAGTTGAGTCTGTACCTCAAGTATTTGGATTCTTGGAACCTAGCTCAGCTCTCGTTGCTGAAGTTGGTCTTAGCTGGGCCAGAATGACTATTATTACTCAATTGGCTATTGGTTCATATCTTGTATTCTTAATGGATGAAAGTGTGTCTAAATGGGGTATTGGATCAGGTATTTCCTTGTTTATTGCTGCGGGAGTTTCTCAGGCTATATTTACTGGAACTTTGAATTGGGAACCTGCACCAGGAAGTGGTACTGAAACGCCTTCTGGAACTCTTCCTATGATTTTATGGTATCTTAAAAATTCTTCTACTACTGATTTGAGTGGAGGTGGTTACGAAGCTATTTTGCTTGCACCTCCTAATCCATTAGTTGCCTTAATTGGAACTTTTATTGTATTTTTGATCGTGGTTTATGTAGAATCTTCAAGAATTGAATTACCTCTAGCTCATGGAAAAGTTAGAGGAGCAAGAGGCAGATATCCAATTAGATTAATTTACGCAAGTAACATTCCTGTAATTTTGATGGCTGCATTATTGGCAAACGTAAACATGTTTGCTCTTTTATTCTGGTCACATCCTAGTATGTCAAAATGGCCTATTTTGGGTCACAATTGGAGACTGGGGGCTTTTGATACTACTGATGGAAGTAATCCTGTACCTACAATGGGTCTAGCTTACTACGTTAATCGGCTTGCTGGCCTTCAAGACTGGTTCTTACCTTTAGTAAGTCCCGATAAATATGGTGCATACATGGGCGACCATGAACCATGGCAGCTTGTTGCCCACATTGTGATTTACATGTCTATTATGGTCTTTGGATCTATTGTCTTTGCTAAGTTTTGGATTGAAACGACAAATATGGGGCCTGAAGCTGTAGCGAAGCAAATTCAAGGCTCAGGTATGCAAATTCCAGGATTCCGAAGAGACCCAAGAATTGTTGAAAAGGTTTTGGAAAGATACATTCCTACTGTTACCGTTTTCAGTGGGGCCGTTGTTGGATTCTTAGCTGCTGGAGCTGATATGATTGGTACTGTTGGGCAGTCATCAGGTACTGGGGTGCTACTTACTGTCGGAATTATGATACGTATGTATGAACAAATTGGAAAAGAACAAATGATGGAAATGCATCCTGTTCTTCGAAGTTTCTTCGGCGAGGATTAATGCCCATTTACGGCGAATCTATTATCGAAGATGATTGTTTTATTGATTCAGATGCTTTAATTGGTTATCCTCATTCAAAAGAATTAGAAAAAGAATCTAAAGAAATTGCAGGGTGCGTGATCGGAGCTGGATCAATCATAAGGCCTGGGTCTGTATATTCTACAGCTAAATTGGGTAAAAAAACTCGAACTGGTCACAATTTTCTTGTTCGCGAAAATACCACAATAGGAGATGGATGTTTAATCGGAACTAATGTTGTTGTAGACAATAATTGTACTATTGGAAATTATTGTAGTTTTCAAACTGGTGCATACATTCCTACTGGAACTGTAATTGGAGATAGAGTATTTCTTGGTCCAAATGTATCACTAACAAATGATAAAATGCCTTTAAGGACTGAATATCATTGTGAACCTATTACTATTGAAGACGATGTTTCTGTAGGGTCTAATGCAACTATAATGCCTGGATTAACAATTGAAAAAGGTGCATTCATTGCAGGAGGTGCTGTTGTCACCAAAGACGTTCCTGCTTGGCATATGGCAAAAGGATGCCCTGCAGTTTTTAGTGAACTGCCAGATAATTTAAAAAAACCTAATAGGTTAGGGCCGTAGAATGAGTATTGTAATTGTAACTGGAGTCCCTGGCGTTGGAAAGAGCACTGTCATGAATGCTGCAAAAGATTTTGGTTATAATATTATTAACTTTGGAACAACTATGTTCGAAGAAGCTCAGAAAGAAGGCGTTTCTAATCGAGATGATTTAAGAAAACTTCCTGTAGACGTTCAAAAAAGGTTACAAAAACAAGCTGGTGAAAAAATAGGTCAGATGGATAATATAATCGTTGATACTCATGCTTCTATACTCACACCTTCAGGATATCTTCCAGGGCTCCCTGAATGGACTGTTAAGGCCATTATGCCTAATACAATTGTACTTGTTGAAGCACTCCCTGAAGAAATTGAAAAAAGACGTTCTAAGGATTCTTCTAGAGCTCGAGACAAAGATGATATCGGATTACATCAAAGAATCAATAGAGAGTATGCTATTGCTGCAGCTTTTATGACTGGTGCAACGGTCGGATTTGTACCTAATAATGACAATAAAATAGAAATTGCTGTTGAAAAGTTCAAAAAAATTCTTAATAAATGAGTGAAGAAAAAGTAGATGCTGAAGAAGAGTTGCAACCTCCTGCAATCGGAGGGACTTTTCTAACAATGATGTTTATGCTTTGGATTATTATTAATCCTGATTTAAGAGATTTTATGGGAGAATCGGCTGGTTCTGTGTTAGAACCTAGAATAACATTTGACCATCAATACCCTGTACTTACTTTTCTCTTTGCTGGAATTATTATGATTTCCTTCACAACCATCATCCGTCACTTCATTATTGACTGGGAAAAAATGGCTGAAATTCAAACTAAAATGGGAGCATACAATAAAGCAATGGGAGAAGCAAGACAAAGCGGTAACGAAGCCAAAATGAAAAAACTATTTGCGATGCAACCTCAAATTATGTTATTACAAAGTGAAATGATGTCTAACCAAATGAAACCAATGGCTTTCACAATGATAATAGCAATACCTATCATTATGTGGTTACGAATATTTGTCAATGGTTTAGATTTACAAGTAATATCTTTACCTTGGGAACCAAACTATAGTTTGGATGATGATTTATGGATTTTACCACATTGGATCTTGGTTTACTCCGGATTATCCTTACCTTTCGGACAAATAATTATGCGTATCTTGAAAATTAGCTCAAACCGTGGAAGTGGGTCAGCAACTGAAATTGTTAATTAACTTCTATTTCCAAAACCTTTCTAGAGTAAGTCTTTCAAAAAAGAACTTCTCCTCACGTATAACTTCTCTTTTCCAATCTACATTTATCTTCTTCATTTTACTTGATATTACAAGGTATATATTTCCGCCAATTTTAAGAAATTTTTCAGCTTTAGACAATAATTCGATTGTAAATTCTGAGCCTGTAGGCCCTCCTTCGACTGCTAAAGCTAATTCTGGATCATTATAGTCTTCTGTTGGAGGCAGATAGGGGGAGTTACAAACTATGAAGTCAAATTTGCGACCTTCAACTTTTTCAAACATATTTCCTTCTAAAACTTCAATATTTACTTGATTCTGATTTGCATTAAATTTTGTAGCGTTTACAGCTTTGGGATTGATGTCAACGGAAGTTACAATGTTTCCTCTTTTAGCTAAATGTATAGAGAT
Organism: Methanobacteriota archaeon; assembly: GCA_016845825.1. GTDB lineage: Archaea > Thermoplasmatota > Poseidoniia > MGIII > CG-Epi1 > CG-Epi1. The sequence goes on from JAERSJ010000133.1 coordinate 26,113, forward strand.
TATTCCAGAACCGCAGCCTATTTCTAACGCTGAACCCATTTCTTCTGGAAGATAATTACAAACCATCCAGGAATCTTCTGCAGGTTCATACACGCCTTCAAAATTTTCTATTTTAATTTCTTCCATAATTAACCATAAGAAAGGTTATATAACCGTTTATTTAAACATATATAACTTATGGTGTGGAAGAAAGGAAAAAAACCAGAACAATACCTGTTCACAATAACTGATGAGTTCTCTGATAATTGGAAATCTTTCAAAGGCGAGGCTAAAAACAATAACCAAAATATTAGCGAACTATTAAGAAATACTGTAAGTTCGAAAATAGAAAATAATACGGCCAAAAAAGCTCTAGTCCTTAGTCCTCACACGGACGATGCAGAGTTAGGTTGTGGGGGGACAATTGCCAAGCTTATTGAAGAAGGTTGGAAAGTCCATGTAATTTATTTTAGTGCTGTTGCTGAAAGATATCCTAATTTAGTTGAAGAAGCTGCAAATTCAGGTAGAATATTAGGGATTACTCATGAAGTTTTAGATTTTCATACTAGATTTTTCCCAAGAGATAGACAAGAAATCCTTCAAGCACTGTACGACCATTCTAGAAGTATAGATTATGATTTAGTTTTCACTCCCACTACTACTGACATTCACCAAGATCACGGCGTGGTGACGGCTGAAGCTAAAAGGGCTTTCAGAAATTGTACTTTACTTGGATATGAATTGCCTTGGAATAATTTATCTGTTTCACTAAATTGCTTTATCCCGCTTGAAGAAAGGCACATAAAGAAGAAAATACTGGCATTAGATTGCTATGATAGTCAGAAACATAACCCTTATTTTAGTGAGAAATTTTTTAGATCTGTAGTGAAAATGAGAGGTATACAATTATCAAGCCCTTTTGCTGAAGGATTTGAGACGATTAAAGTGAGGTTAGATCAACTGTTATGACGAAAATTGCGATGGTTTTAGGTCATGATTTACTAATTCCAAATGAAGACACTAGGGTTTATCGAGAAGCTTTAGCTCTAATTAAGGCAGGATACGAAGTAACTGTTTTTTGCTGGTCTAGACGATTAGAGAAATATGATACAAAATGGGAAGTTGAGAGAGACGGAATTAAGGTCGTTCGTATTTTTGAGGATTTGAAAGGAGGGTTCTTTTCGAAAGTTAAAAGTTTTAGAAAAGCTCTGAAAAAGCTTGAGGAAAAAGTTGCTGAGTATGGGCCTGATATTATTCATGCTCACGATTTAGAAGTTCTTGATGTTGCTGTAAATATTAAAAATAAAACAGGTACTAAGATTATCTTTGATTCTCATGAAGATTGGCCAATGATGGAGAGTGTTCAAAATTGGTTTATTGGAAAATATTATGAAAGAAAACAGAAAAAATTAATTGGAAAGGTAGATGCGATGTTCACTGTTTCAGATGAATTAGCTCTTCGATTAGGGGGCGGTACTGTTTTGTATAATTCTGAACTATTAGAAACTGTCAAAGAACCCGTTTTACATGATAGATTCGGTTTAGATGGGATAGTGGCAGGCTATATTGGAGGTTTAAGAAAACCCATTCTAGAAGAAATACTAGATGCTGCGTCTAAAGTTAATGCATTAAGTGTTTTGATTGTTGGAGGGCCACCTAAAGGACATTCAGGATATACCGACATGATTTCTGAACTTGAAGAGTTAGCCTTAGAAAAAGGCGCTAATGCTAAGTTCACTGGGCCTTTACCATATAGTATGATGAATGAATGCTACGCTGCATGTGATATTCTAATGGTAGGGCATTATGTTGATGAAAGAATGAGAGGCTATGCTTTACCAAAGAAATTATTAGATTCTATGGCTTACAAAGTTCCTGTTATTGTAGGGCCTTATGAAGCTCGTCAAAAAATAGTTGAAAGATATGAATGTGGCCTTGTAACCGAAGATTGGGCTGATGCTTTGACTACTTTAGCTAACGATAAAGAACTTAGAAAAAAAATGGGCGAAAAAGGCTATAAAGCATTTAAAATGAATTACTCATGGGAACTTCAAGAGAAAAAAATGCTCGAAGTATATGAGAACATATTGAAAAAGGAGGAACAATGAAAGTCCTGTTAACGGGAGTGGGATGTCCTGGAGCTCATGCCTTAATTTCGAACTTAAAATTGCAAGATGAAAGTATGTTCATATTAGGTACAAATGCAAATGAACAAGCAATCGGTAGGTGGCTGTGTGACGATTTTGCAGTAGTTCCTTGGGCTTACGAAGAGGATTATGTCAATTCTATAATTGATTTAGTCAAAAAACACAGTATTGATATTGTATTTCCGCAAACTTCTTGGGAAATGTTTCACCTTTCAAAAGCTGCTAAAGAAATTGAAAAGCACTGTAAACTATTAGCTTCAAAGCATGAACTGGTAGCTATCTGTGAAAACAAATATCTAATGTACAAACACTTTAAAGGAAAAATTGATGTTCCCGATTTTTATTTAGTTAAAACGATGGCTGAACTAGTTAAAGCAGCAGAAAAATTGGGATATCCTGAGAGAGATGTGGTATTCAAACCTCCAGAAGGTAAAGGCGCTCGAGGAGTGAGAGTTCTAACCGAAAAATCTGATAGATATGACCTTTTGTTTAATGGAAGGCCATTTGCAAAATATATATCAATGGAAGAGCTCAAATCTACTGTTGGTAAAAAAGAAATACCTGAACTAATGATTATGGAATACTTGGATGGTGTTGAATTAAAAATAGATCCTGTCTTGAAAGGCGGAGAAATGCTAACTTGCTCTGTTAAAAATAGATTGAATTTTGCATCTGGTTTAGCGATGGGGTTCGAAATGATAGAAGATGATGAAGCTCTTGACTATGCAAAAAAATTATTGAAACATCTTCCAATGGATTATTGCATTGATATTTCAACTAGAGGTGGAGTGCTGATGGAGATTAATCCTCGCGTTTCAACATATATTTATGGAAAGAATTATTGCGCCCCATATCTATCTTTGAAACTAGCAATGGGTGAAATGTCTGCCAATGAGGTTCAGGCTTTCCAAGATAAACTTCCAATTGGTAAGAAGATGTTTAGGTATTATGGCCAAATAGATTACTAAAAAATTTACCTAAGATGGCGCCAAGGGAGAGATTTGAACTCCCGAGGGATTGCTCCCAGTGGCTTTCGAGGCCACCGCAATACCGGGCTATGCGACCTTGGCTATAATTCTCTAGATATGTTAGAACTTAATGTTCACGGTAACTATTTTGAGGTCTCTCTAACTGAACTAATATGGAATGGCAAGTTACAATTGATGACAAAATAGAAACTATTGATTTGCCTGAAGGAAGTACTGCTAATGATCTTGTTAATCATTTGAAATTACATCCCGACGGTGTCTTGGTTGTCACTGATGAAGAGAAAATGAAACCTATTCCCTTAGTCATAGCTTTACCTAAAAAGCCAATTAGAATTATTCTAGTTGCTTCTGGTGGATAACAAACGATATTATTTATTAGTCTGGAATATAAGGCTGCGAAGGCTTACTAAATTATGGCAAAGAAATCTGTGAAAAAAGAGACGGCGTCAAAGAAAAGTACGCCTAAGAAATCTCCTGCCAAAAAAAATACTACAACAAAAAAAGCTCAACCAAAGAAAGCCGTTGCAAATAAAAATTCTACTAAACAAACTAAATTACAAGGCAATCAAAAGAAAGGTAAATTAACTGTAAGTCAAAGAGAAAGAGACGAAATTGATGCAGTCATGGATACTTTGTGGGCTTTCGTGGGAGCTCTAAAAAATTCTTGGAAAAATGCAAGGCCTATTTTGTTAGCTGGTATTTTCATTGGACTCATTGGCGTAACCTTTTCTGGCTATGGTCAGGAGTTGGTTGGTGTTGAACAGTCTGGAATTTGGTATGCAATTACTGAAAATCCTGAAGATTTAGAAGCTTCTTTTGATCCTGTATTCAATAATCGACAATATCTAGAATATTCTTCTGGAGATGAAATTAGAATAGAAGGAAAATTAACCGATATTAGATACTATGGAGATATTGAGAATGGACTATATCCTATTCCTCCCAGTGGTTTAGATCCTGCGGTTGCACCTGGTGACAGTTTCAAAATTCTACAGCCTGGAACTACTGACTCACTGTTTCCAGTACTCTCTGAAAATAATAGTGAAATGAATATTAATTTTGCCAGTGGATTAGAATTCCAAAGAGTTCATTTCAATAATACTGACTTGACCGCAGCAGTTTTCACCAATGTAAAATTTACCGATGTTTTATTCTCAGAATATTCATTTACTGATTCTTTCTTTATAGATTGCAGTTTTGAAAGAGTAACTTTCGCAGATGTCACTTTTAGTAAATCTGTAATGTCAAACGTGACTTTTGATGCTGTATTATTCAACAATGTCACTATGGATTCAAATCGAATTGAAAAGAGCACTTTGGATACTTTTTTGGTTAGAAGCTCTACATTTACTTCTGTTACATTTGATAAAACTGAAATTACAGGAACCAAATGGTCTCAGTCTGCTTTAATTGATGGGATTTTTCAAAGGAGTTCGATGGATGTGGTTATCTTTAGAGATCTGGAAGTCAACGATTTTTATCTTATAGATTCGAAAATTAATTATAATTTTGATGTTCCTCTTACTTCTACTTTTGATCATACCTTTATTGAACTTGGAGAAGCTACTGTAGTCGTAGGAGGAAATGTCGAAAATGAATATGCCGCTGGAGCTCATCTTTATTTTGGAAATGCTAAAGTAAAATTGGGCGGATTGGCCGCTGGAACTGCTCCGACATACGGTGGTTGGGAGCCTGGAAGTGTAACTGGTCAAGGTTTCCAAAAATTAAACTCGGGCAACTTATCTGTAAATTTAAATTATGAATACATTTATTCTGACTCAAAAGATATTGATATCACTTTTTGGTGGAATATTGCGTTTGATTGTATTGCAGTGTTGGGCCTTGGAATTCTGATTTATGCCATTGGTGGGCCTAGCGCAATGTTAGGACTTTTCAAGTTTCTTTCACCATTCATCATGACTGGAATCTTCTTTGTGTTAATGTTTTTGAGTATGGGACAGAGAGAGTTCCTCATTTTGTCTCAGCTAATGCTCGTCTATTTTGTTCCGCCGTTTGGAAAAGGTACTGTTGTGCCTCTTGGAATTGCCGGAGGCGTAGATCCATGGGCCATTGCAATCTGTACTGCTTTTGTTGATATTGCAGTAGGTGTATTCCTAACTTGGAACTTTGACTTGGCGAAGAAAATACCATTCATTGGTAGTGGAATAAACCGTATTCAGATAAAGGGAAAAGCCATGTTGAAAGATTTACCTTGGTTAGAGCGAGCTTCTTTCGTTGGTATTGTTGTTTTTGTTATGTTCCCTTTCCAGGGCTCTGGTGCTGTCGGAGGCACTATCTTGGGAAGGGCAATTGGTTTATCGCCGAATAGAAACCTATCTGCGGTTGCAATTGGAGCTATTAGTGGGTCATTGATACTATCTGCATCTGTTGTATATGGTCTGGGTATCTTAGCTATCCTCGCTCCTCTACAAATTGCTGTAACTGTAATGTTCATTGGACTGTGTCTCGTTATCTATTATCTGTATCAACATTGGGAAGAGATCAAGTTGGAAGACGTTTCGCAGACAATTGGAGATGTTTCCCAAACTCTTGGTTTGCACAAAGAAGGCATCATTGGAGCTCCAATTAATGCCAGCGTAGGCGCACTTGGAACTGCCGGCGGAACTGTTTTGAAAGTTACTGGAGATACAAGCCGTACTGTTCTTGGAGCTGTTGGACAAACTGGTAAAAACATAACTAAAACCACCGGTGATTTCTTTGGTTCTTTAGCTGGTTCTTTTGCGGATGATAAGTCTGATTATGCAGATACTAATAAACCAACCGAGTTGGACTCTGGAGTGTTGGTTTCTGTGGCTGAACAAAATGTAAAACGTAGAGTTGTCGTAACAGGAGGAGCCGGATTCATTGGATCTCACCTTGTCGATAGGCTTGTTAAAAGAGATGAAGAAGTAGTAGTCTTGGATAATTTTTCATCAGGAGAAATCGAGTTCCTCGAAAACTCCATTGAAAATATTACTCTAATTGATATTGATCTACTCAACGAAGACTTTGCCGGATATTTAGAAGGTGCAAAGATTGTCTATCACTTAGCCGCTAACCCTGAAGTTCAGCTAGGAATTACTAAGCCTGAAGTAATGCAAGAGCAAAACGTAGACGTAACAAAGCGAGTTTTAGATGCTATGAAGTTAACTGGTTGTGAAAATATTGTATTTACTTCTACATCAACAGTATACGGAGATGCTGAGAAGATTCCAACTCCTGAAAATGCTGAATTAAACCCAATTTCTGCATATGGAACAAGCAAACTGGACGCTGAAAAATTAATTGAAAAATACTGTAAAGAAAATGATTTTAGAGGAGTTTCTTATCGCTTTGCTAATTGTGTAGGTCCACGAAGTAATCACGGAGTAACATTTGATTTTGTGAATAAATTAAGGAAAGACAATAACAATTTAGAAATATTAGGAGATGGAAAACAAAAGAAATCATACTTCCATGTTGAAGATTGTATTTCTGGTATGCTAAATATGGCGCCAGGTGAACTTTGTGAGAAGGGCGAAATGGTTGCTTTGAATGTAGGATCAAAAGATGCAATTGATGTTATTACCTTAGCTGATCAAGTTTGTAAGGCTATGAAGTTAGATAGTGTTGAATATTCCTTTACAGGCGGTGTCGATGGAGGAAGGGGCTGGAAAGGAGATGTTAAATTTATGCGATTGGATATCAAAGCATTGATGAAACATGGATGGACTCCTCAATATACCAGTCGAAGAGCCATTAAGGAAACCGCAACTTGGCTTCACAAAAACTCTGAATAATTTGGAAAAGCTCCTGTAGTGTAGTCCGGCCCATCATTTCGGCTTCTCGAGCCGAGCACCCGGGTTCAAATCCCGGCGGGAGCACCAAATTTCTTAGGATTTAGGTTAAATAGTAGAATTTTAATTTATGATTATGAGATTAACTCAAATGAAGGCTATGGGCATAGGATTTGCAATTTTACTTGCTTTTTCAATTAACGTACTACCAAACGCTGTATCTGAAGATAATAATAGTGATAATGAAATTCTAACAGGCTCTGACTGGTTCGAATGGACTATGAATGGAACTCACCATTCTGTTTTAGCTATAACGAATGATTCTCTTAATTGGACTCATTCCGTTGTTTCTATCTATAACGAAACTGGAGTTTACAAAGAACCTTCTTTCTACAATGCAATCGAATACGAATCTGATTTAGAGATGAATCATACTTTATTAGAAAATGGAACCCATTCTGCAAATATCACATTATATCATAATGAAACTGTCTTGGCTAATCACAATTGGTCATTTTATGTTGGAAGTACAGTAGATACTGATAATGATGGTATTATCGACAATGAAGATTCATGTCCTGAAGAAAACTCAAGCGGGTTTGATGCGGACGCTGACGGGTGTATTGATGATTCAGACAATGATGGTGTAAAAGATAACGTAGATATCTGTCCGTTTGATTCTACAGATGGGTGTCCTGCTGCATTACAAAATGTTCCAACAAATGTAACAGAAGAAGTACCTGGCTGTGTACACCAAAGTGCTGAAAATTACAACCCTGATGCTACAGAAGATGATGGATCATGTACATATGAAGAAGATACTCCTGGATTTGGATTAACTGTTGCTTTAATCGGTATTATCGGTGTTGCTTTTAGAAGAAGAAATTAATCTTAAACTAAAGGAATTAAGTCAATATCAGATTCGTACAAACTAGGGCCTGCTTCAAGGTAATAGACCGAACCCAATCTATCTCTTGAATTTGATGAAGAAGTATCCTCTCCAGAGGCGCAAGTTCCTGTACATCCATCTGCAAATGCAATGTATACTCTTCCTTCTAAGTCAATGTGTAGGTCGTTAAAGTCTAGCAGATTACGGTTGGAACCGCCTTCGTTAGAGCGACAGTCTCCACTATTTAGACAAATACTTCCGACTTGAACTGGATCTGTCGTAAGTCTTTGAGTGTGAAAAATAGGATTTTCATCAAGAGCATTCAGGCTGTATGTAACGTACAAGTGATGACTGACATTTGTAGTAGCATAATGTGCATTACCATTCCAGGGATTTCCATCTATATCTGGCTGACCTAGAGCACTAGCGTTTTCACTTCCAAGATAGGCTATAGCTATTCTCCCAGGATCTCCAGCTGAAGTGTGTGGGAAAGTAGCAGAAATCACTTCAATTGGACTGACTCTGATGCTTGTTTGGTCCCATGTATTGCCTGAATCTATACTTCTGGACATGTAGACTCCCTGATCTCCGCCTACCCATACATTGTAAGCATTAGATTCGGTATCTGTGGCTATTTCGCCATTCTTACGAGGATTTGGAGTTCCTACGTCTTGACCCATAGTTCTTTCTTCCCAAGTAAGGCCATTATCTTTAGAAAAAATAATTGCAGGAGTTGCTACTCTAGGTGGAAGATAAACAGTACCGTCAGGTGCACTTGTGATTGCTCCATGCAAGCCTCCATTTGCTGTTGCTATTCCAACTAAATTGCCTCCTACTTCGAAAGAAGCTCCTCCGTCGTAACTGGTGTAGCATGAAATGTAAGCTAACTTGTTATAACAAAAATAAACTGCAGTTTCATAAAAACTAGAACTTGCTCCACCTCCAATTCCATACCCTGCATTTGTCCAAGGTCCTGAACCTAGTTTGATATGGTCATTAACTGGGGCTCCAGAATCGTGAGGGTTAGCTTCCCAACTTTCACCGTCATTATCGGTCCATCCGATCCATGTTGTCCAAAGCCCCATCATATGGATATTGAAAACTCGGTCAGTAATTGGATCTACCCAACCGTAAGGATCATTTGTGAAAAATGCTTGAGAAGCATCTGCCGTATTTTCCCAAGTAAGGCCACCATCACATGATCTCATTGGTTTTTCAAACGCAATAAAGAAAATACAGCCGCTAGAAGTAACGCCCAAACTAGGTTCTGCGCCTTGCTCCCCTACATTACTGAAGTAAAATTGCATTTCTAATGGTGCTACATCTGTATAGTTGCCTGTTGAATCTGTAACGAAAAGACCATCTGGAAGTCCTGCTTCTACGATGATAGGAGTATCATCTGAAGAATCTTCATTTAAACAGCCTGACAGCGATGTTGCCATCACAAAAATGACTGCGAAAAATGACTTCCATTCTTTACCCATACTAGTTATCCTGCAAGCTGCCTGATATACTTTACTAATTTTTAAGTATTAACTACTGAACGAACGGCGACCCCAGAATACTAATGCCAAAGCACCACCTGCAAATCCGCCTGCTCCAGCTAAGAGAGCTACGTTTCTAATTGTCCAGACTGATTCTTCTATTTCCTGAATTGTTTCAACTTCCATTTGTAATCTGCTAAGATTAAATGCATTGAAATTCATTTCAATAAAATTAGTACCATTGTAAGCTGATGAAGGCTCTCCAAATTCTAATTTAGAGATACATGCTTGATTTGCTGTGTTCATGTTAACTCCATCAGTAGAACATGCATAATCTCCATAATTTGTCATATTTTCATCAACATAATGATCTCCGGTTCCCATGATTAATCGAACATTTACATCATACGGGACACGTGGTTCCCAGAATTCTTCAAGCGTTGCTCCTTGATTTGGTTTAATTCCTACTGCAGTTCCTTCAATACCAAACACCCAAAGGTGTCCGCTGCTTGAATCATCTACTGCTATTGAATATTCTTTAGCATTAGTGTTAGTTCCAAGACTTTGAGAATTGTCGTTTGAACCATCGCTGTTAATGTCTATTGATAATTCTAAATCTGCAACTGTAAATCTGTCAGTGTTAACTTGCGGATAAGAGAGTACGATTTCAGCACTTACTGTTCCTTCTGGAACGTGTAAGTAGTGAGTAGAGTCTGTAACATAAGTTCCGCTGCTGCCAACAAAGTATGCCCACTCCCCTTTCCAATCTGCTTTTAACGTATCTGTGAACTGTTTTGCTTTGTGAATGTGAGATATGCCTAACATTGCATCTCTAGCATCAAAAACGGTAACCATTTCATTATCAGGCATACCGTCGCCATCCTCATCTGCATTTCTCATGCTTTCTAGGGTCAATGCCATTTGAATTGCATATTTTGTATCAATTAGCCCATGACCTTGTCCCCAATCGTGTGTCATTCCTGTTTTACTTACAGTTCCATTAGCATTTGATTGTCCGCCCTGGATATATTTCCCAGAAAGCTCCATGATTAATTCTGCTTCAGAAACAAAAGTATCGATTCTATCTCCATACCACTCACCTTCAAGGGTTTCATGGTCTTCATAGAGATAATCTGCAACTCCTAGTGATGGTGCTGCTTGGTACAATAGAGTTGCTACTCCAGCAATGTGTGGTGTTGCCATTGAAGTACCTGAAATTGCCATGTAGTACAAGTCATCATCTGATGGACGTTGAATAATATCAATTAGAGTTGCACGAGGGGCTGTTGCCCATATCTCAACTCCTGGGGCGCCGATATCTGGCCATGTTTGTGGTTTGGTCATGTCTCCTCTAGATGAGAATCCTGCTATTCCAGAACCATCATGTTCAAGAGCTGCAACTCCAATTACTAGAGGAATACTTGCATACGGATTTGTTTGTAAATCACTACCGTCTCCTCCTGAATTCCCTGCTGCAAATACTGAAACCACATTGTTATCGTATTGTAAATTTAGAACCGCTTGAGAAACTGCATTAGATGGATCATATTCTGAACCTGAACTTCCCCATGAATTGGAAGTGACTCGAATGTTCAACGGATTTGCATCAGGCCTTGAATTGTCGTAAACCCATTGGAAAGCTTCAACTGCATTATCGATGAATGCGATATCTCCGACTCCCATTCCAACCAATGTTGCGCCTGGAGCTACTCCTT
>JAERSJ010000134.1 GCA_016845825.1 Methanobacteriota archaeon
CTATAACTCTGATTGTGGCAATCCAAGCTATTCCTGCTATTATTGCTCCAATAAGCGTTACAATTATTAGCCTGAAAATATCACTTAAGATCTCGTCTAAAAATGAATTTGTAAGGCCTTCTGCTAAATCTGGAATAAAATTCGAAAAGAAAGGAACCAAGAATTCAACGACTAAAAAGAATGGAACCACAATAGTTGCAATAGCAGGCAAATGAAGTAGAAAGAACTTGAAAGATTCACCCAACAAAGAGAAGAAACCCTTGTCACTTGGTTTAAAAATCTCTGTAGATTTTTCCTCTGTTTCAATAACTATGTCTTCTTCTTCCATAAAATACTATAAACATCTGTCTTAAAAAATTAGACTCTAATCAACAAATGTGAAAAAAGTGTTTTAGAGGGGGGACAATTGGGTGTTAACATTGATGCCTGAAATCCAAATTTTAGATGAGCACACCATCAACCAAATTGCTGCTGGTGAAGTAATTGAAAGGCCTGCATCTGTTGTTAAAGAACTTGTTGAAAATTCCCTAGATGCTGGTGCTAAAAATATTTGGATTAGAATTGAGGAAGGTGGTACTTCACTAATTGTCGTTAGAGATGATGGGAAAGGTATGGATCGAGTAGATGCTGAAAATGCATTCAAAAAACACGCTACATCAAAAATAAGAGTATTTGATGATTTGCAAAATGTCAATACATCTGGCTTTCGTGGAGAAGCTTTGCCTTCAATAGCCTCAATCTCAAGAATGAGAATGTCGACGTGCACAAAAGATGACAACATAGGAACTCGAATAACTATAGAAGGCGAAAATGAATTAGCTATTGAGGATTTAGCAACGCCTCAAGGAACTAAAATCGAAGTTGCCGATTTATTTTTCAATACCCCCGTGAGATCAAAATATCTAAAAAGAGTCTCTACCGAACTCCAACATATTGTGAAGATAGTTACTATAGAAGCTATCAGAAGACCTGATGTTTCTTTTACACTTACACACGGAGAGAGAAAGATAGTTGATGCTCCAGAATCTGATTTGAAAACAAGAATTGGTGTTCTTTTGGGGAATGATGCTGCTAAAGAATTAATTGAATTTAAGGGAGATAGTGAAGATTTCCAATTGAGAGGTTTCTTGACAAAACCTGCAATTTCACGTAAAACAACTTCAGGACTATACCTTCACATTAATGGACGGCCTGTACAAGCTCGAAATATTTGTTATTCAATTAAGGGTGCTTACGGCAGTTTATTACACGACGGACATTTTCCATTAGGTGCTCTATTCATAGAAATTCCAAAAAATGATGTCGATGTAAATGTACACCCTGCAAAAACAATAGTCAGAATAGCTAAAGAAGAAATTGTTAGCAAAAAGATTAGAGTTGTAATTAACGAAACCTTAGCTGAACATGCATTAATTGCACACGTGGATTTGAGTGATACGAAAACATTCACTAGTATTGCAACTACTAACGATAAGGTAAAACCAAGACAATTGAATAATGTTGATTCCTTCCAACAAGAATTTGAGGTTGATTTTCACCAAAATGATGTTCAAGAGACAAATATGCCTACAATGCGCCCACTAGCGCTTGTGGAAAATAAATACATAGTTGCCTTAGGTTTAGATGGAGTATTCATTATTGATTTTCATGCTGCTCACGAAAGGGTAATGTATGAACGATTGAAAGATCAAATGAGATTTAAAAGAATAGGAAGTCAAAATTTGTTGGCTCCAATTTCTCTAGAATTATCTAAAAGTGAAACAAATGCTTTCGAGAAGATGCTACCTGAAATAAATGAAATGGGATTTGAGGCAGAGAAGTTTGGTCCTTCTTCGTTTATGATACGTAGCGTGCCTGCATTATTGGCTGGATCTGAGCCAGACCGAATAAGAGAAGCTATCGATGATGTTGTTGAAAGTGGTTCAATGAAGTCCGCAGAGGATAGGCATCAACATATGATGTACACTGTAGCTTGTCATTCTGCGCTTAGGGCTGGTGACAAGTTGTCAATGGCACAAATGGAATTTATAATAAGGGAAATGGAATCTATTCCAAATCCTTACGCTTGTGTTCACGGAAGACCTACTGTAATGACTATTACTCCTGATGAATTAGATAAAAAATTCAAGCGAAGCGGATTCTAATTACTAGCTGATTCTAAATTACCAAACTGGTATAGTAATGCTGGAAGCATAATTACTGCAGCTACAAATGATAAGAAAATCATGACTGCCATAATTAATCCAAATGTTACAAACAGAGGCATTATGGATAGTGCAAGAACCATAAATCCTATGAAATCTGTAAATGCTGACATTGCAACATTATTGCCTGTTTCATCTAGACTTTCTTCCATCCAGTCTTCTTGAGAACCTGATGGATTTTCAAAACGAGCTTCACGTACTCTTTGCACCATATGAATTGCATAATCTACACCAAGACCTATTGCCAAACTAGATATCTGAACAGTAACCAAATTTACTGGAGTATCGGATAATACCATTCCACCCCTTAGCCAGAGTGTGATTGCAATAACTGGAAGAATTGTAATCAAACTTAATCTTACATCTCTGAGAACTATGAGTACAATTACGAAAGCCAAAATTATCGCAACAACTAAGCTTTCTTGGAAACTATCTGTAATTTCTAACATGTAAACATATCTCTCATAGCTTAATCCTGCAACTGTAACAGAAACTCCATCAATTTCTTCCAAACTAGAAGCTGAATTATCTAAGTCTTCTTTTAAATCCATCATAGAGCCATAAATATCGTCTGGCCTCTCAACCTGGAACCAAGATCTAGCCATAGTCACATTTCCATTTTCTAACACATATAATTCTCTGGCTTCAGATGATGAAATTCTGAAAGTCCCCTCTAGGTTGACTGTACCATTTCTGTAAACATAATTTAGTACTTTGGAAATTTCATCATTTGATGTAGGGAAACCAGTTTGGGGGTCAATTGTTTTAGGAATGTATCCTGTACCTGGAACGTTAGTAGCTAGAAGTGACTGAGTGCGAACAACATAAGGAATACTACCAAGCCAAGTTGCACTCGGACTATATGTGGCCACATCTTGCTCCATGTTATCAATTTGTACAATTGTCTCATAATTTGCAAGATTATCACCTTCAATTAAATAATATCCAGGTTCTCCATTTTCGGTAAAAGTTGCTTGACCCAATGAAACAGTCTGGATGAATCTAGAATCATTGTCTGCATAATCTTTAACGTCAAATCTTGATTCTGGATTACCAAGGACTAATGGAGATAAAGCAACACTAATTATCAAGAAAATAACTAACATTGGCATGGATCTGTTTGCCATAAGTGAAGATAATTTTTTGACACTCAGAATTTGACCCATAGTAGAAGGTTCTAAACTTGATTCTTTAGGAGGAATTATACTTCTGAGGACAGGAACAAAAACACCCATTATTAGGTAAGCTTGAATAATTCCCAATGGACCTAGTATTCCCCATTCAAATAAATCTGGAATTGCACTTAGAGTTGCTGTACCAAAAGCAACTACGGTAGTAACTGTAGCTACACCTAATGCAGGAAGGAGGGACTTAATTGCTGCAAATGCGCCTAGTATACTAGCTTCTCTAGGATGACTAGAAAATATAGGGTTCTCTAAAGTTAGTCTACGCCACCTTGTAAGACTGTGAATAACAAAATCCACGCCTAAAGCAAGCATCAAAATCGGTAGCATTGCCGCTAATTGAGTCTGAGGGAACCCAAGCCAAAATGAGTTGGCAGTCATACATATCATGACAAGAGCTAAACCTAAACCACTTACAAGAACGTCAAGAACATTTCTAAAATAGAAAGACAACAATGCAACCATAAGGAAAAATGAAAGACCAATAAGTGGAGCTGTTGAATTAATCTGATCTTCAAGTTCTAATCCAAATGCTAGATAGGAATAAAAGTTAACTTCTTCATCAGAATCTAAGTCTTCTAGATAAAATGCATCTACCTTTTGTTCCCAATATTCAAAATGTTCGTAATCGCCCCTTTGCCTAGGGTAATCAGCGTATAATCTTGATGAGTTAGCCTCACCTACCATTGAAAATCCTTTAGATTTCCATTCAGTACCTGGACTTGCCATTAACACTGTGGCATTTCCAGAATCATCCTTAGGCTTAGTGCATCCCTCTTCTCCTAAAACACACAAATCTGGAGAAACTATTTGCCTGTAAGCAAATGTACCATCATCAGTTTGGAAGTTGAATAAAGAATTTAGAATTGTGGTGAGATCATCTTGACTGGCAGTCTCAAAATTAGGCCCTGTATATCCAATAACTGTCGTTAATGGAGTTTCATTATTCATAATCGAGCGAACCGTGTCTGCAATCCCCCAAATAGATGATAATTCATTTTGTGAAGTTTGCCAATTAAATTTAACATCAAAATATTGGCTGGTGATGTTATCTGCTCGAAGATTATCGTTTCGCTCTACAGTCTCCCTGAAAACATCCATTTTTAGAGTATTGTGATCTTCTGAGTCTAATGAATTACCCATTACAATCTGGAAAATAAGCCAGTATTCCTCTGGCATGCTTTCCTCTGCCCTGTCGGATGCTTTCCAAACATCACTGTCAGGATAAGAGAACTCTTCCCTTTGACTCATTTCTCTTCCTAAATCTGGAGAGAAACCTGCAAAGATAAAAAGAAAGAAAGCAAAGAAAGCAAACATTGAAAGTTGCCAGCGTTTTAGCGAAGAATATGCGCCACTCATACTCAATTCCCGGTACTCTCTTATTAAAAGTATTTACCTAATGCTTAACCGTTGGTACTAATTGAGATGCAAAGTGATCATATTCTTCCCCTAAGTGGATATAGCACCTGACCCAAGGATAAAATCTACCATCCTGAGCCTCAATAAATCTCCAAACATGACCTTCGCCCTCTAAATCTTCCGCAAGTAGAATATCACCTCTGCGAATTACAACTTTGTGCTCGGAATCATCTGAATCAACTCCACAACTTTTGAACTCCAGACAACCGCTCAAAGAAAGTACTAATTGCCTTCTAGGTGCTGTATGGGCTAATTTGGGACCTTCACCTTCTACATTTTCTGGAACTGGAGTAACTGCAAATTGTGTTTTGACATCACCTGAATTATCTCCTAAGTTCTTATTCACTAATAAGGATGAAAATAAACCTACAGAACCTAAACCTGTCTTCGGTTCTATGGGAATTTGCATCTTGGCAAATCTAGTGTGGCCACTACTGTCAGTATACATTCTGACTACTGGTATACCCTCTGTCATAACAGAGGGTTACCAACCAGTTATTTAGGTTTAGTGGATTCTGCGGCGTAGACCAGCTGCGCCAACCAAAACCAATGAACCGAATACGAAACCAAGACTTGGCACTTCTTCGTCTTCTATTGCTTGTTGAACTGGATCATCTGTTCCGTTACCGACTGTAACTTGACCAACCATACCTAATTGTGCATGCGGTGCACAAACATAGTAGTGTACTTTGTTATCTTCTGTGAATGTGTGCCTGAAATCAACGGTCATTGCAGGGTCACCGCTACTGAATCCAAAGTCAATTGCTGTTAAATTCGAAGTTGAATCATATTCGCCTTCTAGCTCAACCACATTGTGTGCCATTGCTGCATCTTTCCATTGCCAACATACTGTCTCTCCAGCCTTTATAGATAATTTAACTGGGTCAAAAGCCATTCCATCTGATGAAAGACCAACTACATAATCACAATCTGGCTGTGGTTTCTCTTCAGCCTTTTTGCTAAAAGTAATATTAGTATGACCGGTTCCTGTCATGGTCCCATCTGCATTAACCACACAGTTGTTATCACAACTAGTAAACTCATACCCATCAAGTACTTCAAGCTCTAATGTCCATTTTTCATTACTTTCAAAAGGGATTGATGCAACGTGGCTTTCTCTACTATTGTCTACCCCTTCAAACTTGATCTTAAATTCAAATTTACAAATCAGTGGTTTACCTGCATTAGCAGCATTATCACCAACCATGTTATCAGATGAAGGTCTGCAATCGTCTCCTGCATCTTCAGGATCTTCAACTCCGACAATTCCATCTAGCATTACCGGATTCTCGTCGTCTTCATAGTCATCACGGTCACCGTGGTCGTCATGGTCACCATGATCATCGTGATCTCCATGGTCATCGCGGTCAGACATCATGCTCAACGCTTTGTCCAAAACACATTGTGCTAATTCTTCATTAACGTCCTCAGAAATGCCCTCACACATAGATAAGAATTCATCTAATGTCATCTGATTGTGGGTAACATAATGATTAAACCAATCAACAATCATTTGAAGATCATTGTTGCTGTCCCAACTGCTAACATCAAAATCATTGAGTGACATATGATCATCGTGGTCTCCATGGTCATCATGATCTCCGTGGCCATCGTCATCATCGAAGATACCAAGCTCTGCCATCAAATACATTAATTCCACAATGTTATCTGCTGCTGATGAGGCATCTAGGTCTCCATCTTCGTAAGCTGTCATATTTTCGGCTAAACCAAAAATCACAACGAAAATCATGAAGAAGTCATCACAAGATGCTTCTTCACCCGTGTCTTCGTCATAACAAGTTGGTTCCATCTCTGCATATTCAGCATGAGGGAAGTGGTTCCTATCCGTTCCTTGAATGTATGTGTAATTGCCGTTTTCATCATAGTCCCATGAACCCATTTCTAGTTCACCAGTCCAATTTTCAACTTCTGATCCATCTTCTGCGTGAATGAAATTATTGAATTCAGCAGTATTGTGAGAGGCTGTAACAATCACATAGTCTCCTGGAGACAAGTCCATTTCCATGTGAATTACATTACAAGACTCTATCTCATCGGGACAATCCATTTCATCATCTGAATAATAGTTAGCCATCATTGAGCCGATTAGACCTGAACTCGTATCATCCATATCAAGTGCATCGTAAACATATACCATTCCATGAGATGAATAGCATTCTTCATTACCACCATATTCGTAACATTGGAATAAATATGAAGTTAGCATACCAGTAAATCCTTCATCACCAACAATAAAAGTTTCAGCATGGTACATAACGAATTCACCAAAATCATTGTCTGTTGTTTTAGCGTCTAAGAAATCTGCTACAGGAGAGTCTTCAGTTATGTTTCCAGAAATATTCATAACATGTGAACCTGAAGAATCATACATAACATGATGATATGAGCCAATGCCGAAGTGAACTATTTCTTCATCGTCAGATGTATAGTCCGTCCAACTATTTCCTTTCGTTACTATTGTATAAGAATTACCTGCTACTAAGTCTGCGAGAATAATTTCCGTGCAATCTACGTATGTTTTGTTTTCATCACCCCAGTCACAGAATGAACCGCTGCGAGTAATGATTTGATCGGCAGTCAATTCGTCGCCGATGTCTTCACTAGGAACATTTCCATCCATAAGGAAAACATCTCCGTACCAATTAGTGTATCCGGAAATTTGGTCTTCATCTTCACCATCGTCGCAGTCCCAGTAGCCATCATTAACAGACTCGATGTAAATTTGAGAACCATCATGACAATCAAACCAATTTACTGGCTCACCATCACAGTCATCATCGTTCCACATTTGGCAGTCATCTGATGTATCGTCTGGCGTATTGTTATCGTACCACTGTTCATCAGCGCCATCATCACAGTCACCCCATCCGTCATTTACATTGTAGAAAGGTATTTCATTTCCATTTCCACAAATGAAAGTCATATCTTCCATTTCAATTTCAATGAATTCTATTTCAATCATAACTTCACCGTCACTGGCGGCATTGAATGTGTGTAAATCATAAAGACCTGAATCGTGTGCATCAAACCAATCACCACCGTCGTCACCCATGTCCATATCACTCATGAAATCTTGCATTGCATCACTTGCCAAAAACTCTTCAGCTGTAGAATCGCCATCCTCATAAGCGAACATTTCGTAGAAGAAGTTAAGGTCATCTCCGTCGTGGCTGTGATGTCTGTCATAATCTGTGTGAGAATATCCGTCGCTTCCATCTTCATGATCATGGTGATAATCTTCATCTCCATGGTGGTGAAGGCCATCTTCAGTATCGTGATGGTCTGGATGATTATCTCCATTGTCCTCGTCATTTGAGTCACAGACGTTAGGATTATCTTTGCAATAATCATACATAAGCCTCATGCAAGACATATTCATACTTCCATTTTGACATTCTTGCATTGCTCTACAATCATCTTCAGACAAACCAGGTGGACAACTGTGGTCACCTCCATGGTGCCCATCGTGATCGTCGTTCTCCATCATCATGGCCCAATGATTGTAACATTCTTGTGAGATTTCACCAGGATTAGTTCCCAACATATCTTCACACATTTCAGAAACATCTTGTCTCATTTCGTTAGACCCATCTAATGGCCATTCAGTTTCGATTTTAACAAGCCATTCTTCTAGACTTTCCATTTTGACGTGTACAGCATAATTTTCAGGTTGCCAGTCTCTATCGTCGTCTCCATCATTAGGTCCACTATTTGCTGAAACCCACATTAATCCTGCTTCATTACAAGCTTCTGGAGTAGTTATTGAAAAATCAACTTCATGAGTGTCAATGTCATAACATACCATCATTGTATCAGGTCCATCATCGGGACCTGTAACATCTGAAACAAATCGCTGGTACTCATTTTCGTCTATGACTCCATCTTCACCGCTGTATTGATCAAAGATACCCCTACATTGTTCCTCAGATTGGTCTTCTGGACAAATAGCCATCAATTCGTTAAATTCTATGGTTCCGTTACCATTTTCATCTAAATCTGAAAATGATGGAAGACCGTGGTTATCATGATTTCCATTATCGTCATCATGATCGTGGTCATGTTCTTCATCGTCATGATTTTCGTGGTCTGCACTTGCATTGTAAGCTGGGATAGCTACAAATGCACTCAATACCATCATGAAAATTACTGCTAGCGCTGCTAGTCTACTTATGTTCATAACTCTTTCTAGAAATAAGCGTATATATAGATTCAGTTCATTTTAGGTATGCCTAAAAATAGCTGAATACACTGTTGGGAGCGGGTGAGCGCTCCCTTGTGTGTGTGTTGTCTTTACAGACGACGTGATATCAGTGCTATGCCGATAACTGCCATCACACCTAGTACTATTCCGAAGCCAGGTGTTTCTTCATCATCTCCAGAGTAAGGAGTAGATGTTTCAGATTCTGTTGAGTCTCCAACTATTACTTTTCCAACCATTTGCATTCCAACATGTGGCTCACAGATGTAGTGGAAGGTTGTTGCTTCTGTAAAAGTATGTCTGAAATCAACAGTCTTTGCTGTCTCTCCACTGTAAATTCCTCCTTCTTTCCTCATTTGATCTCCCTCTGAAGAAATTTCGGCAACATTGTGTAGATCAGCTGAATCTGTCCATTGCCAGCATACAGTTTCTCCTACCTTGATAGTTAGAGAAGCTGGGCTGTAAGCATATCCTGTAGAGTCAAGGCCTATGACATGATCGCATGTAGGCATTGAATCTTCTTCCTTAGGCTCTTCTTCCTTGACCGGCATCAATACCTTGTCAATGACATGAATAACTCCATTGCTAACAGGAACATCTGCAATGATTACGGTTGCATCGTTTACTGAGACTGTGTCACCTATCATGAATGAGAGTTTATCGCTGCTAAGAGCTGTAGCTTCCATTCCATCTGTTAAATCTGATGACATGACCTTTCCACTAACAACGTGCATTAGCAAAATATCTGCAAGTGCAGCTATTTTTTCATCTGTATCATAATCATCAAGATTAATTCCTGCTGCAGTAAATGCTTCATCAGTTGGAGCGAATACTGTGAAAGGACCTTCTCCTTTCAATGTGGTAGTCAAATTAGCTTTCTCTAAAGCTGCAACCAACGATGTGTGAATAGTTGTAGCTGCCGCCGTAGTTGGAATATCAACTGAAGGAATCCAAGACTTATCGCAAGTATCTGCTGTCTTAGTTACATCTACAGTGTGGCTAACCGGATCATAGCATATCTCACCTGCTGGTGGAATCATTACTTTATCGATAACGTGAATTACTCCATTACTAACTGGGACATTTGCTAGAATAACATTAGCTCCGTTAACTGATACAT
Organism: Methanobacteriota archaeon; assembly: GCA_016845825.1. Taxonomy (GTDB): domain Archaea; phylum Thermoplasmatota; class Poseidoniia; order MGIII; family CG-Epi1; genus CG-Epi1. Next base: position 10,147 of record JAERSJ010000134.1, read on the forward strand.
TGCCTTCAGATATACTGAAAACTAGAGTACCGCCATTTAGTGCGGTGGCCATCATTCCGTTTGAAAGGTCGGTTGACATTACTTTTCCGCTAACTACGTGATAAGTTAGAATGTTTGCAAGCGTGTCTGCGTCGAAATCATCTAAGCTAATTCCTGCTGCTGTGAAAGCTGCATCAGAAGGTGCAAATACTGTGAAAGGACCTTCTCCTTTCAATGCAGTGGTCAAATTAGCTTTCTCTAGAGCTGCGACCAATGATGTGTGAATGGTTGTAGCTGCTGCTGTAGTTGGAATATCAACTGAAGGAATCCACATTTCATCGCAGGTTTCTTCTGTTTTTGACAAATCTACAGTGTGTGTATCCATGTCATAGCAGATTTCTCCAACCGGAGGCGTTACAGTTGTAAGTGAAGGAGGCATCAGAACTTTATCGATAATGTGAATAATTCCGTTAGAAGTTTCAACATTTGCACTAGTAACTGTTGCATCACCGTTTAGAACTACAGTGTCTTCACCGTAAAAATTAACGGTTATAGGTTCTTGAATTAAGGTATTAACTTCCATTCCATCTGAAAGATCACTTGACATTACACTTCCCATTGTAACATGGTAAGATAGAATCATAGCTAGGGTTGCATTTTCTTCATCAGTATCAAAGTCGCTTAAATTCAAACCCATTTCTTCAAAAGCTGAATCTGTAGGTGCAAATACTGTATATGGTCCGTCACCTGAAAGTACGCCTACTAAGTTTGCATGAGATAATGCTGCAACCAATGAAGTGTGTTCACCAGTAGAAACTGCAGTTGCTGGGATGTTAGGTAGTGTAACTGTTTCAGTAAGTGTAAATTCACCTATCATATTTGAGTGTACAGTACAGTAGTAACTCAAAGTATCATCAACTGTGAAACCATCTTCAAACGAAATTGTAAAAGTTTCTGAACCTGCTATGCCTGAGTTACTTGACCCGTCTCCAGTCAATGTGATTTTGGCACTAGATTCTTGCTCGTAACCAGAATCACTGATGTAGAATGGATGGCTTGTAGCTCCGTTAAGTCTGTGAAAAGTGTACGTGTTTGTAATGTCTAATTCGCTGATTTCGGTAGTTCCTTCAGAATCTGCGTAAAATTCATAGTGAGGTTCAGACATTGAACCTCCGCTAACATATACATGAGTGACATCGTCACCTTCTTCGGCACTAGCTCCGTAGCTAGATTGATCTATACCAACGCTCAAAGCCAACATGATTACGAGAGGCGTAAACATGAAAGGAGCGTAATCTTTCATAATTTTCAAAACTGTGAAAACCGTAAAAACCGCCATAGCGGCAACGGCAGGCACTAGTCTGATAATTTGTTCAACAATTGTTGCATTCATAACCTATTCTGTGCGGGAAGTTATTTAAAAGTTAATAAACTGGTGACTAACTATTGATTACTAGTGCCAATTATCTGGAAATTCTACTTTTGTCGACGATAATCGGCAATACTTTTAACGGCTGCGGACATACATTTGGTCACTTTTTTAGCTGTAGGAATGTGTAATTTTTCATCCGGACCGTGAGCGTTACCGCCAGGCCCTCCAGCTCCAGTAATAATGAATTTAGAATCACTGTATCGGGCTTGTAACATTGCCATCACAGGAATTGTTCCACCTATGTATAGGTTCATTGAGGTATTTCCATAAAATTCACGACAGGCTTTCTCTAAATCATTGGAAACTGAATCTGGTAACTTTGGTGAAAGAAATCCATCTGCTACTTCAGTCATTTCAGCTGTAACATGAGCTCCGTTTGGAGGATTATCTTCTAATAATTTCTGAACTTTAGAAGCAATTAATGAAGCATCCAAGCCAGGTGGAGTTCTGATCGAAATTTTCAAATCTGTGTTAGTCCTTAGCACATTACCTGCAGAATGTATTGGAGGAATGCCGTCGGCCCCTATAACCGAAAGGCTTGGTTTAAGATTCATAGTGATGAAAATATCTAAAGGGTCTTCAACTTGCTTCTTCACGCCTTTTAGAAGTGGAAAATCTTTCAAATCTTTGCCCTTCATCTTTACTATTTGGGAACAGGTATCTTTCATTTCTGAAGTTACTTCTCTATGCAGCCATTCAGGCAAAATTTCTCCTGTATTTTCATCTTCTATTCGTGATAATAATTGCCTTGCTAGTCTAAATGAAGAAGGCATAACGCCACTTCCGTGACCTGAATGGACCCCTACTGATGACACTTTGACAGAGAGAGTACCTGCTACTATTCCTCTAAGGCTTTGTGTAACCCAGAGTCGGTCATAATCCATTCCTCCAGTATCCAAAACAATAACTAAATCTGGAATGCCTAGCTGAGGTTTGAGCTCGTCCAAGTATAATTCTAAATCCGGAGAACCACTTTCTTCACCTGTTTCGATAAGAAATCGACAAGTAGGGTGAGAAAGCCCTTGTTCTTGCAGTCCTAAAACAGATAAGACACCCGCATATCCTCCATAGCCATCATCTACACTTCCTCTGCCATAAAGCCAATTATCCTCTACTACAGGTTTCCATGGGCCTTTTCCTTCAGACCAACCTGTAGCCTCAGGTTGCTTATCTAAATGAGAATAAAATAAAATCTCACCTTCCGCGTCTCCATCAATTGTAACTAGAAGGACTGGAGACCTGCCGCTCAATCTATGAACTGAAACACTCGTTCTTTCCAGAGGTAAACTTTTGACCCATGAGATAAAGGTCTCAATTGCTGCATCCAAATACCCATTTTCCTCCCAATCTGAATCAAATGAAGGTGATAGCGCAGGAATCTCTATGAATTCACAAAGACTTGGTAATGCTGACTCATCCCATTTTTTGTCAATGAATTCTGAGAGTCTTGAAAAGTCTAAAGATTTCATAAATCAATGCCTTTCTTTTCTACTGTAAACAATTATTGAGATTGATAACAAAGCTAAAGCGAAATTGAAACCAGGAATATTTCCATCTTCTGTAACTTCCTTAAGGATTTGCGAAGATGAACAACCTTCAATATCAACAGATTCTCCTACAGGAGTTCCTGGACATCTGTCGCTGTCATCATCGATTCCATCGTTATCATCATCCATATCATTTTCATCCAAAATTCCATCATTATCATCATCCTCATCAAATTGATCTACAATCCCATCATTATCTGCATCTGGATCTCCCTCTTCCTTCAAAATCTCATTTCTTTCGTCATCAGTTAATGGAGTTGCTTTAACATAAGTTAAAACATCTGTTTCATTCTTATCATCCCAAATCCATTGAGGTATAAGTGCCTCATAGTGATTGGTACCGTTCATCTCAAATTCTACAACTATTCCGGTCCAGTCGAGATGGCACCGATTATCATTCAGAACCTTATCAAAACCCCAAACTTCTAAACAATCTTCAGGGCCTGCCTCGTTAGGCTCTCCTTCTGCCCAGAACTCATTACTGAAATTTTCACCAGTTACCCATTCCCAACCATCGGCAGGTTCCTGGTAATTTGGATTATCCATATTGTGAAATCCTCCAAGCCAATAAGATTGACCATCTAGCAATGAAAAAATCAATTCCGCCTCTTCCTTACTAGTTATGGTCGCAAGATGGCCATTGACTCCTTCGTACGTTAATGTTTCGGCGTATTCTACTGCTTCGTGCCAGTCATATGCAGCATAATTTGGAAATCCTTGCCCAAAAGTTGCTTCCAATTTGCCAACTGTACCATTCTCAGCAGAAAATCCAATCCAGCCATAGGGGGGTTTGTAATAATTATCAGTTTCATGTGGCCAAACATTTGTACTTTCTGATTCAATATTTGTAAAAACCTCACCATAGCCTAACCCAAAGTGAAAGTTTGTTTCCTTGCCCTTGAAGTCTTCATCAGGCCATTCAAATGTCAAAGTGTGATTCCCAGGAGTATGAGAACTGTTTGGAAAAGAAACGTGCATCCATTGTCCAATCCATAATCTATCATCAGAATTATCAGAAAAACTGCCCAATAGACTTGAAGTAGGCCCTACACTCTCAAACTCCCAATCATCCCATACTGCATTAATGCCGTTAATTGCAAGAACAGGCCCCTCTGAAACTACTTCTTCAGGTTGATTATAATGATCGTTTAACATTTCATGATGAATCGCACCTATTTTTTCAGCTGATGAATCGCTACTTCCAATTGATTCATTTACATTCAGAATGCGTTGAGACATTAAACCTCTAGGAACTCCATCTATCATCGATTCAATTATGAAATTATCGCGAACCCAACTTACCATTTCCAAGGTAATTAAGTTATCAAAAGTGGCATTTTCATTAATTAATACTTTAGCTTTACCATCATATGAAGTTGTTAAATTAGAAATAGTTTTTAGTGCATCATCTGCATCTACTGTGCCATTTGCTACATCGTCTATTATAATGCTAACATCTTTCCTGTATTGCTCATCTAAAATAAATAACTGATAATTTTTTACCAATAATTTTCTGAAAGTTTCCGATTCTTCATTGGAATATTCTCTTCGCATGTACACATGACCTGAGAATTCTTCAGTATCATTTCCGTCATAATTCTTTAGATCTAGTTCATGTAAATTAAAATCATATTGCAAAAAAGGTTGGTACTCATAATATTCTTCATCATATTCTGCGCTATAGTTCGGGGTGAAAAAAAGTACACCTGAAACAACTGACGCGACTAAAAACAAAGCTACAAATGCTCTCGACATAATAATGTGTTAGCCTTACGGTATTTATAGAGTGTTGCTAAACAAACTATAATAAGCGGAGTCGACCGTAAAATTCTATGGTACCTTGGTATCGCTCATATATTGTTCCTTTCGGACTAGCTTTTATTGCTTTTCTGATTATTACGACAGGAGGTTGGATTCGGATAAATGATGCCGGAGAGAGCTGTCCAGATTGGCCTACTTGTTTCGGTACTTGGGGGTTTGATGTTTCTGCAGAAGAGCAAGAAGAATGGTGGAATGAAAATCCTGATGAAATAGACTCTCGAGGAGGAACTCATAGATACACTACTTACCAAATCTTTACTGAATGGGCCCATAGGGCTTTGGTAGGAGTAATAGGCATCCTAGTAGCATATAGCCATTATACTGCTTGGTCTCTCAAAGATAAAATTGGTACTAGAGTTTACAAAATACATTTTGTATCTAGTATGTTTCTAATTATGCAAGCTATTTTAGGATACATAACGGTTGATTTAGATAATGCTCCATGGACTGTATCATTACATCTGTTTATGGCCCTTATTTTTACTATTTCATTGATTACAGTCGGATTTGTGTGGTGGCAGGAACAAAACGGATTACCAGATTATTTTAAAGTTAAAAAAATAAGTAATAAATTAAAACAATATATTTGGTACTTGTGTCTAGTTGTACTTATTCAACTAATGATAGGAGCATATCTCTCAACAAGCTATCATAGGGCTGCTTGTGATATTGGATTTTACAAAGGATGGCCACTATGTCAGGGTTCGATTTTACCTGTATTGGAACAATTCGGAATTATACTAAATTATGGTCATAGATTATCTGCTATTATTGTAGGTGGGATGCTTTTATACGTAGAAAGAGAAGCGCGAAATGAATTTGAAGGTTCAAAATCGGTTGTAGAAAGAATGCTGAAAGTTACTGGTTTATTTTATTTTACGAATATAATTTTGGGTGGTTTGTACGTGATTACTGCAGTTGATGGCGTATTTCTTGGTTGGCTATCGCTGATACATTTACTTGTAGGGGCTTGTGTATTCTTGACGCTAGCAACAACATATTTACTAATTAATTTAAGCAAATTCAAGGAAACAAATGACTCAAACTAAACCATCACTACTGAAAATCTATTGGATTTTAATGAAACCTAGAGTCGTTTTCTTGTTACAAGTGACTGCACTCTGCGGAATTTTTACTTATGATTTTAGTGAGGGATATGATGATGGAAGAAACTACATAGACAGTATCTGGACGTCCTTAGTCGTTTTACTTGGAGGAACGATGGCTAGTGGAGGGTCTATGGCAGTAAATATGTGGTATGAAAGAGATATTGACCCCTTGATGGAAAGGACTGAAAATAGACCGATCCAATCTGGTTTTATCTCTGCTGAACATGCCCTATTGTTTGGAATTGCAATATCATGTGCAGGAGTTGCACTTGTAACTTTCATGACTAATATTAACGCAGGAATCATAACTGCTGCGAGTGCTTTATTTTACACAATAGTATACACAATGCTTCTCAAACGAAGAACCCCTCAGAATATTGTAATTGGAGGTTTAGCAGGTTCAACACCTCCAGCAATTGGGTGGGTTGCAGCTTCCGATAGTGTGTATGAATTACTGCCTTGGCTAATGGTATTGACAATCTTTCTTTGGACCCCTGCACACTTTTGGGCTTTAACACTGTCTAAGAGACGTGATTATGGAGAAGCTGGAGTACCAATGCTCTCAGTAGTAAGAGGAGAAGACACAACTAGAAAATATATTTTGCTGTATTGTATATGTTTAGTGTTAAACTCAATTTCTATAATTGTGAATGGAAATACCGGATTAATATTTTTAATTTCAGGAATTAGCCTTTCTGTGTATTTTGCATACCTTGCTCAAACCTTAACAAAAACCAAATCTGAAGACGATGCGTGGAAGTTATTTAAATTTTCAAACATATACCTTTTTACTTTCTTTATTTTACTTGTTTTAGATACTGCATATACTGTGTAATCGTACTTATCTTTAATAATGCCATTCTATATACAAAGAATACTTTACTTTAAAAGGCAAAAAATGTCCATAATCAGTGACTTAATTTACTTCGACAACCCAGCAATATGGGATAGTTTCGGAGGCACCAGCTCGGGTATTGGTGGGCTGACATGGCAAATGTTTATTTGGTCTGTAATTGTTGGACTCTTGGTAATCACTTGGCTGATATACAACTTAATTTTCTTTAGACACAAAGAAGGCGATCCTGAGCCGAAAGATGCTCTGAAAGCTGGAGTTTTTCCTCACGAAAGAGGAGATGTTAAAATTGAATTAACATGGACGATAGCTCCTCTAATTTTAGTAGCTTGGCTTACTTTCCTATCATTGGCTCCTTTGGATTACATGTGGGACATTCCAGATAATGAAGATGCTGATGTCACCGTAGATGTTACTGCAGGATCTTGGTACTGGGGATTTGAATATGCCAATAATTATGAAAAACCTGAAGAATTTACAAAGTGCTCTTCAAACATCAATTGTCTAGAAGTACCTGCAAATAGTATAATTCGTTTTAATATTACCTCTCAAGATGTTTTACACGCTTTTTACCTTCCCGATATGGGGATTAAACAAGATGCAGTTCCTGGATTAGACACAGCTACATGGGTTGATACTAGCATGGTAACTGCCAGAGATGAACCTTACAGAATTTACTGCACTGAATACTGCGGAAATAGCCATTCTATGATGCTAGCTGAAATTTATGTCACAGAGGTGAACAATGCTTAGGAGTAAATTAATAGGAATAGGAATTTTACTGAGCATTATATTTGCTGTAACTGCAGTTCCAACTGGAGAAACAAATCCGGGAGGAATCGATCCAAGTATAAGCTCATTGGTTGAAGCGAATGGCTGTAGTTGTCACAATATAGGAGATGGTGACATGAATAATCCGAACTTGGCAGTTATTTTGAATTTGACAATGCCTTCTAATTTCACAGCTGGTGAAACTTACACTTTAACTCTTAATATTTCAGGAGGGCCGAACGATATTGCGCCTATGGTAGAAGGGCCGAATATGGGTGGATTTATGCTCAAAGCATCATCTGGCGTTTTAACTCCAGTTGATGATAATGTTTGGAAACCTGAAGATGCTAGTTATTTGACACACACTGAAGATGGAAACAACTTAAGAGAATGGAGCTTCAACTGGACAGCTCCCGATAGTGACTCTATAGTTACTAATTTTATGGTTTATGGAAATTCCGTAAATGGGAATGCTAAAGATCCTTCTGATAATGCAGGAAACTCTGGAGATTATTGGAATTCTGCTACTTTCGCATTAGCTGGTAAAAATGCACAAATTACAGATGGAAGTGCACACGGTGAACTTTCAGGACCAAAAAAAGTAGTATACGGATTTGGTATTGTTTTCATCACTTTAGCTGTTGTAGTAGTTGGATACCGAATGGTTGATCAAGATGAATCACTCGAAGAAGTAATGAAAGGTTATTGGAAATGGATTTATCCATGGCTAACTACAACGGATCATAAATACATTGGAACACTTTACATCGTAACTGGATTTGCTTGGTTCTTCATCGGAGGAATTTTAGGCCTACTAATTAGATGGCAATTATATGAACCTCGAGTTGATGGTGATTTCTTAACTTATCAGGAATATAATTCTACATTTACAATGCATGGAACAACTATGATTTTCATGGCTGCCATGCCTATTATTTTTGGATTTGCAAATTACTTGATTCCTCTTCAAATCGGGGCAAGAGATTTAGCATTCCCAAGGCTTAATTCATTCGGTTATTGGCTACTTCCTACTGGCGGTATCGTATTGTACATGGGATACTTCACTGGAGGTGCGGGAGACGTAGGTTGGACTGGATATGCACCATACTCTTCAGGTGCTTCTGCTACAAGACCTGGTACTGATTTCTGGGTCGCAGGGCAATTAATGTTGGGAGCATCTTCAACACTAACTGCTGTTAATTTCCTAGTAACAATGCTGAGAATGCGTGCCCCAGGAGTCTCTCTAATGAAAATGCCACTATTTGCTTGGTCTATCCTTGTAACTGTATTCTTACTTCTATTATCTATTCCTGTATTCACAGTTGCTTTAATTTTACTAATGGCAGATCGAACTTTTGGAAGCTTGTATTTCTCAGGTCCAGATTCTGACCCGATTTTGTGGCAGCACTTATTCTGGTACTTTGGGCATCCTGAAGTTTACATTGTTATTTTGCCTGCTTTTGGCGTTTTATCTGAAATAATATCTACCTTTTCGAGAAGACCAATTTTTGGATATACTTCTATGGTTTATGCAATGGCTACAATAGGAATAATATCATTCGTAGTTTACGGTCACCATATGTTTACTACAGGTGCTGACCCATTATTCCGTTTCATTGTAATGCTGACTACAATGTTAGTTGCTGTACCAACAGGAATTAAGATTTTCAATTGGCTTGCTACTATGACTGGCGGATCTGTAGTTCTAAATACACCAATGATGTTCTCATTAGGTACTATCATTACCTTCACTATCGGAGGAATTACTGGAATTATTTTAGCTTCAATTCCATTAGATATCGCTTTCCATGATACTTATTTCGTTGTGGCTCACTTCCACTATGTGTTGATTGGAGGGACTATGTTTTCTTTCATAGCTGGTGTTTACTATTGGTTCCCTAAAATGACTGGTAAAATGATGAATGAAAAATTAGGAATTATACACTTTGCAACTACTTTCATAACTTTCAATGCTGCATTTTATCCGATGCACAATGTAGGAATATCAGGTATGCCTAGAAGATATGCTACCTATGACGCATCATTAACTGAATTAAATCAGTTCATTAGTATTTTTGCAATATTATTCGGATTGGCTCAATTAATATTCGTTTACAACGTATTTTACTCTTATAGAAATGGTGAAAAAGCTGGAGATAATCCATGGAATGGTTGGTCCTTGGAGTGGGCTACATCATCTCCACCTCCAGAAAACAGTTTCATAGAAATTCCTACATTGCTCGATGCTGAAGAGGAGGCTAAAAAAAGTGAGTGATGGACATGATGAGCACCATGCTCACATAGAAACGCCTGCACCTTTCCTATTCTGTGTCGCCACTGCAATAATGTTTATTGGTTTAGTCATGGCTACAGCTGGCGGTGAAGATAAAACTGGAGATACTGGTTACTGGTTTGTATTCATCATAGGACTTATTGGTATTTTTACAGCATTTTTCATGTGGGTTCAAGATTATTGGAACCTAGAAGGTGAAGAAGATGAACACATAGAAACTTATCACAAGTTCTGGGATACTATTTCGACTCGAAAATTTGGAATGTGGATTTTCCTACTAACTGAAGTCATGGTTTTCAGTACATTATTAAGTGCATATTTGAGATACAGGGCATCAATGCCAGACTATTCTCCAGACATTGATTGTGGATTATACTTTGAAGATTGCTGGGTACCTGCTGCCGATGTTATCAGAAGTCACTTAATATTTGGAGTGATTAATACATTTGCTCTTCTTTTAAGCAGTTTGACTGTTGTATTGGCATTATATGCTGCTAAAAACAATAACCCAAAAGCTGTTACTAGATATCTGGCAGTTACTTTTGTCCTAGGTGCTATGTTCCTAGCCTTAAAATTATGGGAATGGAATGAAATGAGACATTATAATTTCTGGGACGAATCTCACAATGGATGTGACGTTTTAGCAGGACAAAGTATCGCAGACCATTGTATTGCTCCAAAATACGCAAATGGATTCTGGCTTGATACTAGTATTGAGGGCAGTACTTTTTACATTACTACAGGCATGCATGGTGCTCACGTCTTTATTGGGCTAATTGCATTAGGATACTTAATTGCAAAATCAAACAAAGATGGATACAATGAAGAAAACCATGAAACTATTGAGCTATTTGGACTATATTGGCACTACGTTGACTTGGTTTGGGTATTTGTATTCCCATTTTTCTATTTATATTGAGGTAAAAAATGAGTGAAGAAACAAAAAATGAAAACAGCCACGATGAACACCATGACCATTCTTTCCCAAACTGGGTGACTTTTGGGCATACTGATGATCCTGTAGATGGATTCATCAAAATATTTGCGTGGCTAGTTTTTTGGACAATTCTAGAAGTATTGGCAATCGTTCAAGAATTTGATTCGTTTGCATTGAATATGCTAATCCTATTCGGAATAGCTCTTATCAAATGCTGGTATATTTGCTCATTCTTTATGCACATGACATGGGATCCACCGTTAGTCTATCAGACTGCATCTGTACCTTTGTTTTTCTTAGCCGTCTTATTTTTGGCGGTAGGGCTAACTACTCCTGGTGCAGTAGATGATTTGGCTACTATTTGTGGTTTCTAGAACTGAGTATATACAAATAAACCAAACATAGTCAGAATGTAGTAAGGAACCAACACTGCTGCTCCTTCATAGTCTTTTGAGATTCTTTGACCTAACATTAGAATAGCTAGAGATCCTGCTGCTAAAATTAAGCCCATTATTGCATATGAATAATCATCGTAAAATAAGGCCATCAGCGAACCAAATATTGACAAAAGACCTGATAATATTTCAAATATTGTAACTTGGATTAAACCAAATGTAGAAAAATTGGCTAGTGGAGTCTTAGCAAACTTACCTGTAATGAAATCTAATTCACCTTCCCAATTAAATATTTTATCAAAGCCAGATTGTGTCATCACGATACCAAGAAAAACCGAAATACTCGCACCGATTATGCTAACATAGCTAAATTCAAGGTCAAGAAATACTAAATTGTCGTCACCGAATCCTAATAGTGTCATGTAATATAATCTGAACAAGGGTATTTGGGCTTAACTTGTATTACAACATAAGAAGTTGAATATCGTGGTAGACTGAGGCATAAGTCCAATCTATTCCTCTCCAAACTACTCTAACATTACCTTCCTTATCTATAAGGTATAACTTATTAGAATGACTAACTCCATAGTTAGCTACCTCTTCAACTGTTTCACTTTCAAACTCATATCCTAACAAGTCTGAAATAATAGACAACATATCTGTATCAGAAACGTGGTCTTGTTTCCAGTGTCCAAAATAATCTAAAATTTCAACAAGTTGTTCAGAGACATTAATTGGAGATGAACGATTATCTATTCTGTGAACTAAATCATCGTAAGATTCCCGTCCTACGAAAGTATCAACTACTTGTGGAAGCCCAGATGACAAATTTCCTTCCAATAAAACCCAACTAGGATATCTGCTCTCAAGTCCAAATTTAGCCATCATCGTACCTTCTTCATCGAGCACATAAGGCCAAGAGACATTGTGTTCAAGTGCAAAGTCTTCAATAGCTGAAATATCATCTACATTGCCACCTAATGAATATCCACCTATTGATATTACGTCAACTTGGTCTGAAAAGTTTACCTGAAATTCTTTAAGATCAGAAATTTGTGCATTACAAACTGAACAATCTGTATGGAAAAACTCAATTAATGTTAGGTTGTTGTTGTAATAATCTCTAGATTTATATGTTGTATTGTCTACACCGGGTAAAGTCCAACTTGAAGGGAATGTTTGAGATACGTATGCATCTATAGCTTGAAGCGCAAAATCCTCACTTATTATTCCCCCTGCTTCATTAAATTCTTCTAATGCTAAGATAATATCATATTCTATACTTCCTTGCTCGAATGAAACATTTAAATTATTGTAATTAGGGTCGACAATACATACGTCTTTACCGAAATAGGTATCATTGGAATCTTGCATGAATCCTGGATTACAATGGCAACCGTCATATCCTTCCATATAATGTCCATTACTTGAGCAAGCTTCTTCGTCTATATCCACATAAACTCTGTAATCTGCCCAAATAGAAACCATATCTCCAAAGGAATCGTTAGAAACTGATGTTAAGAATCTCCAGTCTGCATTATTATTGGCTGCAAATGAGGCTAATCTTTCAGGCGTATCTCGCTCAGGATCTACAGTTATTGTAATAAATTCTACGGATTCTCCGTAATCATCACCCAATTCATCCGATAATTTTCTTAACTGGTAGGTTAATGCTGGGCAAATATCGGGACAATGAGTATAAACAAACGAAACCACAACTATTTTGTCCTCATATAATGTTAAATTTACGGTATCACCGCTTTGGTCAACTAATGAAAAATCGGGTGCTTTACCTGAAGGGCAAATTTCCTCAGAAACATCTTCACAGTCTTCACCCCAAAATTTACCTGAATCTCCAGAATTCGTAAGTGCATCTAAACAACCTGTTGATGCTAAAAACATAAAGACAATAAAAATTGTTGGAATACTTTGATTCATAATTTCACTCCATATTAAAACTTATATAAAATTTTCACTCGAGATATTTATCAATTTGTACTGACAATTGGCTCTCAGTCATTTTTCCAGAGTGACTGTAAACTATTTCCCCATTTTTAATAAATGCCAATGAAGGATAAGAACTAAAACCATAATCTCTCATTAACTCACCTGAAGGATCATATAAATGAGGAAATTGCATATTATAATCTAATTTGAAATTGGAAATACTACTTGCAGAATCTTGTCCGCTGCCTAATTTATAACCGCCAATTGCAAACATGTTAACTTGAGAAGAATAATTTGAATAAACTTTGTTTAAAACAGGTGCCTGATCTTGACAATGCCCACATTTGGTATTGAAAAACTCGACTACCGTAAGGCCATCATTGTAGTAATCTTCCGAGGCATAAACTTCACCAGATTGGGGGTCTTCAAGTTCCCATTTCTCAGCATTAGGATCTCCCAGTTCATAGAAAAATGCAAAATATATTCCTAACCCTACCACCAAAATAACAGCTAAAGGAAGGCCATAGGTCCACAATGCATCATTAGCTGAAGCTCTTCTAGCTTGCATTTTATCTTTGAAATCTTTGGATGATTTTTTTTCTAGTTTACGCTTCCTCTTCGATGCCATTTTTGTTAATTAACTCCTTTATTTCACTACCATATTCAGTTATGCAGAAAAAAGTTGCTGCGATTGTCAAAACAAAAGCTACTACGCAAAAAGGACACCATTCATGAATTATGAATGCCTCTGCATAAGTTAGATATGAACCGAAAATAACACCAATAACGCCAGTAATTGGTAAAAGAATTTTGTTGAAATATGTACGCTCTAGGTCCATATTCAAATATCTGTCTAAGGACAATACTATTAACATTAAAAATCCGACAACTCCCAACCAGGCGACTGGAATACCAAATAATTTTGCCTGATCGCTAGCCAGGACTACACCACAATCAAGGCCTGGAAGATTTTCTGTCGGACAACCTGCACCTTGAGAAATTAAATGATGTAAATAAGACAAGTATATCGCATCAATGAGACCAATGAAAGAAATGAGCATTATAATTTTCAATGACCTATCTTCCGATTCCATACTCATTAAACAAACATCATCATTAACATATAAATAAGTAACATTAACATCACTAAGTTCAACTAAAATAAACAAAGACATTTATTAGAGGCTTCATATGGGTATTAGTGATATATTATGCACGGACCATCTGAAGGAGTAAGTGAAGAAACAGATGAAGCGAATTCTGCCGTAAAAATAGTTGGTGGAAACGTTTTCGTAGAACTAGACCCTGACCATCCAGGATTCAAGGATGAAGGCTATAGATCAAGAAGAAATGAGATTGCTAAGATTGCACTTGAATGGAATGAAATGTCCATGGATGAAAGAAGAACAAAAAAGATCCCACATGCTCCATATTCTGAAGATGAAGATGCCGTTTGGGCTGCTATTATGGAAAGAATTACTCCTGTTCATGAAAAATACGCATGTAAACAGTATCTTGAAAATGCAAGGAAATTAGGATTACCTAACGATAGAATACCACAATTACAAGAAGTCAGTGAGACATTGGAAGAAATGACTGGATTCAGACAAGAACCTGTTGGAGGTTTAGTTCATCCCAAAACATTTCACACTGCTCTAGCAAATAGAGTTTTCCTTTCAACACAATACATTAGACATTCATCAAGGCCATTTTACACACCTGAACCTGATGTTGTACACGAACTTGTTGGACACACCGCAATGCTAGGTGTACCTGAATGGGCTGAACTTAATGTTCTATTTGGAGAGGCTGATATGAGAACTGAAAGTGAAGCTGCAATCAATCGCCTTGGATCTGTTTATTGGTATGTTCTTGAATTTGGAACTTGTCGTGAAGAAGGAAATGTTAAATCGGTAGGGCCTGGATTGTTATCTTCTTTTGGTGAAATGGAACATGCATGTGCATCTGGTGAGGTTGAATATAGAAAACCTAATTTTGAAGAAATGGAAACTCTCGCATATGATGTTACGAAATATCAACCAATACTGTATGTCTGGGATTCATTTGAAGAGTTGTACGAAAAAACAAAAGAATTTGTGACAAACTGGGGAACTGATAACGACCCAAGAAAAGATTTACATCAATAATTTATTCTTCTTTGTAAGCATATTCTTGTAACTTTTCTAAAGGCACCATCTCTAAAGCTGATTCGTGAGTAGCTTCGAGAACTACGTAAGGTGCCATTCCTGAATCGTAAGCTTCTACCCACCTTGAAAGACAGAGGCACCACCTATCTCCTTCCTTCAGTCCTGAAAATCCCGGTGCTGGAGAGCTAAGGTCATTTCCTGCTCCTTTTGAAAATGCCAAAAAAACTTCGGTCATAACTGCACATACAACATGCCTACCATAATCACGTTTGTCTGTGTTACAACAGCCATCTCTAAACCAACCTGTCATAGGATCTGTTGAGCAAGACTCTAACTTACTTCCTAAAACATTTATTGACTCTTCCATCCTACTTATCTCTATTCTCTCTTAAATTATCAATTATTGTGAAGGCAAGTGCGGCCCTTTCATTTCTCGTAAAGTCTGATTCTAAACTTTTAATCATTGATTTAATTTTAATTGATGAGTCTGGATCTTCTTCAGCTAACTGCTTAGCTTGATTCATTTGTGCTTCATTGATGCAATAAACCGAATCTCCACCAAGTATTGATACTGGACTCAAAACCATTTTACACCGTAAAGCTTACGTCAACATTAGGTGCGGGATCGCCCGTACTAAAGCTGGATCCGCAACCACAAGACCCTTTAGCGTTGGAATTTGTAAGTCTGAAACCAGGCTCTATTAAATCATTTGAAAAATCAACAGTCAGTCCATCTAGAAAAACTGAACTTACTTTATCAGAAACTATCCTAAGATTACCATCTGTGAAATAAACTTCATCTACTTCACTCATATTATCATCAAGTATTGCGTCGTAAGTATTTCCTGAGCAACCACCAGACTTTACTCCGATTCGTAGAAACGTTTCTTCCGATACACCCATCTCGTAAAGTTTCGATTTAGCATTCTCTGTAACCTTAATGTCCATACAATTCTAGTTTTCAAGGAGATTTAATAGTTACTGTATACTAAACCGCTATAAACTAGCCAAAAATACGTATATTGTGAGAATTGCTGTCTTTCTTTTGATATTGATGCTTTTTGTTCCAAATGGGAGCTCTGAGGCAAGCCCTATGGAACAATCTTACCAAGGAAATCCTGTAGTTGTTATTAATCTAACCTATGATGCAGGAATTGGTGGTGGCAACGACATTCAGGGAGATATTATAATAGAATTATTTCATAATTGGGCTCCCGTGACAGTTAACAATTTTGTTAATTTAGTAAATCAATCATTCTATGATGGAATTTTCTTTCACCGTGTAATTGATGATTTTGTCATTCAAACAGGCGACCCAACTTGTACTGCAGTTGGGGCTTATCCTGCAAGCGACCCCTCATGCGGCAGCAATGGGTCAGATGAAAATATTCCATTCGAAGCTAATGCAAATCTTACTCACATAAATGGAGCTGTGGGTATGGCTAGAAGTGTAGATCCTGACTCGGCTTCTAGTCAATTTTACATTTGTGATGGGCCACAGCATGGATTAGACAATGGGAATCGTTCACAGGATGACGACCCCGGATATGCTGTGTTTGGAGTTGTAAGAGAAGGCATGGAACTAGTGAAAGCCGCAGCCCAAGTTCCTACATCCAATGATCCTCTGAATAGACCTCTCTATGAAGTTCGCGTCAATTCTATAACTTTACAGGGATTTGTTAGTTCCCCTACAAATGAAAAGGAAAATGAAAATACACCAAGTATTAGTTTTAGCCTTTCCATCATATCAATAGGATTATTAACACTACTACGTAGAAATTAATTATGGATTCAATAATATTTCAAGGAAATGTAATCGGAATGCTGGCATACATAGTACCTGCCATGCTTTTCTTTTCTTGGATTATTAAGGAAGTTGAGGAAAACCTAGTAGAGAGAAAATTATACATTGCTTGTGGATTAGGTGTCGTTCTCGGTACAGGTGCAGACATTATTATGATTCTTGGAGGAATTAATACTTACAATGAAGACATTGGATATGCATCAAAAGTCTTAGTATCGCCCATTATTATTCTAATTTTCCTATTTATCGGAGTAAATAGGAAAACTTTCAAGGAGGAGAGGGGAGCTCCATACTATTCTGCAGGGTTTGGACTTTTTTATGGAGGGGCAATTGAATTTTGGAAATTACTAGTAACTGAAGAAGTACATGATTTGTCTGTATTTGATTTCTTCATTCTTGCATCTTTTGGATTCTCAACTGTTCTATTTCTTGGAGGTGCAGCAATGTGGATTTCATACGGAATTAAGAGAAGACAAGGTGCCAGAATTGCAAGCAGATTTGCTATTCTCTACTTGGTTTTATCATTCTTGAATACGCTTGCTCTAGAGGAAATACATTATGATATATATGATACAATTATCGTTCCACTTGTTTCACTTTTGGGATTCTTAGTTGTTTCTTTTGCCGTTTTTCATCAAGCTAAATTAAAACTACCTCCCATGAAACAAACAAAAAAGAAATCGGTAAAAACCTAGGTTTATTTTGTGTAATAATGGATGAACGAAGTTTTACAATAATTACTGTGGCAATTTTGATCATATCGCCAATATTGTTATACATGAACAGTGATGAAACTCTAGAGCAAGATTCATCAATAGATGATAATGGACTTGTTCCCGTTTGGGAAAGAATAAATCAAAATTTCAACACAACTGGATCATATAGCTATACATTAGAGTCTGGTCAATATGGTACATTAGGTCCCGAAAGCGTATTCATTGATGTTGATTTGCCAAGTAGCGAATTGGGATGTACAATAACTGATGACTGTCAAGTTCATCTTGGGCTTTGGCTACCTGATGTCCCCAACGGAACTAAAATTCCTGTAATTGCTGACGTCGGGCCTTACTACGATGATGGAGATGTAGATGCATTAACACCTGCAAACCGCCTCGGTAAATTTTTAATTGAAAATATGGTTCCTCATGGATATGCCGTTGCCCAAGTTTCTGTTTTTGGAACTGGAATGTCAAACCATTGTATGGACTTTATGGGACTAAGCGAACAGATGGGAATTGATGCTGCCGTAACTTGGCTAGGAACCCAAGATTGGAGCAATGGTAACGTGGGAATTGTTGGAAAATCATACGATGGAACAACACCTTGGCAGGCTGCAATGTTTGGTAATCCGCATCTGAAAACTATAATTCCTATTTCTGGATTAATAGGAGTTCATGATTTAATGTGGAGAAATGGATCTATGGAAGCCA
Organism: Methanobacteriota archaeon; assembly: GCA_016845825.1. GTDB lineage: Archaea > Thermoplasmatota > Poseidoniia > MGIII > CG-Epi1 > CG-Epi1. Next base: position 28,612 of record JAERSJ010000134.1, read on the forward strand.
GAGGTTTGGCCATGCATAATGGAGTATACGGCTCATTTGGATGGGATGGAGATAGCGAGGATTGGCAAACTGTATGCAGAGGATATGCTGAAGGCTACGCAAATGGCCCTGCTGCATATTTGGCTGGAGATGAGGTAAACTACGCAGGCAATACTTACTGGACAGACAGACACTTCCTAGAACGAACTATTCAAAATTACAACGGTTCAATTTATTTTATACATGGAATGCAAGATTGGAATGTTGATCCACATATGGCATTTCCAGCCTATAAGCAATTACAACAAGCAGGATTTGAAATTAAAGGATTATTCGGTCAATGGGGCCATCACTACCCCGATAGGCCTGGAGATCATAATGGAATGTCAGCCGGTAGAGGAGCTGAAGCATACCCTATGTCTGTAAGATATGACTGGGCTCAAGATTTGTTAGAATGGTTCAATTATTATTTGTATGAAGGCAATATGAAGCCTGCACTTCATGTAGAAATGCAAGATAACTTAGGCGGATGGAGAGTTGAGCAAACATGGCCAGCAAATGACAGAGAGTTCCTACAATTACCGATAGGTGAAGGATTGAATGTTGTTTCGGGAAGCGGAATAGTTGGACCTACAAACACTTTAACACTTGAAACTGAAATTTTTGAAAATGAAACTCGGATTTCCGGAATGCCCACTTTCCATGTAGACGTAACAATACCTCCTGGACAAACTTCAGGACATTTATACATTGAATTAGCAGTTGCCGGAGGAATTCATTTAGGACACGGAGTAATGGACCTTAGGTATCATGAAGGTGGAAGAGAATGTGGACAACCTTGTACGGTTACAGGAACTGTTAATGCTAAAATGCAAATGTTTGCATTGGATGTGGTAGTTCCTGCTGGAAACGCACTAGAACTAGTCATAACGCAAACAAATGATGACTATATTCCATCGCCAGTAAGCAGCGGATATGTTACAATTGGAGCTAATCAAAATAGTATTTTGTCATTGCCAATTATTGAAAGAGGACCTGAAGATTTATTCATGCCTCCTATTTGGTATGAAAATAACGAATAAACTAATCTAATTTACGAGATTCGATTTCTTCAATTAATCTTTGTGCTTCAGCCAAATCTTCTTCATTTCTTTTTGACTTACTGTCTTCCATATTTTCATCTGGCCTAGTATCTTCTCTACCCTTTAGATCAGCTTTTAGAGTATCGATTTCGTGCTTAAGTACATTTATCTCTTCGTTCTCACTATCTTTAAAACTCTTTTCCATTTGTGATAATTGACTTTTAAGAGACTTAATTTCTTCGTTCTCTGATTCCAAATTTTGATCATTAATTGTATTCATTTCTTGTCTAAGAAGATTTAGCTCATCCATAAGTGCTGCCATAGCCATATTTTCTTCATCCTTACCAGTATCTAGATCAATGGTCTCGTCTAGAATATCGGGTAAATCTTCGACTAATTCAGACACGGCATTAGGTTTATCAGGTATTGAATCTTTGGTGATTACTTTTTGATCCCCTTCAAAATTTGTATTTAATTTTTTTTCTTGAAAAGTTGGCTGAGAACCACCTTCATGAAATAAATGAACATCCCTCTGTGGGAAGGCGATTACTATGTTTTCCTCTCTAAGCTTTGCGAATACTTGGTGATGAAGATCCGAATTTATTTGTCTCATTTTAATAACATTTTTAATCCACGCGACTAAAGCAAAATTCAATGTTGAATCGCCGAAGTTTTGGAACCGAACTAGAGGCTTTCTAGTAGGATCATCGTGCTCAATGCTAGGATTTTCTTTGGCAACTTCTAACAGTGCAGCTTCTACTTCATCTGGATTAGAATCATAAGAAACTCCAACTTCAATTCTCAATCTGTAATATCTGTCTGGCTTTGTAAGATTTAATATGTTCTGATTTGCTAGAGCATTATTTGGAATTATAATGATTACGTGGTTTACAATATCATAAATTTTTGTTGAACGAAGGCCTATTTCCCTAATTAAACAATAGGTATCATTAAAATAAATCATATCTCCTGTCTTGAAACCCTGATCAAGCAGAAGAAGAATTCCTGAGAAAAAATTACTAAGGGTGTCTTGAGCTGCTAATGCTATAACTAAACCAACAACACCTACTCCTGCAACTAAAACTCCGAATTCAACATTAAATGTCGATAAGAAATTTGTAATACCAAATACTATTATCAAAATTGAACCAAGAATATCTAACAATGGCCCATATTGCGTGTCTGATTTACCAACATTTATCCAATCAGAAATCAATGGAACTAGATAATTGCTGTAAGCTCGTAAAACAAAGACTGTCGCAAATACTACAAAAGAACCGTCGGATATACTTGCCAAAACGATAAACAAAGGCTCGATAGTAGAATTTGTTTCAGCTATCTCTGTAAAGAAAAAGGATAAACTCCAAGTAATTATTAGCCAAAATACTACTGTTGTAGGGTCCCATTCCCATTTACTTAAACCACGAAAATAGAGCACTATGGGAATAATAAATGTAAGTGTAAGAAAGATAACAAATGACATTAAAATTAACATCCAAATAGCATCGTCTGTGAAAATGATATAGTCTTCTCCAGTATTTCTATTTGTTATAGAATAGTAAGGACTTGGCACTATTTTATCGATTGTACTTCGCATTACTGTCATTGTAAATATAGACAAAAAGAATCCAAAAATTCTGACAAATGGAAAGTCCTGACGAAGTCCAAATGCCTTTGGCGAAGAAGTACTCACAAATATACACTTAAAAATATGTTTATAAATGAATTAGGTGAAACAGTATATAGCATCGTATTATCACGTATTAAATGAGTGCAGTATTGAAAGACAATGACGTCGCTAACTCCATAAAGGGCATGGATGGATGGGAATATGACGATGTGTACCGATGTCTGCGCAAAGAATTTGCTTTTGATAGTTTTGAATCTGCCGCAACATTCGTTCAACATGTCGCTAAATTAGCCAGCGAAGTTGGCCATTATCCAGAAATTTTGATTTACAAAAAAGGCGCTGTCAGAATTACTGCAACTACTTCTGATGAAGGTGGAGTCACAGAAAACGATATCGGACTTATTGAAAGCGTAGAAATATTAGTTAGTTAATTATTTAATTGTAAAAAGCTTAGGAAATTGTTAATTCTTTTACAAGATACTCATCCGAATGTTTATCAATATATTCTATTAAATCTGAGACGTGTGGAGATTCTAGCAAAATTTCATTTGACTCATGGTCTATAATTCGAAATGGCATTCACTACACACTGCACTAAATTATATATAATTTTCTAAAAGAAATAAGCCTTTATTGGGCCACTTTGATAGGGTGATGTGAAACAATACCTTGACTTAGTTAGTGAAGTCTTAAAACGTGGAACTAGAAAAGAAAATCGAACTGGTGTCGACACAATTTCAGCATTTAATATTAACTATTCAATCGACCTAAATGAAGGATTTCCATTGCTGACAACCAAAGAAATTTCCTGGAAGAATATTGTTGTAGAAAATTTATGGTTTTTGTCTGGAGATTTGCATATTGGGCTATTAAAAAAGCACGGTTGTAAGTTTTGGGATCACTGGGCCGATGAAGATGGATTTGTACCTAGTGCTTATGGTAATTTTTGGAGGAAATTTCCGATCCATGGGAAAGATGAATACAATGATCAAGTTAAGTATGTTTTAGAAACCTTGAAAAAGAATCCAAATAGCAGAAGAATGGTAATAACTGCTTGGGCTCCAGGAAATGCTCAAACTAGTGGTTTACCTCCATGTCATTTATTATTCATTTTTAATGTTCAATATGGTAAAAACGGAGAACCTAAATTATGCGTTCACTTGACTCAAAGAAGTTGTGATGTCGCCCTAGGAGTTCCTTACAATATTGCTGGATATTCATTCTTATTACATCTTTTTGCGCATTTATCAGGTATGAAAGTTGGAACTTTTGGACATACTTTAGTTGATGCACACATATATACAAAGAAAGCTGATGGAAGCATGGAAGAATACGACCACATTCCTGGCCTGATAGAACAGACTGAGAGAAAAATAAAACCTTTACCTGAGCTTAAAATTGATTCAAGCATAAAAACATTAGAAGATGTAATGGATTTATTAGACAAAGATACTGAAACTATAATGTCAAAATTTGAGTTGAAAAATTACAATCCTGAACCGTTTATACCTTTCAAAGTTGCCGTATGAGAGGAATACTAGTAGCAACGTCACCCGAGGGAGTTATTGGAAAAGATAATACAATTCCTTGGTATTATCCTGAAGATTTAAAAAGATTTAAGAGATTGACTACTGGAAAGACTGTAGTTATGGGCAGAAATACTTGGGAGTCTTTACCAATAAAGCCCCTACCTGAAAGAAGAAATATTGTAATAACAAGAAGTTCACTTGAAGAAGTGGAATGCTTCAGAAGTATAGATGAGGCTGTAGACACTTGCGAAGGAGATATTTGGTTTATAGGGGGTGCTGGAATTTACAAAGAGGCTATGGATTTAGCGGATTGTATAGATATGACTCTTGTACCTGATAGCGTAACTGGAGAGAATTGTATTTACTTCCCAAAAATAGGAAATGAATGGAAAGGAAGCGAAAAAAAACCTCTAGAAAGTGGTTCTAAATTATTGCATAGAATTTACACCCGTAGGGTGTAACACACCTTTATATCTATACGGCCTAGGCAACTACGGAGAAATATGTCTCGTAAAATAACTGCTTTCTTGCTAGCCATGCTGATGCTACCACTTTCAGCTATGAACACATTAGCTGATGAAAATGATCCTGATTTATCAATAAATGAGATAAGTTTTAGTGATGATTCACCCACAGGAGGTGATGAGATAACTATTACCGCAGAGGTCGCAAATGATGGGGGGACTAGTGGACTAATTACTGTAACTACAAATGTTAGTTTTTACTATGATGGAAACTTTATTGCTAAAGAAACAATAACTATTCCCGGTGGAAATACCGCAGACGCTGAAACTGAATGGACTGCTGTGGGAGGATCTCACAAAATTAAAGTAATTGTTGATGAAGAAGAGCAAATTACTGAATCTGACGAAGATAATAATGAGGAAACCGAAGATATTGCCGTTTCATATCCGCCCATATTGCTTTTAGACGATGATAACAGCGGAAATAATGGTGGTTCGAGGACTGAAACTGACTCATACTATGCCAATGCCCTTGACAATCTTACTAATCCTATTGCATATGATATAGTAAGAGTCAATAGTAGTGCTGATGCTCCTGGAATAGATGTTTTATCAGAATATCAAATGATTATTTGGGTATGTGGAACTGACTACCAAAGTGGAGATACTGACGTAACTTTTACGGATAACGACAAATCAAATGTCGCAGAATATCTAGAGGATGGAGGGGCTATGTGGGTTATAGGAATGGATATTTTGTATGATTTTGATACATCAGACGGTGATCGTAGCGCTGGTGACTTTGAACACGATTATCTTGGCGTTAGTTATGCCGATAATGACAGGGCAACACCTGCTGTAGTGTATGGTGTAGACGATGATCCTATTTCTGACGGTATAGAATACAATGCTGATGCGATAAGCTCAGATTTTGCAGATGATATTGATCCTAGAAGTGGATTTGAAAAAGTCTTAAGTTCAAATGGAGACTATAATATTTCAACCATAAGAACTGAAGATGAATTCAAATTGGTATTCATGACTATCGATTTTAGTTCTATTACGAGTAGCGATGATAGGGACGAATTTATGGAAAACGTTGTTGAATACCTTGTTGAACAACTAGAAAATGATGTAAGTTTAAGCCGATTTAATACACCTAGAGATGAAGAGACTGTTGAACCTAACGTTGAAAACATTGTAAATGTTACAGTAAGAAACAGAGGTACTGAAGACCAGGATAGTATTCAAGTTTCATTAGAAATTACATGTTTGAATAGTTCATACACATTTACTGATTCTGAAACTATTTCGCTGGATTCAGGCACTGGTGCTTTTGTTGAGTTTGAATGGGACACTCCTGATGATGAAGATTATGTTTATCAGATAAAGAGTAAGGCCACAATTTCAAATGATGAAAAAGAAGAAAATAATGAGAAGATTATCAAAGTCAATACATATGTTACATATGATTTAGAAGTAAAAGACGCACGTGTTACTCCGATGATAGCTGAGAAAGATGAAGAAAGAGAAATGAGCGTAATTGTCACAAATAGTGGAGATGTTACAATGAATTCTGAAGTTAGCGGTAAAATTTACGATGGAGCTGGAAACGTTGTTGAAAATTTAGGAAACAAAGATGTTGAAGATTTAGCTCCAGATGAAAGCTTAACGCTCACATGGGAATGGGAAACTGATGATTATGGAACTTTTTGGTTTGAAGCTAAAGTAATAGATGATAATGATGAAGTTCCAGAAAATGATATCATTGATTCAATGATGAGAAGTGTCGATGTTGAATTTAGTGATGACATGGAAAGCGGCGTCAATGGGTGGACTAATTACAAATCATTAAGCAATCCATGGCATTTAATCGATACTGATGAGGATGGTAACAGAGAAGCTTCTAGCCCAACTCACGCAATGTGGGTAGGAGATGAATCTAAGGGAGATGGAGAATATGACAATAATTGGGACTTCTCTGTTTATACAAGTGAAGAAATCTCACTTGGTCAAACTAATCCACAGATGTCTGTTGATATTTGGTATAGTACTGAATTTAGTTGGGACGGAGGTAATGTTCAAATTACAACAGACGATGGGGAAACTTGGGAAGTAATCAACCCTGATGGTGGATATCCTGATGATGCCGTAGTTGGATTGGACAATGAACCTGGATATACTGGAACTTCTGGCGAAGGAGATACTGCTGATTGGGAAACTGCATCCTTTAGTCTTGCAAACTATACTAATCAAGATGTAAGATTCAAATTCAGGTTTGGGACAGATTCAAGTGTAGAAGCCTACGAAGGATGGTATATTGATAATATTGAAGTTAGCAGCGGAACTGAAACTCACTTTGAAGATGATTTTGAAGATGGTGACGGAGACTGGATGGCCGATATTGTTGAAAGTGAGTGGAATTACTACAGCAACAAATCCTATTCTGGAGATTATTCGTGGTATTTAGGAAACCCAAGTACTGAAACTTACAGTGCATCTCTAAATGATTCTCTTGAATCTCCTACATTTGACATCGGCGACGGTGCTGAAAAATATGTGTCTGCTATGATATGGTTTGCAATTGACGGTCCAAATGATTTTGTTAACCTAGAAATAAATCAATCTGGCGAATGGGAACTTTTAGAAACTTTCCCCGGAGATGATGGAGATTACTCTAGCGAATATGATGGAGCTGACGAAAATGGATGGCTCTATTTTGAAAGCGATGTAAGTGAGTATGAAGACGATGTTTCATTCAGACTCAGATTTGAATCTAATACCTTCACTCAACTTGAGGGATTATATGTTGATAATTTTGCAGTTTATAGTCTTCCGCCAATACCTAACGATGTTGGAACTAAAGAACTAGATTCGCCTAGCACAGCTAAACCAGGAAGATCTGTAACTTTTACTTCTGAAATCTACAATTTTGGAACAAATGATCAAGATGATTTTGAAATAAGAGGTACAGTAACGAGAGATGATGGTACTGAAGTTTACAACGAAACCCAAACTATTGATACACTTGAATCAAAAGATAATTCTACATTGGAATGGACTTGGGAAGGTGGACCTGAAGGTACCTATACAATAAGAGTAGAAACATTATTATCTGGAGATGAGAGGGCCGGTAATAATCCAAAAGAAGAAAATATAGATATAGCTGAAAGTGGCTATAATGTTGCTTTAGCAGTACAAGAACAAGCAAAAGATGTACTATCTGGTGAATCTGTAGCATTCAATTTTACGGCCACAAATACTGGAGAAAATAGTGGATATTACGACATAAGCTTAGATTCTGAACAAGAAGATGATTGGAAAATTATTTCTCATGTAAATTCTATTTATTTAAGTTCAGGCTCAAGTCAAAACTTTACCGTAGTTGTAATTGCTCCTACATTGGAACCTACTGGAAATGAACATTCCTTTACTGTAACTGTGACAAGTAGAGATGATCCTGAAACTGAAGACAGTAGTGACATCTCCGCAACTCCATTCTATTATTCAGAAGAAGGCGGAGACAAAGTTCTGTTAGTCGATGCAAATTTCGGTAAAAATAATGGATATAACAACTACTATAATGTAGATAAAATAGATAGCCGCCTAAAATTCGCTCTACAAGAATATTTTACCAATGGTGAAAGCCGAGGATATGATGTTTACACTATGCCTTATGATAGTGAACTTGGCTCATTTGGTGAACTGGGGCCTTATCCTACACTAGATTTAATGAATAATTATGATGTAGTTATATGGACTCAAGGCGATCATAATCAAAGAAATATCACTAACTGGCAAGAATGTATCAGTGAATATTTAGATCAAGGCGGAAGTCTTTGGATTATGGGGCAACAATTTTTAACTGCATTAAACGGAAGCGATGGGCCAAGAGAGGCTGGTGATTTTGAATATGATTATTTTAAGATTGATTACATTAGAAACAATGTTGGAACACCTGATCCACTAATCGGAGTAGATGGAGATGAAATATTTGGCGATGCGGAATATAGTATGGGAGATACAAGCATATATTTCTCTGACTATGCTGATTGGATAAGACCTAACGATGAAGCCATTGGTGCATTTTATACTGATAGAAGTAATTGGTGGCATATTGTAGATACAGTTAGTGATCCAAATCGAAAAGCGAATAGCCCTACTCATTCGATGTGGATAGGGGATGAATCCAAAGGTGACGGAGAATATGGTAATGGATGGGACTATTCAGTTTATACTTCAGATGAATTCACTCTCGGAAATAGTCCTCAGCTATCATTCCAACACTACTATGATACTGAAAGTGAAAGCTATGCTTACGATGGAGGAAACGTACAAATTACCACTGATGGAGGAGAAACGTGGGAAGTTATACAGCCTAATGGAGGATATCCTGCTCAGTCAGTTAGCGGCTTAGATGGAGAACCTGGTTACTACGGACAATCCGGAGGATGGGTACAAGCTACATTTGATCTAACAAATTTCTCAGGTGAAGATGTAAAATTAAAATGGAGATTTGGAGCTGATGGAGTTATTGACACTTATGAAGGTTGGTATTTTGATGATGTTGAATTAACTTCTAACGGAGGAACCACAAGTCATTTATCTGACGATATGGAAGATGGAATGGAAAACTGGGATGATGCTGCACAGGTTTTCAACATGTCTTTACATTATGATGGAGATTACAGATTAATTGTTTCTCCTTTTACATTTGGTAAGGTTAATACTTCCAACGATCGTGAGGACATGGTAGGAAGAGCTCTCGACTGGTTACGAGCCTCTGCAGCTGCAGACGACGTAGGAGTTAAAGTACTCAAATTAGAAAACGACGCAAAAGAAAATTCTACTATTTCGTTTTCAAGTATAATAAAGAATTATGGCTCAGATACTCAAGCCGCTATTGATGTTAAAGCAACTATTCTAGACTCTGAAGGAAACGAAGTCTGGACTAATAATCAACAGATAACAGGACCATTAGAATCAGGCGAAGAAGAAACATTAGAATGGGAGTGGGAAAGTAATAATCCTGGTGAATACATAATTATTGTAGAGACTACAAAAGAGGACGAAAATCATAGAAATGATGATAAAGAAATTGATTTAGATGTTGAAATGGTTCATCTGCCTGAGATATCTACTTTTAATCAAGATAAAGAAGGTGAGCCTGGTGCAAAATTAGAATTTAATATTGTTATCAAAAACGGAGCTTCTGGAACTGATACATTCTATCTTGATATGGTTGGATCTGCTGAAGATTGGGGCTCTATGACAAATCAAATGGAAATGAAAAGTAATGAAAGCAAAGATATTGAACTGCAAATAACAATACCAGATGATGCTGAATATGATTTATATGATCTAACTATCATTCTAACTGCCGGAGACGTTACTGAAACCTTAGACTTAACTATAGACGTGACAGATAATCCTACAAATTATGAAGTGGAGATAGCTGTAAGTCCAACAAACACTGAATCCGTAGCTGGACAAGATGTAGAATTTAGTGTAACAATATACAACAACGGGGATGAAACAGATACCTTTGATCTTGAAGTTTTAGGTGATGAAAGTGAATGGGTCCAATTTGAAGAAAACGGAATTACTATTGGAGCTGATGGTGAAACTACTGTTAATGGAATAATCTCAATTCCTGATGACCAAGATGATGGAAATGTGTATATTGAAGTTGAAGCAACTTCAAGGGGTGACGAAACTGCAAAAGACGATAAAACAATCAGAGTATCTGTAGAAGAATTAGAAACGGGTGTAACTCTAAGAAGAGAAGGATCTGGCTTAAGAACAATAGCTCCCGGTGAATCTGACACTATCATGTTTAATATTTTGAGTGACGGAAATGGAAAACAATCTATAGAAGTAGTTGCTGAAAGTCAAGCTGGAAGCTGGGTTGTGTTAGAACCTGCAACATTTGATTTAGATGTTGATGAAGCTGAAATTGTAAGTGCAACTGTAAATGTTCCATTAGGGACATCTGATGCAACATATCGCTTAGAAATATTAATTTTTGATGGCAATGGTAATGAATTAGCAAAATCTATATCAAATATTGTCGTACAAACTCCAATTGAAGAAATTCAAGATGTTTCTCTTTGCTTCGCTGATTTGAGTAACCTATGTTTAGATTCAGCAAATTTTGAAATCACTATTGAAGCTTCTAAAATACAAACTGCATCTACTGGCTTTATTATTGAAAACAAAGGAACTGTGGATGTAGATGTGGCGCTTGAATTGATTATGCCAGACGGAACTAAAGATACTGATCTTTATTTTGATGAAAATAGTAAGGAATGGAGAGTTGCTATTTCTCCATCTGATACTAAATTATATCCATTAAAAGTTCAAGCTGGTGAAACCCTAGATTGGGGAGCTTTAGCTGTAATTGCAAGAGAAGTTTTACCTGGAACATACACATACACACTGAATATTTTATCAGCAAGTGAATCTTCAAGTGGAGGATATGTATT
>JAERSJ010000135.1 GCA_016845825.1 Methanobacteriota archaeon
CATTAACATCAAATAATACATTCAATAAAATTTTAGAAATATCTGGTCAGATAAAGACTTTTTTTTCAGATGACGGAGGAATTTCTATTAGTGATAAAAATCTCATATCATTTTCCTTAACAGGGCACCACATATGGCAAAAAGATGTAGTTGATGTGCGTCATGTTAAATTTTCTAATAAATCATTAATGAATTATTATGTTGAGGGTGGTAAAAAATTGGTTTGTCAAGATAGGAACGGTGATGAACTATGGACCTATTCTTCTGAAGATGATTTGAGTAATTTCAATATAGTCAATTCAGGAATGATGACTGGTTTGTATTCTAATAATTATTTTCATGTTTTAGATGAAAATGGAGAACAAGCGTGGTCATACTATGCTAGAGAAAAAGTAGTAGACTTTTCTTTTTCAAGCTTTGGCGGAGATGTAGTTATAGCTTCGGAAAATAAACTTCATTGGTTTCAAAATGAAGGTTTTTTAAGAAATCAAGTTAACTTTAACCTAGAAAATATAGAGTCTTTAATTTCTAAAGTATCTTTGTACGAGTCAAACATTGGAGATATAGAAGATAATTTCACATTAGTAAGTGAACAGTCTGGAGGTAATTTTGTATCACTTAAGAATTCTTTCAAAACTATAGTGGAATTAAGGACTAAGCTAGAACATCTTCATAAGCGACATGTCAATTATTTAGATTCGCTACCTGAATTTATGGATTTATTGTCTCTACAAGGTGCCCAAACAGATGAGATGGTTCCTCTCATATATCCTTATTTTTCTTTATATGGCGATATTAAGGACAATTCCAATTACGACAATCTATCTGAATTTGCAAATCATTTGTTATCCAAGTTAGAAAGGTATGATCTCACAAAAATTAAGAACGATAGTATTTTTGATCAAAAAAATTTTATCAGAGATGCAAAGAAAGGAATTACAGATGAAATTCTAAATATCAAAAAATTAATTGAACAATCAGTTAATGACTTAAAAAAATTAGAAGTTGATGTTAATCGATTGATAATCAATTGGCTAGAATCGGGAAATGTGGACGATAAAGTCCAAGATTTTTTCCATACTTATTCCAATAATATAGCTGCCCGCTCTCTCAAGAGTGAAGTAATTTTAGAAAAAATGGAGAGTCATATGGCCTTTGTTGATTATAATACATCTAATGATTCAATAAATTTGCACCTAGCACGTTTTAGATGCAGAAAAGAGGTTGAGCTAAAATTAGAGCTATTGAATAATTCAGAAAATAAGTTAGAAAATATGAATGTCAGAGCTAAGATCGAAGGCAGCGGTTTAGATTTACTTTCACCTCCTTCAGGAGTTATAAGAATTAATCATCTTAAGCCCGGAGAATCATCTCCCATTACATTCTCCTTTTTACCTAAGAGTCGGGCAAATACGAGAGTTATTTTAGTCATACAATATTTTGATACTGTAGGAAGGAAATGCACGGATTGGTTAGGAGATATTGAAACAAATTTTTTGGGTTGTTATGTAAAACCTTTGCAGTTGTCTGAGTCAGAGCATGAATCCGAAAGATTAAACTTTAAGGATAATACATCACATACTTCCTTTAATGTGGAAGGTTTACAGCTTAGTAAAATTACAAAAATTGCTAAGGGAATGCCAGGCCTTAACCTTTGTAACCTGAAAGAAGAAGATACACGATCGATAATTTACCACTCTGGAGAATCTAGTTTAGATGGATCCAAATATTTGTCTATGATTTTCTTACGTAAGTTAGGAGAGGCCGAATCGTTGAGGGTTGCATTAGAATTAATATGTCACTCTAACGACATTGATAATTCTTCTGAATTAAAAGAGGAGATGTCCTTGTATCTTAAAAATAAGTTATTAGAATTGAATGCTAAGTTTGTCTAATATTCTCTCCATTTATGCTTGCATTTAGAGTTAGTGCATTGATAAATTCTTGTTGATGGTTCATCTGCAGCTCGGGTTTGTCTTATCACCCAAGTGGCTTCATTGTGGCCGCATTTTTCACAAATAATTTTTGCAGTAGGCAGCGTTCCTTCTAAACCTTCAGTTACTACAATTTCCTTTTTTTCCATTTCCCTACTTGTGATTTTAGTTTCACCTTTTCCTTCAGAGTATCCACAATTAGGTCTTTTGCATTCTCTTTGACCGGTTGCTCGGTTTAAAACGAGCATGGCTTTACATTTTGGACAGAACATTTTAGAGTCTCACGTTTTCGATTAGGTCAGTAGCTTGTACGATATCCTTTTGGGCTAGTCCAATTGCTATACTAATAATTGCGTGACAGTCAAATTCTTCCATTAGGCCTGTACAAAGACTCCATGAATATACTTTAACAAATAGTTCACCATCATAATCTGAGCTGAAAAAAATGGAATCTTCAGTCGTTTTAGCAGTCCACTGATATATAGAAGTCCCGAAAGGAAGAACAGGATTTACTTCGGTAAGAATGTTTCCATTAGATTGAAGTTCTAGTCCTTCTTTGTCCATTTGCTGTTTTACTTTGTTAACAACTATATTTTGATAATTTAAATTTTCTAAATTAAGTAAAGAACTTAATGATAAGATAATTAGTTTTCCTGATTCACCATCTAAACTTTCATAGGTCTCTTTTGATATTTTTAAATGTCCATTAAATTCTTTACTATTTTCGTTTTCAAAAGGTCCATTCCAAACTCCTGCAGTTAAATAAAGTGAGCCATCGTCAATATTTACGCTATGGTAACTAACTAGTGCAGGACCTCCAACTATTAATCCTACAGTTATGATAAGTAAAAAGCTAAATAATCTTCTAATTTTACCTCGTTTTTTTTGTTGAACCCAACCTCCGATACGCAATTCAGGTTCTTCCATAAATAATGATGTTAATCAGTAGTAATAATATTTGTTCTGGATGCCCAAATTAATTAATTGGCCCCTTTTAGCTACATTAATTATGGGTGAAGTTGCTCTAAAATACAGATTGATGCCAGAATCTCCAGATTCAGATATAGAAGCTATTGTTTC
>JAERSJ010000136.1 GCA_016845825.1 Methanobacteriota archaeon
TCATAGCATTTACTCCATTTGCTACAATTTTTAAGGCGTCAATGTCCAATCCAGTATCAGTTTCATCTAATAATGCTAATCTAGGTTCAAGGACTGCCATTTGGAAAATTTCATTTCTCTTTTTTTCACCACCTGAGAACCCTTCGTTTACAGGTCTTTTTAGTAACGATTCTTTTAGATTTAACAGCTTTATTTTATCACTAATTATATCCATAAAATCCATTGCATCTATTTCCTCTTCTCCGCGGTGCTTTCTTTGTGCGTTCAAAGCAGATTTTAAGAAATAAGTATTGTTAACTCCAGGTAGCTCAACAGGGTACTGAAATGCTAGAAATATACCCTCACAAGCTCTTTCATCGACATCTAGTTCAAGTAAATCTTTTCCTAGGTATTCTACACTTCCTTTCTCAACTTCGTAATCTTCGTGTCCGGCTATCACTTGAGCTAATGTTGATTTTCCAGATCCGTTTGGCCCCATAATAGCGTGGGTTTCCCCAGCTTTGACTTCTAGATCTATTCCATTCAAGATAGAAGTTTCTTCTACGCTAGCATGTAAATTCTTTATTTTTAACATATTTAACCTACACTTCCTTCGAGTGACACTTCAAGGAGTTTCTGAGCTTCGACAGCAAACTCCATTGGTAATTCTTTAAACACTTCTTTACAGAAGCCGTTCACAATTAGATTAATGGCATCTTCTTCAGAAATTCCACGTTGTTTACAGTAATATATTTGGTCTTCACCGATTTTAGAAGTAGATGCTTCATGTTCGATATGAGATTTTGTATTTTTTACATCCAAATATGGAAATGTATGCGCTCCGCATTTGTCACCAATTAATAGCGAATCACACTGAGAATAGTTACGAGCGCCAGTCGCAGATTTGTTAATCATAACTTGCCCTCTGTAAGTATTCTGCCCGCGTTCAGCAGAAATTCCTTTTGAGATAATGGTACTTTTAGTATTTTTTCCGATATGAACCATTTTAGTCCCAGTATCGGCTTGTTGTTTTAGTGCAGATAATGCTACAGAATAGAATTCACCTACAGAATTATCTCCGTGCAAAACACATGAAGGATATTTCCAAGTGATTGCAGAACCAGTCTCTACTTGAGTCCATGTTATCTTTGAATTATCTCCCCTGCAGGCTCCTCTCTTAGTTACGAAGTTATAGATTCCACCTTTCCCTTCTTTATCTCCAGGATACCAATTTTGAACAGTTGAGTATTTGATTTCAGCATCATCTAGCGTAACAAGCTCTACAACTGCAGCGTGTAATTGATTTTCATCTCTTTTTGGTGCAGTACAGCCTTCCAAATATGAAACATGTGAGCCTTTATCGGCAATAATGAGCGTTCGTTCAAATTGTCCCGTGTTTTGCTCATTAATTCTAAAATAAGTGGACAATTCCATAGGACATCTCGTGTTTGGTGGAATATAGCAGAATGACCCATCTGTAAAAACAGCTGAATTTAATGCAGCGAAGAAATTATCATTTCTAGGAATTACAGATCCTAAATATTTTTTGACAAGTTCAGGATGCTCCTTTACAGCTTCAGAAATCGAACAGAATATGACTCCCTTTTCAGCCAAACGATCTTTGAAAGTGGTTGCTACAGACATTGAATCAAAGACAGCATCAACTGCCACACCGGCAAGTATTTCTTGTTCTTGAAGGGGAATGCCTAGTTTGTTGTAAGTTTCTATTAATTCAGGGTCTACTTCATCTAAACTTTTAGGGGCATCGTCTAAATTTTTTGGAGCTGAGTAATAACTAATTGCTTGATAGTCTATTGGCGGATATTCGATGTTTGCCCAATGCGGCTCTTTCATTTTTTTCCACATCTCAAAGGCTTTGAGTCTCCAATCAGTTAGCCACTTTGGTTCTCCTTTCTTATTTGATATGAACCTAATCGTATCTTCATTCAAACCAGGCGGTAAAGTTTCGGACTCAATGTCACTTACAAATCCATACTTGTATTCTTGTTCAGAATATTCTTTCAGCATTTCAGTTTCGGAATCTTGTTTCAAAAGCTCATCTCCTCTACATTAGTTAATTTTAGTAAATTTTGACTTTCATCTTTTACGCTCATTTCAGATAAATTAATATTTTGCAGAACATTATTCACAGCTTTGTTAATTTTCTGCCATGGTTTGCCCACTGCGCAGCTGGGCTCGAAAGCACATCCACAATCATCACTGGCACATTCAGTTAGTGCAATTGGCCCTTCCATTGCCTCAATTACCTCAGCAACAGAAACATCTGTAGGGCTTTTCGTTAGAGAGTACCCTCCTTGTGCACCGCGTTGTGATTCTAGCAATCCTTCATTTGATAGCATTTTTAGTATTCTGGTAACAGTTGGCAAAGGAATTCCAGAAAATTCTGAAAGTTCTTTAGACGTGTGCATTCCATTCTCATCTTTTATGACCATATTGGTCAAAATTACTATTGAGTAATCTGTTAGCTTGTTTATTTTCATGTCAGTGCGAATGACCTCAGAGTATTTGGACCAAATTAGTCCTATATAAAAGTCACTTCCTAATGGCCATTAGAACATTAAATTTATATCCCTAGATGGTACGTTGTTACAGATAAGAATGTTGAGTGCTCCTAAAGCTTCGGATAGCCTTACCCTAGAGGAAGTAAAATCTCAAATTTATTCTAGAAATAATCCTACATTAACTCCAATAGATATTGAGATGCACGCATCTACAGTTCACAGAATATTAGAATTAAAGAAAAAGCATAATGTGTTTATGTTAGGACATAATTACATGGAACCTCTAGTTTTTGGTTTATCCACAGAGCAGGAACAAGGAGACTCGTTAGCTCTGAGTATGAAAGCAGTTGAAACGGATTCCGATATTATTATTTTCAATGGAGTAAGGTTCATGGCTGAAACAGCTAAAGTATTGAATCCAAACAAGACGATTCTCATTGCAGACAAAAATTCAGGCTGTTCATTAGCAGACGATTTCGGAGCAGAACAAGTTAGAGAGTTGAAAGCCCAAAATCCCGGAGTCCCTGTAATGATTTACATCAATAGTTACGCAGACGCTAAAGCCGAATGTGATGTATGCTGTACTTCTGCAAACGCTGAAAAAATTGCAATGGAAATGCCTGGAGACGAGTTGATTTTTGTACCTGATTTATTTTTTGCTCAGAACCTTGAGAACGTTTTAAAGGGAGAAAAGAAAATAATCTATCCTGGAAAGAATAATGAAACTAAAGGTGCAGTGTGTGAAGTTCATGAAAAATTTTCATTACAAGATATTACAGCAATGAGAGAATCGTTTGGATTGATCAAGGGGCATCCGAATAGAATGCTTTATGTTCATTGGGAATGTAAACCTGAAGTTCTTCAAGAAGCTGATTACTATGGCAGTACGACTCAGATTAGAAATCATATTGCTGCTAGAGTCAAAGAAGGAACTCTAGAGAAAGCCTATGTGGCTTCAGAATGTGAGTTAACTTCTAATTTAATGGAAGAGTTTCCAACCGTAGAATTCGGAACTGCCTGTTCGGTAAGGTGTAATCATATGGCTAAAATTTCACTCGATAAAATAAAGCCAATTTTGGAAGCTATTGATTCAGGTTCAGATTTATCCAAGTGGGAAGTAAATTTATCTGATGAAATTATTTCTAAGGCAGCTAAGCCAATTGAAAAAATGCTTTCATTTAGTTAGAGCGGTATTTTCTAGCTACGAATGCTATTGCAGGAATAGCTATCATAAGTTCGAATCCAGGTAGGCCTAGTAATCCACCGTCATCGCCTAGCAATCCACTAGCTTTTTGAAGATTTAAAGTAAGAAGTGGAGGAGTTCCAGCAGTTCCGTTGGTATTGTTTCCTCCAATTGTATGGTCAAAGGTATTGTAATCCATCAGTAGCCTAATTCCGTTACCAGAAACTTCATTCCATGTAATAATTGTTGAAGTTACATCAGCACTTCCGTTTGCAGTACTCAGTGTATATTCATTGCCTTCTGAGATACTAGCTTTTGAATTATCAGCCATGTACATTTCATCGCCCATAAGCATAATGTATCCACCATCAAGATTAGTGTCCCAGTTAACAGGCCATGCTTCAGCAAATTCTATAGTTACTTTTGATCCAGACCAGCTTGGTGCAAAAAAGAAGTTATGTTTACCAACTATGTTTAGGCCAGTATCATATGTAGAATTGTCATAATATATTTTGATATCGTCCCATCCTTCATATACTAAATTCATGCCTAAAGTATCTCCAGTATTTAGTGTGACATCCGTTGCTAGATTGTGTGTTGCCTTTGCAATACCATCACCATCATGTTGACATCCACTTACATCTTCGCTTACTTCTTGATCATTTACTAAAATTTTGATAGTCCATTCACAGGAGTCATCACTTCCTTCAGTATCTTCCCACCAGATATCAAATGAATTGATACTAATTGCTAAACCAAATTCTACAGGGTCACTTGTCCATGTTCCTACGTTTACAGGTTGTCTATCTGACCTTACTAATCCTAAGTTGTTGTTATATTGAGCCTGAACAGTTTTTGTAGCTTCAGGGTCGCTTGGTAATTTAGTTTGCGGAGACAGCATATCGCCTTCTTCTTTCCAGTTAAATTTTAATTGTAAATCAGGATTTTCATATTCCGGTTCTGCAGAGGCGTTGCTTGTTAGCATAAACATTGCAGCGATTGCCAATGCTGTGAAGACTAATATTTGTCTCATGGGAGATTATCATTTCGAGTTTTCTTTATTAAACTTTTCTTCTGATATAACTAGTTAAAAATAGAGCTGAGACTACTACTACAAATCCAAAACCAGATAACAAACCTGCATCTTCTTCCCCACCTACATTATTTACGACTAATTTGTCAGCTATGTTTAGCAAAATGGGCGTAGTAGTTGAGGTGTCCTTTTTCGAATATGAGAAGCTAATTACGCTTTGATCTAATTTCGCATATTCATCATCAATAACCCATGTTACTCTCTCAGAAGTAATTTCACTGCCATTTAGCATATATTTTGATCCTTCAGATACTTTAGGATATCCACTGTTTTGTTCAGCGTTATCAAGTTCAATACCGTCAACTAAAATAGTTATGAAATTTCCATCTATAGCTTCGTTACAATCAGTTGACCATCCTTCTATGAATTCAAAATAAATATTGTTGCCACTTATTCCCGTATTCCCTAAAATTAATGCATTTGATTCAACTTTCATTCCAGAATCTCTAGTAAAGTTATCATAAAATATGTAGATTGATTGGAATGCCTTCATTTCCACTTTTAATGAAAGTTTTTGTCCGGTTGTTAAAGTAGTACTTAAGTCATTATTTGGAGTAGCAACATATTCACAAGGATCCTCCTTACTGGCGCCTTGCGAATCATCACATTCTCTGTTTGCATCTTCATCAGTAAATTGATAAATTTCAGTTCCATCTACATATACAGTCCATTGCAAATCTAAAGCTGCATCGTAGTCTTCCTCATTAGTATCTTCAACCCACCATAAATTGAACATAATGTTACTTACTTGAGTATCATAGTTCACAGAATCACTTTCCCATGTCCCCATGTTCTTCCAGTCACCTTTATTTCTAGTGAATGGAGAACTTGTTTCATATGAAGAGTGTTTTTCTTCTACAGCGACCCTTTCCAAGTCGCCACTGGTTTCAGGTGAAAATTTAGCGCTTTCTTTCAAATTTAGATGAATAGGTACAGGGGTACTCTCGATTTCTTCAGCAGAAGCATTTGCACTCATTATCACAAAAAGGGTAAAAATAAAAAAGGCAAAAAAGACATTTTTTTTGTTAGAAAATACAGTATTCATAAATCTCTTATGTTATGGTAGAATAAATTGTTTTCCTATGACGAAAATAATTAAGAAAGATGCCTTTAACGAAACATGGTTCATTACTCCGTAACTCTCGAAAGAATAAACAAATATCTTGATTTAACTGCAAAAGCAGTTGCTAAAGTTTCGATAATTGCTGAAGAAGGAACGGAAGATTATGCTAAGGCTGAAGATATTTTAGGAATGGTCAATGCATATCATTCAGATGCTAAGTTTTTCTTGAGCGAAGGTAGAGGAGATGATGCTTTTGCAGCCGTTAATTATGCACATGGTTGGATAGATTGTGGAGTTAGGCTTGGATATTTA
>JAERSJ010000137.1 GCA_016845825.1 Methanobacteriota archaeon
GAGACTACAGACAACTTCCAGAAGCCGGTTGATCAGCTCAAGAGAGAGTTCGCCAGAAGAGGGTTGACCTATGTAGAAGATGCAACCAAGAGGGACTATACAACAGCCAACTACATCGACAACATACTGGACGATAAGCAGCGTAAGAAGTTGGTAGACGATTTCCCCAACTGGATGCGGGGAAGGCAGCGGGATAGGTGGAGGAGAACCCGCTATATGCAGAAGATCTCTGAGAGAGCCAGACGGGGCGACCAGACGATAATCGGAGAGTTCTTCGGGCCAGAGTTTGACGAGAAATTTAGGAAGGTAGTCAACCCACAAGTGGCTACCCTATTGAGCTATGCCGGCGGCCCTCCAGAGGTTGCTGGAGCATTAGCTACGAGGATCCCAAGGAAAGGATTAACAGCAGGGGCAGCACTCACAGATCCGATACAGACAGCCCCAACCTTGGGGGGCAAGGCAACAGAGCTTGCTGGTAAAGCATTAAGGAAAGGCGGGGAGAAGGTTGAGAGGCTTGGCGATTGGGTTGTAGAAACTCCACAGCGAGCTGCAGGGGTTGGGGCTTTGCTAGGGTTTGCTGCCGCCAGAGACCTCTCTTCTGCTACTGCTGGGGCAATAACTGGAGCAGTAGAGCAGAAGGTTGGTGCTATCTCTTCAGCCGGCAGAGCACTGCAGAGCGCAGGAGAAACTGCTCAGGCTATCGGTGAGGTAGTTGGAAGGCCGGGAGGCACTGAGGGTATCCTGAAGGCAGCCAGCAGGGTTGCCCCTACCGAAGAGACAGCCAAAAAGTTGAACACAATCAGCTTCTTGGATCCTGCAATCAATCTGGCTTCAGATCTGGGCAAGGGAGCAGCAACTGGTTCCTTTGTTGGTCTGGCACTGGCAGCTCCTTCAGAAGATGCTGGAGTAATGGGGGCCGGCTTTGGTGGAGGACTCACTGGCGGCTTTGTAGGGTCAGGAGCTGGCAGGTTCCTAACCAAGGGTGCGCTACTCAGAAACCAGCAGCAGAACGATTGGGAACAGTTCCGGCAAAGGCTATCACCCAAGCAGATTGAGAGTATCAAGAAGTATGCCCCTGACATAAACACAATGGGGCAGGTGATGAGTCAGGTGAGAATGCTGGAGGGTGTTCTTACTCCTGAGAGCCGGGGCAATGTAGATTTTGATTTCATATCTCCCCAAGAGTTTATTAACAGGTTTGGTGCAGCTCGCGGTGTTGTAGTTATAGGCAACAGGGTTAAGCCTGAGATAATTATCAACACAGGTTGGCGCGGCCCTAACAGCCTCTTCCACGAGGCTTGGCACGCAATGAAACGCTTCGCCGGCACTACAGAGCAGGTAAAGGTTGCCGGTGAAGGCAAGCAGGAGCAGCCAGTACTTCAGCCTTACCTGAAGAAGATTCAGACAATCCTGTTTGGTGAGGAGCTTGGAGGGAAGCAGGTAGTCAAGGGGCTGTACGATAAGGACACAATCCTGAAAGACTTCGCTGATCAGTACACTGACAAGATGACTGATGACCAGAAAGCGAAGTGGGAAGATAGCTTTAAGCAGGATCCTGTCACCAAGGAGAAGTTCACCCCAGAGCAGGCAGAGCAAAACAAACTGAATTACCTGATGGAGGAGCTGGAAGCTGAGAGCTTCCGGTATCTGATGAGTGGATCAGATCCGAGAGGGATTGCATCAGGCCAGAGAAGCATCACGCAGAAGTTTGTGGATCATATGCTTCTCGCTGAACACAGCAAGACACTGAGGGGAATGAAGAAGGCTCTCAGTTCTGTAGGCATCAGGTTCAAGGGGTCTGGAGAACCTTCTGATATATTTGCAGAGAAAGACGCTAAAGGAAGGTGGAGAGGGTTGACCAACAGCCCAGAACTAAACGCTGCTCTTAGGGACTATGTGAGGGCTTGGGAAGGGCTGCAGTACAGAACCCGGTATATTGATGACGTAGAGCCTTCTGGCTTCCAGATAGGAGGGCAGGGAGTGGCCGGCAGTAGGGTAGTAGAGTTTCAACTTCGCAAGCCTGAGAACAATTTTCTAAGGGAACACTTTAAGAGTTCCGACATCATTAAAAAGAATGACAAAGGTGAGCCTGTACTAATGCCTGACGGTGTTACTCTTGAGCTGCTTTCGGAAGGGCAGATCAGGAAGCTGCAGGAAGACAGATCTGAACTGATCAGGAAGGCTCTGGAGGACACTGAGGATCCCAACGGGATGACGGCACAGGTACACAGTGACGGTGAAATATCTTTCAGTGGTGTACCAACACCGAGGCAGTTGGATGCTATTGATACGATCCCCAGCAATATCCTCACACCTAACCAGAAGCAGATAATCAGGGAAGTCAGCACAATGATGTCAGACGATCCCGGTGCTCCCCTGCAGTTCCTCTACAACGCTGCAATCGGCAGAGGCAAGAGGTACAGCAGCAGCCTAAGCAGCAGCCACAGGATAGCTGTGCCTCTGGGCTTCCACGCCAGTAAGGCAAAGAACTTTTATTTCACAGCTCTGGATCTGGGTGCTTATCACAACAAGCTAAAGGCTTGGGCTGATGACACTAAGAAGGCACTGCATAAGGGAGGGCATAAACTGGCTCTCTGGGATAAGGATGCGAAAGCCTTTGAGGCTGATCTGTTCAAGTATCTGGAAAACCACAAAAACGGTAGACCGGGAGACACAGGGCTTGCACCAGATCAGAAGACTGCAGAGCAGAAGAGGAACGTCCTGAATGACTTTTTCAATATCAACAAGGGAGAGGACGCTCAAGGGACTCAAAGCAACTTCAACCCTATAGCTGCAGCAAGGAGGGCTATGGATCCTAAGACCGGCAAGCAGAAGAAAAGAGCCTACAGGAATCTGGAGAACCTTATCAGATCCTATCGGCTGGACAGGGTGCTAGATGAAGACTTTGGCAAGTCACTGAGCTACTCGCTTGGTAAGCCTCTGCCGATGAAGTCACAGGCAGACTTCTACCGGAGACAACTGGAGAACTTTATGGCTCTGCCTAACCAGCAGCAGGGTGCTCGCTTTATGCCGGCCCCAGCAGAGGGGGAGAATATGGTGGCAGTGCATAACCTCACTGCAGACAACTTGAGGCACAGCTTAAAGATGGGAGGGATAGCCAATCCCTCTATGGCAATCCTCGACGCAAACAAGGGGAACTTTGAAGGCTACGGTGACATCACTCTGGTAGCCTCCAAGGATCTGATAGATCCTAAGAAAGGGGCAAAGGTTTTCGGGGCTGACATATACAGCCCAAGGTATCCTGATATTACAACGGAGTTCCCCAAAGAAACCTCTAGCAAGATAAGGGAGTTCTTGAAGCCTTATGAAGCTCTAGGGAAAAGTGATTTTGATTCTATTGATCTGGCCAACAGTGTTGAAGACAGAGGGTGGTCAAGAGGGGCAGAGAATCACACCGGGCTGCAAGCTGCTTACTTAAAAGAGAAGGGGCTGCTGCCTGATTTGGACGATGTAGTTGCAAAAGTTTCAGACGAAGAACCCTATTGGAAGGGGAGGGCTGTTAAGGACGCAATACGAAAGGCTGTGAGAGAGCCGGAGGTTCAAAAAGACTTTAAGGAGTGGGTTCAAGATCTCCCAGAGAGAGAAGGCTGGCAGTTTGAGGAGAAGATATTCAGGGGCTTCACTCCAGACGGGAACAGAAGGTACACCCCTCACACTCTTGATAATGTTGTGAAGATTATGAAGCGCAACATCAGGGGAGGAGAGAACTTCAACTACGGCTCAGGGTCAGTGAGGTCTAAGGTTGCCCCTCAGTTTAAATCTGTTGCACAGATCAAGAAGAACAGAGGCAAGCTAACTGATCCAATCTCTATGGAGAGAGTGAAGAATGAGGTTGACGCTGATTTGAATCTTTTGGCTGATGAGTTTGAGCCTTATATGAGCTTTAGCCGGGACTACTTGGATCTTGGTCTTTTCTCTGAGCACCTTCAAGAGGCTGCAGAAAGAGGCGTGGGATCACTTAGAGATTACTACGAAGAAGGTGCTCCCTTTGAGAAGATTTCCGGCTTCCTGAACAAGCTGAAGGATCTGCCCACTGATTACTTTGAGGCTAAGTTTCCGAGAGCTGTGCAACTGGAAGAATTTGAAGCTGCTATCATCCCCGAAAATCTGGATCCAAAACTAAAGAAGGTTTTAGAGGACAGAGGGCTGGAGCTGAGAGAATACTCAAAGAAGTCTGGGGAGTTTTACAGAGATGATGAGACTCCAAGAAGGGAAGCACTACAGAAACAAACAGAGGAGGCTGGGCTTCGCTTTATGCCACAGCCAACCTTCTACAGCAAAGCAGAGAGAGCAGTAGAGGGAGCTAAGGCCGGCATCTTCAACAAGGAGGGGATGACTTCAGTGGGGCAGGCAAAAGCATTG
>JAERSJ010000138.1 GCA_016845825.1 Methanobacteriota archaeon
CGCTAGCGGTTACTCTAGCTATATCATGGGGGGTTAACAAAAAACTGTCTTATATATGGGCGCGGGGGTTACATGTGGGAATTGGTATTATTGGAGGAGTGCTTTTAGGAGTATGTATTGTAGTAGATTGGCGTACAACTGCGAATCTTAAGAAGACGGTCCACCAGCTCGGCCAAGACGTACAAAGCAATTTGTCCGAACGTTTGCGGCGGCTGCACGGGGGGGCAGGGGAGTACAAAGTTGCATACAACGAGCTCAAGGCGCGGAATGACGACGATACGTTTCCGGGAGGGAAATACTTAGGAATTCTTTTCTTATTTAGTGTTTATATTGCGTTTCAGGGCGCCATGTGGATGCGGTTAAATAATATCATTAATTCGTTCGACAAAAAATGCGACCAAGCAGAAGAAAAATGCAAAACAGCAAATAGACAGTGTTATAATATAAAGGAAATTGAGTCAGACAAGGATAAAGTTACGTACATGCGAGAAACATGCAACCAACTTGCAAAAAACCCTTGATCTCCACGCCGCCCCGCAAGGTGGTGTCTTGAATGTGTTCATCTCCAAGGACGTCACGCCACGAACACGAACGCAGTGCAATTTAAATCATTACAGAAAGAGAAATGATTTAAAATCATGGCATGAAAGGAAAAAATGCTATCTGACACATTATTAATTTCGTTTAAAGCCATCTCTAATTTCACAACTTGCTTAGGCGAGGTTTTTAGCCAGGACCAAAAGTCGCTAAAGTTGTATGTCCATCTAATTAAAAAGACGACTTTAGCGCACGAGAAACCAATACGAAAACATATCGAATCGTTTAGAAAATTTTGCACGTCTAATCGCGAAGCCATACTCGAAAAAAACCATAAAAAACTAGCGGACCAGAACATTGTATACTCGAAGCGAGTGTATATAGACATGAATAAGATTTTTAAATTAGCTGACGCAGATACAGCCCGAATCATATGGGACCATCTTCTCACTATTTCGGCGTTGGTAGACCCGTCTGGAAAAGCCCGCGAAATTTTAAAAAAGTCTTCGGAAAAAGAAGGCGATGAAGCTGATTTTCTTAGCGACATTATGAACAAGGTAGAAGGGCACGTGAAGCCGGGTGATAACCCTATGGATGCCATATCTTCTATCATGAAATCAGATATTTTTTCAGATTTAGTAGGCAATATGGGCAATGGGATACAAGACGGGTCGTTAGATCTTGGGAAATTGATGGGAACCGTCCAGAAAATGGTTTCGGGTTTAGGGTCGCAGATGAATAACGCAGACGGGGGCGGAGGAGGGGGCGGTGACAACAACCCTATGGGTATGTTAAGCGAAATGATGAAGAACATGGGTGGAAATGAGGGTATGATGAACCAGGACGGCGCGCCGCCCGATCTGTCGAGCATGTTGGGTATGATGGGCCCGATGCTGGGAACCCTGGCGGGGGGCAACGGCGTCGGCGCGCCGAACACGGGAGGTTCTATCGAGGCGAAAATCGAAGCCGAGGTTGAAAATGCAAAAAAAAGAGGGGAGCTAAATAAATAGCAGCTATACATAATTTTTTTTTATTTTTTATTTTTCCCTATATGATAAATGTCACGATATTCAAAAATTGGTAATTTAGGATGCAATAATAATCGATCAACAGAAAACTGGCATCCCGCTATGGAGATCAAAGAAGAATGGGACCCAGCAACATGGTTGCGAAAAAAACTCAAACCGACGCTGGACGGGTTTGGTAGAAAACACCATCATGCCCTCAAGAGTACGGTGCGACATGCGGAAAAAAAAGCAGACGCGTTTGTAGCACCAGTTAAACACGCATTAGACAGTTCGGGGATGAAGGAAGCTTTAAAGAAAGGAAAGCAAGCCGCGCATGATTTCGGGCAGCGTCTTGCGCAAAACGCACACAAGCTGCTTGGCACGATAGACAGCGTGCTTGGCGCGATAGACAGAGCTATCCATAATTTCATGTGTATGCAAGGTCCAGTCGTGGCCGGCGTTGCTTTCATGGGCGGTCTTATTACAAACGCAGGAGAATGCGCTGCGTTCGGATCGTTGATAGCGGGTGTTTTGAGTTGGATGGGCGGCAATACTCCAGCGGCTATAGCGCTTGCGGCAAAGATAGGGGTCGACGCTGGAACAATGTGCAATATAGCTCTTGGCGTGAAATCAGCGTACGACGCTCCTGCCTTTGCAGGGGATCTACAAGCTTGGGCGTGTTCAGGAGCTTCTAAAGATACGAAAAGTATGATAAAAGGAACGTCCACCCCTGGAAGAAAAGTGATACCCAATTTCATGGTCAATAGCATGGATGTGGCCAGCCGCGAATTTGCGCCTTATGCCCCTTGGATGCAGTCAATTTTACCTCAAGCGACACGCCGTCATATGTGCAGTATAGCAGCCGACAGATGTGGTAAAGGCTCATGGGGAAAGGCAGTGTTGAACTCTGCCGAGTGTGCACAGAAGGCAACAGAACTAATGGCGATGTTTACAGCTAAACAAAAGATTGTAGGCAGCAATTGGAAGGACTTTTTAATTGATTTAAAAACTCTTATCGTCAAATGTCAAAAAGCGATAAATTTGTATCCAAAAACAGGATATACAGTTGACCAATGTATCGGCGATTCGCAATTGGAATGGTGCACTCGCGATAAATTCCCGATAAAGGAGGGCGAAGATAAACGATTAGTATGTTCGTATGGACCAAAAACTTGCGCAGCAATGAAAAAAACCTTAGAAGATGAAGGGTTTTCTAGTCTTTTTTAAGTAAAATAATAGTATTCAATTTGAAACAAATTGAATATCTTACAATCGTTGTCTGCCTTGATGCTAGTATGACAAATGTTAACAAGCTTAATAACGAAGGACATGATTTACCAAGGATTTTCTTCCTAATTTAATAATTTACACGCTCACAATACGAATATTGGGGTTTCCAATTGCAGTTACCGTGCCCTCCTCCCCTGAATGTTTTTTCCTCGCAATAACTGTCGCTATTTGTTTGCCATTGACACTGGTAATCTTCCAAATTACCACTGGAGTGTTTTACGAATACTTTTGTTTTTGCGCAGTTGTCATTACCAATAAACATACAATTATAATCTGCCGTTGTTGGAGGTGTAATATCAGCACCATTAGCGTCTTTCTTTGGTTTAGCTTTACATATTGCTCTTTTAGCGGCGCCACATGTTGTTTCTTGTGAACATATTTCTTCTGCTGCTACACGGTTAGTTTCAGTTAGGTAATCATCGTAATGGATTGGTAAACATTTTTTTACGTCATTTGTCGTTTCACAATCAGCTTTAGATTCAAATAAACTGCATGGTTTAGGGACGCAATATCCGGTTGAATATTTACACCAGGGAACACCAGCAGTGTTCGTTCCGGCGGCGGCGCAATTAGATTCATCACGTGTTTTACACATATCAACCGCTACGTTTCTGGAAAATAGGTCTGGATTAGGCCAGCATGATTTGGTCGAATTCCAATGGCAACCACTGTTAGCCTTGCAAATATCTTGCTCTTTTATGCCGCCGCATTTCGTAATACATAATGCATCTACATCCCCCGATTTTGGGTGATATTCACATTTATTGCCGTCGCAATCATTTTTTGATTTGGCCGCGTCTGGGTGGTCACATATAGACAGGCAAGTATTTTTTGAAAAAATAGGACACCAGCTGTTAAGTGTACCCGCGTCACACCAATTAGAATTTTTTACATTAGTTAAGTTAGGATGTGGGTCTATATGCGGGTATTGATAATTTTCATCTACAGTTTGGTTGGATTTTGGATCTAATACATAATCATAGTTTGGTAAATTAGTAGCAGGATCTAAATACCAACGACCACATCCTTCTTTCCCCCAAGCTAACTCGTCGCCATATTTAGTCATTTGAGGGAACCAAATACTTTGCTTTTCGCCAGTTTTTCTATTTATAACGTCTGCTTTCGGCCAGTAATTATTTTTTTCATTGTGGGCTGGCTGCTTTTTACCATAAATCCCGGGCTGACCACGTCTTTCATTTAAGGCTATCTGCGCCTCACAATGCGCATATATATCTCTGCATATTTCCCCGCAACCTAGATCATTGTCTGGTTGGTTTTCACTTGAAATAGTGCAATTTTTAGTTTTGCAACCTTGTTGTTTTATTTTTGAAAGACAATCAGTATACAATTCCTGATTTTTTTCTTTTGCTTCGCTGAATGCAGTATCTAGTCTTCCTTTGTTAGCCTCCGCAGTTGGAATCATAATAGAAGCCGCAAGACCACCCACCGTTATTAGGGCCCCGCCTACCTGAGCCAATTTAACTAGACGATCTCTTGTTCTTATGTTTCTTTCGACACGATCAATTAACATCTGTTTTTCTCTAGTGGACAAGCTGGCCCAATCGAGATAAGTTATCCCCCCCGGT
>JAERSJ010000139.1 GCA_016845825.1 Methanobacteriota archaeon
TAGTGCGTAAAATCTAATCTATAAATAAATATAATAATCTAACTCTTAATGTATATTAATGAACGAAAATGTCGTACAAATTGGAGTAGCTTTGGCAATCGTCAATTTAGTTGCATGGGGCGGATTTACAATTCTTCAAGATGACGATACAAATGAAGTAATAAAGTACATCACTGAAACTGTTTATGAACAAGAAGAACTTGCAGTCGCTAACGTAACTGTTAATTTAGATTATAATGGTGCTGAAGTAAATGCTACTGCAAACACAAATATCACTACTGTACAATATAATGTGACAGTTATAGGAGATAATTCAGCATTTAACGCTACTCTTGAAGCTGGAAAAGGAAACTTCCAAGTTACATTTAGTTGGCACCCTTCATTTGGCGTTTTCATTGACGAAATAGATGGAATTGCAGGTGGATGTGCATATTGGCAATTATTACACAATGGAGAGTCCTCAATGCTAGGAGCTTCAAGTTTACTTCTTGCAGAAGGCGATTCTATAACTTGGAATTATAATACTGATTATTGTTAATCAGTTGCAAATATCATATCATCGCTTTTGAATGCTTTGAATTCAAGTGCATTTCCACAAGGATCTAGAAAAAACATTGTAGACTGTTCGCCAGGCTCACCTTTGAATCTGGTGTGTGGCTCGATTATGAAATCAATACCAGATTTTTCTAATGCCTTGGATAAAGAATACCACGTTTCTTGTTCCAGTATCACGCCAAAATGGCTTGCTGGAACCTCATCTCCATCAACTGGATTTGTTTGAACAATATCAATTGAATCTACTAGATGAGCTACGACTTGATGGCCATACATATCAAAATCTATCCATCTATCTGAACTTCTACCTTCTTTACATCCTAGTGTTTTTGTATAAAATTCTCTAGTTTTTTCTAAATCATCTACCGGAAAAGCAAGGTGGAATGGACGCATAAAACAATATTATGTTACTCTTTTTACGTATTATCTTAAGTAGAATCATTGCTAATGAACTTTATGAATGAAACTATCCTTATTGCTGCAATTGTTGTCTACGGATTATTCATAATTTTTGGTACAAAATGGGTTTTTGAATTTATGATGGCTCGAAACATGAAAGAAAATGTAGCAATTTACTATAATAGAAAAATTTTACATATGTTCTGCGGAGGATTAATTGGTGCAATGGCACCTTCAATATTGAGTGAACCAATTTATGCATTATATATTGGAGTTGTTTTCACCATTATTACTTACATCCCATACTATACGGGACACTTACTTTACTGGGTCCAAACTAACGACAATAAAAATGACGTGAACTTCTGTTTCATGGCTGGAGTCTCAGTATACATAATATGGGAATTATTAGGTGATCCTTACTTGGCTATTATGCCATTACTATTCATGGCATTTGGAGATGGAGTTACTGGTATTGCAAGAAATATTAAATTTGGATATCGAACCAAAAATCCTATTGGAAACGTATTCATGGCGATTGTTTGTATTCCTATGGGATATTATCTTGGTGATTTGTCCACTCCTGCATTACCTATTTGGGGAGTTATAGCTGCCATTGTAGCCACATTTGTAGAAAGATATGAATTCGGACCTATTGACGATAACGTATTGATTACCGTAAGTGCTACAATAGTCCTCTTTATCGGAAACGAAGTCGGACCTTTAACCGGGTAATTTGTGTGGTTTAGCTAAATTTGCTTCCATTAATTTCAACTCATCAATTCCACTTATCAATATTTTTGAATCCGGTGTTAGTTCTTCATCAGAAATCTTACCTTCATATTCCATTTTGGAAAGTATATGTTTCATACAATTTAGCCTTGCTTTCTTCTTATTGTCTGATCGAACTATAGTCCAAGGAGAAAGGGTCGTATTTGTTTCTAATAGCATCTGAAACTTACGCATAGTGTATTCACCCCACAATTCTTGAGCTTGCATGTCTACAGGAGAAAGCTTGTATTGCTTTAGTGGATCTTTAGATCTCTTTTCAAAACGTTTTAATTGCATTTTCTTAGAAACTGAGAAATAAAGTTTAATCAAAATTATTCCTTCTTTAACCAAAATACGCTCAAAAATAGGTGCGTACTTCAAGAACTTTTTATGTTGCTCGTCTGTACAAAAACCCATTACAGGTTCTACCATAGCTCTATTGTACCAACTTCGATCAAAAAGAACTATTTCTCCTGCTGAAGGCAAATGATCTGTGTATCTTTGGAAATACCACTGTGTTCTTTCTGTATCGCTTGGCTTTTCTAAAGCTACGACTCGTGCACCTCGAGGATTCAAATGCTCCCTAATTCTTTTGATTGTTCCTCCTTTACCTGCTGCATCGCGGCCTTCGAATAGCATAACTATCCTCTGACCTGTTTTTTTAACATGATTTTGCAATTTTAAAAGTTCAATTTGTAATTTTAATTTTTCTTCTTCGTAAGCTATTGTAGACTTGGGAATCCAAATTTGGACTTTTTTATCTGAGCCTTTGGCATCTTTATTTTT
>JAERSJ010000140.1 GCA_016845825.1 Methanobacteriota archaeon
GTCCCGCCGTCGCTCTCGGCGCAAGTCCCGCCGTCGCTCTCGGCGCAAGTCCCGCCGTCGCTCTCGGCGCAAGTCCCGCCGTCGCTCTCGGCGCAAGTCCCGCCGTCGCTCTCGGCGCAAGTCCCGCCGTCGCTCTTTGCCTGGCTCGGGTTGGTTTGGTCGCAAACCAACCCGCCGAGAACTACATAAAAGTACCAGATCAACAAAAAGGTCGATCCACAAACATATCACCATACCTTATCGGCATCAAAAGCGCATCCTGAAATCCGCCAGACGTGAGATTCAAAAGACGAATAGATTTATTGACCAGTTTGACAAGAGAATGCTTAAGAAAGATAAGGATAAGTCGTACAAGTCGTTTATTGAGAAAGAGGCCAAATAGTCGGCAATTATCGTCTAACATTTACACAATTCACATTTCTATGCGCGTAATATAATAAAATAAAACACCCTATGTATAACTTTTAATTTAGGGTAAGAAACTCAAGAGTTAAATCAGTGTCCTGTGCCTGCGATGACTCGACGCGATAAGCCATGATAGTATCACTAACATCAGAAATTATTTTAGATAATCGCCCGGGCAAATGTTTGTAGCCAGCGCACCTGCGCGAAGATACGCCGATGGTGTTTCCGGATTTGAACGCGTCTTGATTGGACGCCAAAAAAGCAAATTTCCAATTATGGTCATTTTCCATCTTAGTAATTAGTGTTCTAATTGTATCTAGAGTGTAAAGATTTGAAGAATTTTCCTGACCATCAGTTACTATAACGCACACAACGTCTTTGTAATTTTCTCTTTCTAGTTTAGTGGTTATAGCCATACCAATCGCATCGTACAGCGCTGTCATGTCACTTGGGTTGTAGTTATTAAAATATCTCACGTGGTGCAAATTCTGGTCGTCTATTACTTTTTGAACAAAATAATTAAACTTCCACAGGGTAAACGTAGATCCGTCGTCGGCAATGCCGGCTTTTTGTTTTTCTACGAAGTTATTTATAGAATTGATAACCTCGTCTTTCATTTGTAACATACTACCAGATTCATCCAGCACAACAATAATATCTTTTCTCGTTGACATCGTCATTTTTTATTTTCATAAATAAAAATAGTAACCAATCAATTTTTTATTTTAAAAATATTTTTATATAATAAATAAACATGAATATTAAAAATGTGGAACTAGAAATAGCGAATCTTTATAATTGCGCTAAAACACACGATATCGGATTTTGTGTAAACCAAATGGATGAAATTCCAAAAACATTTATAACAAGCTTGTACACACAGTTTAATGATTGCGTGATGGGTAAGGACAAAAATAATATGAACTTGAAAAAAGTATCAACATGTGCGGCCAATATCCTAAAGCCTTTTATTGATGATTCAGGCGTTATATGGGATTTGATGAGTAAAAAACTAAAACCATACCAAGATGCCTTTAGAGGTATACAAAGGGTTATTGATTTTGACTCGGACTGCAAAACACACGACGGCAATTTGGTTGATATAAAACAATGTGTATCTACCATATCCAAATGGGATTGCAAAAAGATGAATACGATTGTCCATAATTTGAAAAAAGAATCATCTCATTCTCGGAAAGAATTCGTTGATATTTGGAACAAAAGTATGGACGAAATAAAAAAACAAAATACTCATTTTGAAGAAGCCGGTGAAATGATTGGTCGCCTTGACGGTAATTTAAAATGCCTAGTTTCTAAATATAACGAAAGTATTGAAAGTGATGATCAAAAATTGAACTCTTTTCCAAATGGGTTGTCCAAAGGACTAAGAAAAGGGAAAAAACACAAGAAACGCGCGAACTTATACGGGGTAATGGTGATGTTGGTTGCTTTTGTGGTGATTATTGTGTTAATGCAGTTATCCACACACACCGGCGTGAATTCCATTGTAGTTGCGGGTATAGGTTGTGTTGTTATTCTGACGTTATTATTACAAAAATAATGATTTTATTTCAAAATAAATTATATTAATATATTGATTTTAGTATGTAATATTAATATAAATTGACCTTCAAAATATCTCAAGTGCTATCAAGCGGACCCTTTCTGTTCAAACTCACCGTCGCATTCCTCACCGTCGCATTCCTCATCGCCGTTTGTATCTATTTTTACTTCATCGAAATTGATTCCCGGCAAAGAAGCATCTTCGACCATAAATTTCATGAAATTATCGTGTTCAGTATTTCTACTCGTTTTCAATCCCGCTTCGTTTCGCGCTTCGATATATCTATCGTAATAATCTAACTGAAACTTGGGATGTAGTTTATCGAATTCTATAATATCTTTATGGGTTTTTTCAATGATAGGCTTGATTTCTTCTATTTTTTTAAGATGTTCTAAATAAGTCCAAGAAAGCTGAGCTTTTTTCACTTTTAATGTAATATAGGTGTCAAAGGGATCTGTATCGGCTGGATCCTTTCTAGTGTCTTCTAGCAACTCCTTTTCTCTTTCTTTTATTTCTTTGATAATCTGGCTCTCTTTCTTTTTATCGCTCCTTTTTTTCTGTCTCAATGCTTCATCTATTTCGGTGCGGATATCTATTTCCTCCGTTTTAGCTGAATATTTAGAACTACACGTTATCGGGAAAGGACGTCCTACTAATGTGTGATAAATTTTATGACAGGAATCCACTTCGCGTATAATAAACTCAGCTCTTTGGTTAGCTTCTGCAGCTGTTGTAAAATTCCCCCGTAACTTAGCAAAGCCGTATACGCCATTTGCATTAGGGGTTGCATTTTTAGCCGGCGTAAATGAAATAAGACCAATATGTTGGTTACTTATATGGGGGTCAAAATACGAACGTTCAACTGTGTCGAAGTTACGAACAGCTACATCATCATTTAGCTCTCTCATTGCTTCTGCTGTCTCGTCTGTTGATAATATTGGCTTATCGCTACTGGGAGTCCATTTATTTTCACGAATTCGATCTTCAGGTGATGTAAGTGAATTTTCTTGTTTCAAATCAGGAATGAAATTTTCAGTTGTCATTTTTTTTTATAATTTTAAATCTTTAGATCGTGAGTTGGTAAAATATCAAATCAAGTATTGATTTGATTATTGATTTGATATTCCACCAGGATTTAGAAAAATTGCCTGGGGAGTGGATTTCTCTTTTTTTCTCCTTGTATTAATTTTGCACGCAATTTTTCATGAGAATCGTCGTAACCCCCCATATGATACAACGCACCTTTCCTTAGATCATGGGACGGTGTTGCTGACACATTTCCCCATACTAAATTTTTGAAGGGTTTGATTACAAGATCACCTCGTATGGCGCAACCAAGTTTGCCTTTATTTCCTATCGCGTGTGTGGTGGCAAACACATGTCTATCATAAACGTTAGGCATCGGACTTGGGTCTCTCATGTCGGATACAGGAAGGTTTACTCCCTCCTTATTAGATGGGTAATTGTTCTTGGTAGAACAATTTGTGTATGAATTACTCATCGTATCGTATGGAACAGTATCATTTAGAGGTAATTCTGCGAAATCAACAGGTGGCGCGGTGTATCGTTCGATAACCCGCGCTTGAGGTCTTTGTCTTTGTATTGATGGTGGCTGGCGTCGTCGTTGCAGAGGAGCTAATAAGCGTGGTTTTGTATAAGACACAGGTGATATGGTGCGATTTTGGCGTTCATCGGGGATAAACGGTTCTGTGATATTTTTATTCATTGAAACCGATACCAGAGCAATTAAAAGGGCAGATAATGTATATATAAATTTAATGTCAATCATTTTAATTATTACCAAGAAAATAATAAAAATAATAATTTATTATTATTTTAATAAATGTTAGGAACATCATACAAGGATAAAGACCGAATACAACTTCGACGAAACATAGATGAATTTCAAGATCAGGTCAACATGGTTATAGACGATATGGTAAACGACTCACAATTTTCAAAAATAAAAAGCAAGTTATTAAAGCTTCAAACTCTTAAATTTGACAAAATACAGCACAAGAAATACATAAATGTATACGCTTTTATAATGGGGTATGTTTTTCTTGATGAAAAAATGTTTAAAACGTTTGCGCCACAACCAATTTACACGTTATATGACAAGACATATATGATCGAAATGCCCGATATAATTCGATACAGAAGATTATGGCAAAATATCATGGCTGGGCGGCAAAAATATGATATCGACGAAGAAGACAAGAAAGTTACAACTTTAAAGAATTTTTTTCCGGGGATAAGCGAATCAGATATCCAGTTCGAGATTAATAAGAAAAAGAAAAAAAAGGGGTTGTGATAACTGTCAATATTTATTTATTAATATTATGGTTTAAAGCAAAGGTGACTAGTTAACAAACATGACAAAAGCAATGAAAGCGAAACCATCCTCGACTAAAAAACCAAGAACGAGGAGAGTTAAAAGA
>JAERSJ010000141.1 GCA_016845825.1 Methanobacteriota archaeon
CCGATAACTAGTCGAATGAACGACTCAAACTATAATGGTGGTTGCAAACTTGTTGTAGTAGGAAAACCAGGCACCGGTAAATCAACGTTAATAAAAGCTCTTTTGTATTATAAAAAACATATTTTTCCAGTTGGACTAGCGATGAGTGGGTCGGAAGATTCCAATCATGCTTACCGAGAAATCATTCCCAGTACTTTTGTTTTTAATGAATACAACGAAGATAAGCTGCGGGATTTTATAAAACGGCAGAAATTAGCGTCTCAGCATTTACCGAACCCATGGGCAGTTATTATTCTAGACGATTGCACGGACGATCCTCGAATTTTCAACAAACCTATTCAGCAGGCGATGTATAAAAAGGGCCGGCATTGGAAAATGTTGTATATTTTATCTTTACAGTATGCGATGGACGTGAAACCTGTTATTCGCACGAACGTCGATGGTATCTTTATTTTGCGCGAACCGCTGCTGAAAAACAGAGAATCTCTCTATAAAAATTACGCATCGATCATCCCAGATTTTACTACATTTTGCGACATAATGGATCAGTTAACGGATGATTATTGCGCTTTGTATATCCACGGGGCGACGCAGACAAATAGGTGGCAAGACTGCGTCTTTTACTGGAAAGCCCCTATTATTCCAAAACATTGGAAATTTGGATGCAAGGAATACTGGAAATTCCACGACGCGCGATTTAACACCTCGTATACGGATAAACTCACTGGGTACTAACTATTTTGCCCGCAACATTTCTTCCATTTTACCCCAGACCCACAAGGACATTTGCTATTTCGAGGTATCTTTTTCGTTCTATCTTGTTTATTGCTTTTTGAGAACAACCTGGAAATTCGTTTAATATCTTCGCTGGTTATATCATTCACGCTTTTTATCGTCTTCAGCATCTGGGATAGCTGAATACGTTGTTTGGGGTCCAAAGCACTGAGATTAATACCCATCTCAGATAACAGTTTTGCTGCGTCGTTCTTGTTCATTTTTATTTAAGACTACTCAGTCTTAAATAAATATTCTTTATGATTTAACATTTAACCACATACATTAACACTTCCTTCAAAAGAACCTGTGTGTTGCGCGTTAGAAATAAGCCTGTTATCGTCGCCGCCAACTTCAGATCCATCTGCTTTTTTAGCGGGAGGAACACCAGTGTATTTAGATGTGCAATTATATTTGTATATATCATCTACATTTTGAGGATACTTAGTGTTTATACCTAAAGAAGTGCCTGCCGCTACACAATGAAGTTTTGAAAAAACATTACATTGTTCGCTGCTATTATTACAACTACGACATAATTCATCACCGTCTGTCGAACATAAATTAGTTTGCCCATGCCAACCCGACTCGGGATCTTCTAAATTAGCACAGTACTCGCGATCGTAGGAAGGTTGTGATTCCGACGTAGAAGAAAAGAAATTGCCATGTTGAATAAAAGAAACCGCACCTTCAGTAGGTACGCATTTACCTCGTCTACCACCAGATGGTTCTTGCCATGTACAATAATTATTTCTTCTTCTGTATGTGCATTCATCCTTGTCTGGTCTCATTTCGCACGAATCGATTGCAAATTGTTGCACAAAACCTCCCGAAAAACACTGATCAAAAACCCCTAAAAGTTGTATATCCGGGTTATTACAGTGTTCTAAATCTGCATATAAGTCTTCCGCCGAATAAACAGTATCTGTTTTCCACATAGGAATTGATGAGTTAGAAGCGTCGCTTTCATTTTTAATTCCGTGATTTGTTATAAAAACAGAAAATCCTTTTTTTTCACTTTGAGCATCACTAAGTTCTTTACACAACTCTTGAATTGTTTTTGAAATGTCATCCTTGACAGCACCGCGAACGTCCACCGAATCTTCTTTGGCGAAAAATTCTTGCATATGTGCCAGGGCATCATCTCCAGCATAAAATATAACAATCGTAGAATAACCCGAATCTAGTAAAAAGTTAGCATAAGTTGTCACATTCTTAAAATAGTCTTCGCGGTTGTTATGTTCGTCTAACCCTCCCGAAATAATAACAGCATACTGTGAACAGCCGCCATCCCCTGTTCTTAAAGGATTACGTTCCAGATTAAGGGTTGGCCCATAATAATCATTACGATTCAGATCGGCGTGCCAGCTTTGGAATTTATTGGAATTAAACGGCATTCTTCCTTCTCTTTCGAATTCAAAAGTCCCTTTATCATAATTAAAACAGAAAGGATAATAACCTTTGCTAGTAAATGCATCAGACGTAAGGGTCCTATGGTTATTGGGGTCATCGGCAGGTTTTTTAAAATTTACCCATTTAAAATTTTTCGGAACACAGTTTGAACGATTACTCGAATGCAAATGAACACCCAATAACTCATCAGATGAATCTTTAGGTTTGATAAAACATACGCTAACTTGTTCGTTATGGGTATTTTGAAACTTGGCTGCCTCGCATTTGGCTCTTTCAATGTATTCTAACTTCAGCGGATTACGATTACACTGAACACCATGCAATTTAGTTTGTTGATCATTTGACAGAACTAGCTGATGAGAATGTTCAGTTTGTTTAGAATGACCCTGTATTGTTTTATGGCGGTCTGTACTTAATGTATTATTCTTAATCAACCGGGCTTTTTTATCATTCAATGAATCGTGTAGATTAGCGTGAAAACAAATCTGATCTTGTAATTGTAACTTCATTTATTATAGTAGATAATTTTTATTATAATAAATATTTGAGGCGCCGTCGACTATTCGTATCGGCGCTGCGGAAAGGATGGTTCGCGTTTAATTAATATTAATATGAAAAGAACCAATTATCTGTCTTTTTTTTGCAATTATTGTCTTTGTTGTCTAAAACATTTGCACCATCTGGTTCAGTTTCGTTTTCCGGAGGAGGGGTTTCAACTAGTGATTCATGCTTAACTACTTCCTCGTCGTCATCATCGCTAAACACTTCATCTATTCCACTATCTTCAGCCTTCTTATCATCTTGACCAATTGCAAAAACGTCGTCAGGCGGTGAATGGTAAAAAGTTTTTGTGTTATTTATTCTATTTACTGTGTGAATTTGGAATTCAGATATTATGTATTCGTATGATATAATAAAAAACCGATAATATCCCATTAACTGTACGGTCGATGAGTCTTTCTCGCGTACATACGTGTTATGGTCATTGTAAAGAAACCTTTTTCTACGTGCATTTTCCCATATGCATTTCTTCGCTTCTTTTATATTTTTCGTGTAAAAAGAAGGGGTGTTGTCTATCGTGACGACGAAAATTTCATCATCGTTTAAAACACATTGTGTTGACA
>JAERSJ010000142.1 GCA_016845825.1 Methanobacteriota archaeon
ATAGGAATCGATAGAGATGGCTTTGCTACAGAAGTTGAAGATGGCTTAAATTCATTAAAAGATGTACAAACTGTAATTTTAGAAGAACAATCGTTGATTTAAAAAAACAAAGTACTATATTATCTACCTTCTATTGACAAATTAATGTCAAAGCGTACTCCATTATCTTACACAACAACGAGATTAACGTTGGGTACGTTTTTGAGAATAATGTTTCGTCCTAGGTACCTCGATAGAGATAAAATACCTGTAGATGGCCCTCTAATAATTGCAGCTAATCATCTTTCTCACATAGATCCTGCATTCATAATGACAGCAGTCAAAAGGCCAGTTTCATACTTATCAAAAAAGGAGCACTTTGACGGTCGAATTAGACGTTTAGTTTTTGAGAGAGTTGGAGTAATTCCTGTAGATAGAGAAGCTGGAGGAGTTAAAGGTTTAGAGAATGCAATAAAGATATTGGAAGAGGATGGAGCTATTGGTATTTTTCCAGAGGGTACAAGATCAAAAGATGGTAAAATGGCACAAGGAAAAACAGGAGTAGCCAGACTTGCAGCTCACACAGGTGCTGCGGTAGTTCCCGTTGCAATTAGGCAAACTGATGGAGTGTGGCCAGTGTCTAAAAGAGTACCAAGACCTTGGAGGAAATTTTATTACAAGTTTGGAGAACCAATGTATTTCCCAAATTCGGAATCTAATAAAGAAAATCTAAGAGAATTTACTGATGAAGTCATGAAAGAAATCAAATTACTTTCTGAAGAATGTGAGGATTATTGGGAATCTAGAAAAATACTACCTCGAATGAAAAATTACATTAAAGACAAATTACGTTAGTTCTTTTAATTTAGAATATATA
Organism: Methanobacteriota archaeon; assembly: GCA_016845825.1. GTDB lineage: Archaea > Thermoplasmatota > Poseidoniia > MGIII > CG-Epi1 > CG-Epi1. The sequence goes on from JAERSJ010000142.1 coordinate 857, forward strand.
TGCTTAATCCGCTTTTCATTTACCATTAAGTCATGCAGGCCTAATCTTGATTGACTTTGAAGCCAAATATTTGTTTTTCCATCTTCGGTGAACAACTTTACAAAAATATCATCGTAAAACCTGAATAAAGGTGTAATTTGAACAAAGTGCATAAATCCATTTTTTTCAGTTACTATTCTTGTTCGCGGCATGTTAATAATTATATTTTTTGCATTTTCTTGAACTTCCTCTATAGATGATAACGTAATTAATGGTTTCATCCCCTCTCCTCTATTAGGATTTTCAGCTATTCTTGTACAATTATTTCTACCGAATCTTTTTTTTGGAAAAACATCTCTTGGAACTGTTGGTGACAAGTAATAAATTACATTAATCATGACTAAATATCCAACTATTACTGTGGCTAACAGGATTAAAATAATTAAGTTAATGTCCATTTCTATCAATAATCCTTAATGATACATTATCATCTTTTAAAGCTAGGTTGATTTTATCTCCCGAATTAATTTCCAAACACGGATTATCCTCAAAAGAATGTGCATATGGTACTGCCAATAAGCTACAAGCTGGTATAGTTTGTTGATCCAAGTCAGTGTTAATAATTGCTTTTGGTCCATTCCCGTTATAGAATAATCCTAGTAAAACGTAGGGTGCTACAGTGGATCCACTCCCTTTTGGAAAAATAAGTATTTTATTTGCCATTGATATACCATCTAGCGGATGTCCTTCCTCTTCAATAGTTCCAGTTTCTCTGTTTACAAATCCCAAGAAAGTTATTGGTACATCTGTAACAAGAGCTTCTCCTGTAATATCCCATTCACGCTGTGACTCTAGCCCTCTACCTGAACTCTCAAGTGGTCCAGTTTTCAAAGTCTTATTTGTGATTAAGGTTTTATTTTTTGTTTTTATCGATTTTACAGTTTTGCCAGTTACTAAATTTTTGTTTTCAGCAAATTTTATACATTCAGAAAGTCTAGATACTGAAGTATTTATTGAATTTAAGCCAGATTTCAAGTAGTGTTCAGCTTTCATTGAATTAGTAAGTATGTGCTTAACTTTATCGTGGTTGTAGTGAACTACTTCAGGACAGGTTTCTCTTAGTACCATACCTCCAGCACTTTCAATAATGTCTACATATCCTTCTTTTTTTGCTTTATCAAAGTTAATTGCAGAAGTAAAAACCCAAAGTCGTTTTTCAGGAATTTCCTTACCATCTACTAATTCAGCAGTTCTTTCAATTTCTTCAATTGAAGCTTGAGGACATCCAATAGTCACTAAATCTACTTTAGTTTTAGGAGCTAATTCGCTATATCTTTTTTGTAAATCTTCATAGTTAAAATTTATTTCAGCTTGGTAATTGGTTTTATCTGGGTTTCTAGTAAAAGAGTCCACAAATAATAAAGCACTACCATAGTTTGCAGAGGCTGCAGTAAGAGCTTTTTTTGATTCAAAATCGAACTCTCTAATTCCATGTATGTGGGGAATTGGACCAAATTCAAGTTTCCATTTTGGGTCTATCTGTTTCCCAATCCAATCACCTAGTATTGAATAATCGACAGGCTCACTTAATTCACACAAGACATTAACTTTTATGTTAGGAATTCTGTTTTCATCAAGCAATAGTCCATATTCAGGAGTATATCCTGATAATGATGTTGCAAGAGCTGAAAGGCCAGATTCCCTATTTGTTCTAAGTTCACTGTATGAATTAGCAAAGCATACTGCATTTGATTCAGCCCAAGAAGCATTTCCCTTCTCTAGTATGTTATCATAAGGCGTACAAGATAATGATAATTCAATTCCTAATTTTTCATAAGCATCTAAGATCATTTGCTGTTTTTCAACATAATCTTTTACAGGTATATCCATTTCTTCAAATCGATTCCTGTCGCAACCTGCGGAATTCAAGCTAGTTTCTACAACCGCAGTTCCATCACTATCACTTACTAAATCCTCTAAAAATTTAATCAGCCCGTCACCTCCTGTCAAAGGAGAAACTCCAGAAACATGAGCTGAAGTTACAGGAACTAATCTGTTTGCTTTAGCAGCTTTACCTAGATCGATTAGTAAACGGATAGCCTTTTGTCTTGTTTTACCTTGCTTACCTTCCAGAATGTTTTCTTGTTCAGGTGTTAATATCATTAATCTAAGTAATCTTCTAATTTTACTTTCATAGCTGGTTTTGGTTTGATGAAATCCTCTTTATCTCTATTCAGAGGTATCGTACAGTCAAATCCAACTTTTACAGTTTCACGCGTTTCAGGGTTAGAACTAGGGTCTAAAGATGAGCCTTTCACTCCTGTCTTTACCACTATTCCCTTGTCGCCTTGAAATCTTGTAGCCATTGCCCATTCAACTGCTTGTGGATTTGTAATATCAATATCAGAGTCAACAATCCAAACATGTTTCATTGATGCATGTCCTGCAAATGCAGCGTCAATAGCCTTCAATCCATCATTATCGTTCTTCTTATTTATTGCAACAACACCATGTAACCATGAGCCTCCACCGTGTGTCATAAAAACGTCATGACAGTCGACAACCTCGTTCACTTTGTTGTAGATGGTTGGTTCTCTAGGCATGCCCATGAGCACTTTGTGTTCAGGGCCACTTGGCAATAAAGCATGAAAGATTGAATCGTCTCTGACGAATATTTTCTTAATCTCAATTACAGGTCCTTTTCTAATAATGTCAGGAGTTTCTGTTAAATCCAGGAAAGAGCCTTCATCGTGTAGCTCTCCTGTAAATTCACATATCATGACTACCTCAGATTGAGGTACCATATGTCCACCTACTTCAATGACTGGAGAATCTGCGAGTGCATTTGCTACAGCCATTTCATCGTTCTCAATTTCAAAAGAGGTTGCAGATCCAAGTAAAACAGGCACAGAAACACCATTACAGTAAGCGAATTCTTTCAGTCCCCTATCCATATATTCCTTAAGATGTCTGTCTAAAATTCTCATTACCATATGCTTACTATCAATTTTCATAGCTCTGTGGAAAGAAATATTTCTTCCATGTTCATCATCATTAGCAACAGCCATTGCTGAAGCGATGTAAGGGCCGCCGTCTGTTGTTTGGTGAGTAAGTATTGGCAAATTGTCAAGGGATGCTTCGATTTCCTTGTAACTATCCGTGTTGACTGTTTTAGGTTCACTTAGGTTGTTAATGGCATTAGAAATTTTTGAGATAATCTCATTTGGACCACATTCAAGGGCTAGTGCAACTAGCTCTCTGCTAGAACATATATTGGTAATACAAGGTAGAACACTTCCCTTCACATTTTCTAAGTACAATGGAGTGTCTCCAGCATCTTCCATTAAGGCTGCGACTTCATAAACTGGATCAACTTCTTTCGTAACTCTTTTGAGTTTTCCATTTTTCTCCAGTAAATCAACAAATTCTTTTAGATTCATTAATCCTCACCAAACGTAGTCTGGTACGCCCTATATCCGGCTTCTGTTATCTTTTCACATATTTCAGCTTGTTCTTCAGCATTATTTGCTAAAGCAACCATATTTCCGCCGCCTCCCCCACCAGTTAACTTTGCACCTAGTGCTCCAGCGTCTAAAGTAAGGTCGACTAGTTTTTCTAGTAAGGGATGGCCTACTCCAATTTTATTGAGTAATTCATGATTCTTATTCATAAGCTCCCCTACAGCTTCTTTATTTCCTTCTTCAATTGCCTTCTTTCCACCTTCCGTGACGTTTGCAATTTCATCAAAATATCCATTCATTAAGTTAGGTTCTTTTTCCCACTGCTGCCTTACGTTTCCTACAGTTTCTTTAGTTGAGGCTTCAATTCCTGTATCTCCAATTACTAAGTAAAAAGTACGACCAGAGTCAAAAGTTAGAGGGTCCTCACCTTTGACAAAATATACTGGAGACTCATAAGCTACTACTGTGTTATCAATTCCACTCGGAGTTCCGTGAACAATCTTTTCAGCATCAAAAACAAGCTCTGAGATTTGGTTATGCTCCAAATCAACTCCTAAATAATTGGATAATGCTTTGCATACTGCAGTTGAAGTTGCTGCACTGCTTCCCATTCCTGAACCTTGTGGTAACTTAGATGTTAAGTTTATAGTTAAATTTGGTTCCTTTTGTTTAGTTTTCGCCAATAATGCTTGAGCTAATACACTGAATTGACTAGCCTTATTTTCTAGTCCAATTTTCTCATTTAAGTCTAAAGCGTTTATGGTTAGCTTTCCCTCACCGGGTTCGCTCCAAGCGCTGGCTCTCATACCACTCACAGGAATTGCGATTGCTGGCTTGCCATAAACTACTGCATGTTCACCGAATAGAATAATTTTTCCAGGTGCGGTGAAGTGGTTTTTCATAACACGATGGAAATATACGTACTTATACGCTTAACTGTCGTCAGCTATTCACGTTAGGCAGTTAACCAAAGCTTATAAGAATCCCCAAGCTGGGGAATGTTATGGATAGAATCGTAGTGGGCATTACTGGAGCTTCCGGAATTCCCTACGGAATTCGCCTTTTAGAAATTCTAAAAGAATTTGACGTTGAGATTCACTTAACATGCAGTGCTTCGGCTTCGCTAGTCAATAAACATGAAGGAGATGGAAGAAGTTGGAAGGATGTTCTCTCTTTGGCTGATGTAGTTCATGACAGTAAAAATTTGGCAGCAAGTATATCATCAGGATCATTCAAGGCCAAGGCTATGGTGGTAATTCCGTGCTCAGGCACTACATTAGGAAAATTAGCTGCAGGAATCTCTGATAATTTGGTAACGCGTTCAGCACTTGTCATGTTGAAGGAAAATCGACCTTTAATTTTAGTTCCTAGAGAAACTCCACTTAACACAATTTACATTGAAAATATGTTAAAATTATCTAAGGCAGGTGCTTTGATGGTTCCCGCTTCACCTGCATTTTACAATAAACCTAAAACTCTCGATGATAATATAAATTTTATAGTAGGCAGAGTTCTTGATTTACTTGGTTATGACTCAGATATTTTTTCACGTTGGGAAGGAACTGAGTGATTGCAGGTAATTGCAAAGAGTGTGGAAATTTAGCAACAAGTAATTGTAAAACGTGTTCAAAAATATTATGTAAAGCATGCTTTCAAGGCATAATTGCAAACCTTTGAGTTTTTAGTACCCACTTCTCTCATAATTTATAATGAATCCACAAACCATTAATTTGGGAAACGTCGAAATCCGGATTTTATCCACTGTAAAAGGTTTAGTTTCTGAGTCCAAGAT
>JAERSJ010000143.1 GCA_016845825.1 Methanobacteriota archaeon
TTATAATCCCATTCTAGGTCACCAAACCGATTTAAAAATACAACAAATTTTTCTCCTCTCAGAACTACATTTTTACCTAAAGGATCTAGCTCAAAATCATCGATAAGGCCATCTGAGATATACTCCCATTTTAAATTGCCCCAATAGTCAAAACAAAATAACTTTTTTGAGCTTAAAACAAAAATATTCTCCAAATCACTAGAAATTTTTAATTCATAGCCTCCATCAATATCAATGATATTCAATAGTTCCCTTTCGTTGAATATATTAATTGAATTTGAAGTTAATGCAACGGCGATTTTGCCTTCTAAATCACATTCTAGAGACAAAATTTTATCTTTAACTGGCTGCTTAGCCAATAGCTTAACCGGTTTCCAAGACTCCTGCTTTACTGAGGTACTTCTTAACATGAATTATTGGTTTTTTCCTATTGTGTACAACTAAATGCTGCTAAATAAATGCAAATGCTTGGAGCCACCGGAGGGATTTGAACCCTCGGCCTGCTGATTACAAGTCAGCCGCTCAACCGGGCTAAGCTACGGTGGCTCAAAACCCTTTTGGGCTCCTCTAAAAAAAGACTTTACCCCAACTTTTCACATTTTTTAAAAAAAATGCCGAACAGTATATATATGGGCCTCTTGTCGGCTGAAACCTCGATTCATTGAGAAGGAGATATGTAAGTGGCAAAAGGTCTTTACACAGCATCAGCACAACGTAACAAGAGACAAAAACATCGTTGGAACGATAGATATTATCGTAAGAGAGCTATGAAGCTTAAAGAAAAAGCTGACCCTCTACAAGGCGCACCTCAGGCAAAGGGCATCGTTGTAGAGAAAGTGGGTGTGGAAGCAAAACAGCCTAACTCTGGTATTCGAAAATGTGTAAGAGTTCAATTAATTAAAAATGGCAGACAAGTAACTGCTCTAGCTCCAGGCAATCTTGCTATAAGTTTCATTGATGAACATGATGAAGTTGTAATAGAAGGTGTCGGTGGAAGAATGGGAAGATCGTACGGAGACTTATCTGGAGTACGTTACAGAGTCGCAAAAGTAAACAATGTTTCTCTGAAAGAAATGGTTCGTGGCAGAAAAGAGAAACCAATTAGGTAAATTATATGGCTGAAGATAAAGAAATTAATAATGAAGAGGCTACTGAAACCAAAGCCGATAAACCTGAAGTAGAACTACCTGTAGTTCCTCTATTTGGTAAATGGGACTTAACAGAAGTAGATGTTGAAGACAAGACCTTAGAACGTCATATAAATTTGAATGCATTTCAAGTTCCACATACTGGTGGAAGACATTCTAAGAAAAGATTTGGAAAAAGAAATTTAACTGTCATTGAAAGAATCATTAATAACTTAATGAGATCCGAAAAATATACTGGTAAGAAAGCTCAGGCATATTCTGTTTTGAAGAATTCGTTTGAACTTATTCATCAAAAGAAAAAAGACAATCCTGCACAACACATGGTTAAAGCACTTGAGAATTCAGCTCCAAGAGCTGAAGTAGTTTCTCTAAGATATGGTGGAATAAGGGTATACAGCGGTGTAGATGTTTCTCCGACGAGGAGAATTGACACTGCTATCCGAAATCTATGTATCGGTGCTTTAAGTTCATCAAAAAAACAACGCTCAATTGAAAAAGCTCTTGCAAAAGAAATTATGCTAGCTTCGGAAGCTAACCCTGATTCTTACGCAATTGGCAAAAAAGAAGAAGTTGAGCGTCAAGCTGAAGCTGCACACAACTAAAGTGAAAAAAAATGGGCCGTAAAGAAGACAACATAAAGCGGGCAACTGCTCTATTTACAAAGCTAGGACAAATAAGAAACATAGGTACTGCCGCACATATTGATCATGGTAAAACAACATTATCTGACAACTTAATCTTCGGAGCCGGAATGATGTCTGAAGATTTAGCTGGAAAACAGTTAATGCTAGATTTTGATGAACAAGAGTCTGCTAGAGGAATTACAATCAATGCAGCTAATGCATCTATGGTTCACGAGCACAAAGGTGAAGATTATCTTATCAATTTAATCGACACTCCAGGTCACGTTGACTTTGGTGGTGACGTCACAAGAGCAATGAGAGCTCTTGACGGTGTGATTATTGTTGTTTGTGCTGTTGAAGGTATAATGCCTCAAACTGAGACTGTAATTAGACAAGCTCTAAAAGAAAAGGTTAAACCTGTTTTATTCATAAACAAAGTGGACCGCTTAATTGCTGAGTTACAAGTTACTCCTGAAGACATGATGCAAAGATTCGGGAAAATAATTACTGAAGTTAATAAATTAATTAGTCGAATGGTTCCAGATGAATTCAAAAAAGAGTGGATGGTTGATGCTCAAGCTGGTACTGTTGCCTTTGGTTCCGCATATCACAATTGGGCAACGTCTTTACCGTTCATGGCTAAAAAGAATGTAAATTTCAAACAAATTTATGAATTCATGGAAAAAGAGCAAAAGAGAGAACTAGCTCAAGCTGCTCCTTTACATGAAGTATTATTGGATATGATTGTAGAAAAATTACCTTCTGCAGATGACGCTCAAAAATACCGTATCCCTCACATTTGGAGAGGTGAAGCTGAGGAAGACATTGGACAAGCTATGGTAAATGCTGATGGAAAAGGAGATTCAGCTTTCATGGTTACCAAAGTTGTATTAGATCCACATGCTGGAGAAATTGCTGTTGGTCGCTTATTCTCAGGTTCTATCAAAAAAGGTGATCAAATGTATGTTGCAGGTATGCCAAATGCAAACAGAGTACAATCTGTAGGAATGTTTGTTGGCGGCGATCGTATTGCAACAGAAACGGTTACTGCAGGAAACATTATTGCAGTTTCTGGATTAAGAGACGCCCAATCGGGATCAACTATTTCATCTAATAAAGAAATGACGCCATTTGAAAGAATTGTACATAATTCAGATCCTGTTGTAACTACTGCAATAGAAGCTAAACACACTAAAGATCTTCCTAAACTTGTCGAAGTTCTCCGTGCTGTAGCTAAATCTGACCCTTCAATTCAAATTGACAGTAATTTAGAAACTGGAGAGCACTTGATGTCTGGAATGGGTGAATTACATTTGGAAATTACTGAATACAGAATTAAAAATGAACATGGTGTTGAAATCACAACTTCACCACCTATTGTTGTTTACCGGGAAACTGTGGCAATGCAGTCTCCAGGGGATTTTGAAGGTAAATCTCCAAATAAACACAACCGTTTCTATATTACTGTAGAACCGCTAGAAGATGATGTTAGAGAAGCTATTGTAGATGGAACCATACCTTCTGGTAATATTAAAAAATCAAAGGAAGTTGCACGACAATTGATAGACATGGGATGGACAAAAGTCCACGGCCGTGGTGTTTTGTGCATAGAAAATGGTTGCGTTTTTGTTGATGCAACAAAAGGTATTCAGAATTTATTCGAAACTAGAGAGTTATTAATTGAAGCTTTCAACGAAGTTGTAAAGAGAGGTCCTCGAGCGCACGAAAAAATGATGGGTGTAAAAATTATCTTGAATGATGCTAAACTGCATGAAGATGCTATTCATAGAGGGCCTGCACAAACTATTCCTGCTGTAAGAAATGGAATTAACGGAGCTCTTGTTTCTGCAGGTGTTGCATTGTTAGAACCAAAACAAAATGTTTACATTAACGTTCCTCAAGAATTAATGGGGTCTGTAACTGGTGAAATGTCACAAAGACGTGCTGAAATTGCAGGCATGGAAACTGAAGGTGATATGGCGATAATTACTGCCAAAGCTCCTGTCAAAGAAATGTTTGGATTCGCAAGTGAAATTCGATCAGCTACCGGAGGCAGAGCGCTGTGGAGTACTGAATTTGCAGGTTACGAAGCATTACCTAGAGAATTAATTGATGGGATTACTGAAGATATCAGACAACGAAAAGGCTTGAAAGCTGAAATGCCAAGGCCTGAAAACTACTCTTAAGTTTTTACTGTCTTAGTCGTTATTTGACTGAACTGGTCTAAACGGATGAATCCACGCGGCTAAGTTACGAGGGCTTCGTGTTTGTATCCACAACTTACCATTCCCATGGTAATTACAAATCAATTGATCTCCAAATAAAAAGCTACGAATCCGCCTTCCTGAACGGCCGATGCTGTAATCCAAAGAACTTTCCCAGGCAACTGCGTAACCATTATCTACAGAATATGAACCTTGAACATCTACTTCTTGGACATCTCCATATGAGCCAAAAAATAGTAAGCCAGTTCCGCTTACTCTAAGGCCTAACATTCCTTCTGCAAATGTACCCATAAAACCTTCCCAAGAGGCACTGGTTTCAATATTTCCTACATGACAAAGATAGGCGCCACGTTCCATGTAAATTGTCTCATTATTAAGCTCTTTTACTATAATATCTCCTGAGTAACCTGGCGCAATTCCAATCTTACCTGAACCGCCTTCTGCAGTATAAGTGTTAAGAAAGAAAGACTCACCACCCATTCTTCTCTTCAAGCCTGCGAATAGACCTCCTTTCATCTCGGTTTTAGGTTTAATTGTAGTATCCATCCAAGACATTGAACCAGGCTCAACAATAACCGACTCGCCCTCTTTCAATGACATTTCAACAAGTGCGTATGAAGGTGCTGAGATTATGTTGTATTTCATTAGCCCTCCCTTGGTGGTAATAAAGGACCCAAGGCTCCACCAAGCCTACTCGGATCATGTGATTGAACTAATATTTTGCCTTGTCCTCTAAATTTCATAACTAGCCCTTCACCAGACATCATGGAAGAAATCCAACCTCCACCAGCCTTACCAATTTCGTACTCTAGCCCTTCCGTAAAGGCAATCAAATGTCCATTATCAATTGTTATTCCATTTCCAATAGAAACCTCAGAGATTCTACCGAAACCATTTACAAGTAAGTCTCCTTTTCCTGAAGCTCTTACGAAAACTAAACCTTCTTTGCTAAACATCCCTTTTACTAATCCTTGATATTGAGTATCTAAATCGATACCACCCGAAGAACCAAGGTAACTTCCACCCGAGCATATCCAAGTATCTGAACCAACTTCTACCTTTCGTACTTCTCCCTGGTGTGTTGGAGCAAGGCCTACTTCTGCAGCCGTATTATCTGTTGTTTGATAGGAAGACAAAAAGAAAGACTCTCCGGCAAACATTGCCTTCATGCCTGATTTGAAAGCACCCCACAAACCTTCATCCTTTTTTCTACGAGATTCAACCTCGATTGACATATTCGGAGATGCTCTATACATTGCCCCTGCTTCCGAGACAAACTTTTCTCCTGGTTCTAGAACTACAATTGCTGAACCGAAGGCCCCTTCGACATCTATTTTTATATTCATATTAACCTCGGTGTAAGCCAAGAAGCAATACCATCTATGGTCCTTGTTTGTAAATATATTTTTCCAGTACCGTTAAAGGTCATAACTAAACCTTCTCCTGAAAGCATCGTTGATTTCCAATTCCCCATTCCTGATATTTTATAATTCAGTGTAGGTTCAAAGCCTACAACATGCCCGGTATCGACTATAAATTCTCCATTAATCTCTTTCTCAATTATTCCTCCAAATGAATTGAAAAACAAATCGCCATTGCCTGAAGCTTCTAGAAGAAAGGCTCCCTCTCCTGAAAACAAAGCTTTGAGACCTCCAAATTTAGCTTTGATATTTATGCCTGGCGTACATGCCAAGAAAGAACCTGCCATTATATTCAAACGATTATTAGATAGATTGTAGTGCTCAACAGCGCCCGGTATTGAAGGAGCAAATGTAAGGGTGCCACCATTTTCATGACTGTATTTACCTAGGAAAAAATTTTCTCCTCCAAACATTTTGCGAAACATTGCGGAAAAGAAACCGCCCTGCCTCTGAAAACTAGACTTCATATTTGAAGACATTCTAGACATAGCTCCAGGCTCTATCAAAAATACTTCACCAGGACCTAGTTCTACGTCAACTTCTCCGTAAGAAGGATTACCTTTGATGTCAAACTTCATACTCATTATTAATGGCTGAGGTATTTAACTTAAATCGTCCACTCCACATGTTAATCTGATGAGCAAAGAAAAGCCTCTGATAACTCCTGTTTTATTGGCTGGATGTTTCATTATTCTGGTAGGTTTTTCTATACGTGCATCATATGGTGTTTTTCAAATTCCGATAGCTAATGAATTTGGGTGGCCAAGAGCTGAATTTAGTTTGGCAATAGCAATTCAAAATCTAGCCTGGGGATTTGGTAGCCCTTTTTTCGGTGCAATGGCTGAAAGAATGGGAGATAGAAAAGCCATAATTTTAGGGGCCATACTATATGCCTTAGGTTTAGTTTTGTCTGCTGGAGCCACTACTCCTTTAGAACATCAAATTTATGAGATATTAGTTGGCTTTGGTATTGCTGGAACTGGGTTCGGCGTTATTCTTGCAGTAATAGGCAGAGCAAGTTCAGACGATAATAGGCAGATGAGTTTGTCTATAGCCACAGCATCAGGTTCAGCTGGCCAAATTATAGGACCGCCTGCAGCCATTGCTTTACTATCTCTAATGGAATGGCAGATGGTCTTCATTGTTTTTGCTGCATCCATATTGTCAGTGTTAGTCCTGTTGCCTTTCATGAAAGCCCCTGAAATGGCTACCAAAGACGAAATTGAAGAGAGTCTTGGCGATATATTGAAACTTGCATCTAGGGATCCTTCTTTTGCTATGATTTTTATTGGCTTTTTTGCATGCGGTTACCAATTGGCATTTATTACAGCACACTTTCCAGCTTTAGTTACAGAAATGAGTGCTCCTGTTGAATCTTACGGATGGTGCGGAGATTTAGGAATTACTACTACTGCGGCATTAGGCGGACTATCTATATCAATAATTGGTTTTGCTAATATAATTGGAACACTAGTTGCCGGGTGGGCTGGTAAAAAGTATAAGAAAAAATGGTTGCTTTCTGGGATTTACGCAGGAAGATCTATTGTATCTGCTTGGTTTATCTTGACGCCTATTACTGCAAATACTGTGTTAATTTTTTCTTTCGCTTTAGGGTTTTTATGGTTAGCAACAGTTCCGTTAACAAGTGGGCTTGTAGCTCACATATATGGCCTAAAATATATGGCCACATTGTACGGAATAGTTTTCTTTTCTCATCAATTAGGTAGCTTTGTAGGTGTGTGGTTAGGTGGTGTACTGTACGATGACTACGGAACATACACTTTTGTATGGTGGGTAGGAATAGCTATAGGAATTGTTTCAGCCATAATTCATTTACCGATTAAAGAAGAGAAAAAAATATTACCTCAATAACACACCAATTATTCCTCGATTGATTGAGGGAATGCTTTATTTACCCCCTATCCTGCCGACATATCAATCCCAAGGAGGGAAATTATAATGGCTGAAAAACAACATTTGAACGTAGTATTCATTGGTCACGTCGACCATGGTAAGTCAACAACAGTAGGTAGAGTCCTATTGGAAGGGGGTGCTATCGAACAGCACTTAATAGATAAATTCAGGAAAGAAGCCGAAGAACGCGGAAAAGCTGGTTTCGAATTGGCTTATGTCATGGATAATCTAAAAGAAGAAAGAGAGCGTGGTGTAACTATCGATGTAGCTCACAAAGAGTTTAAAACTGATTCGAAACATTTCACAATTATTGACGCTCCTGGACACAGAGATTTCGTCAAAAATATGATTACTGGTACTTCCCAAGCTGATGCCGCTGTATTAGTTGTTGCAGCAGACGATGGTATTGCTGCCCAAACTAAAGAACACTTGTGGTTATCAAAAGTTATGGGAATTGAACAGATGATCATATCTGTAAATAAAATGGACATTACAAAGCCTGCATACAGTGAAGATAGATTCAACGAAGTTGTTAAGGAAGTTAAGAGTATGTTAGCAATGGTTGGATTCTCAGATGATCAGGTTAGTATTTTACCAGCTTCAGGTTGGAAAGCCGATAATATCAAGGAAACCGGAGACAATCTATCATGGTGGAAAGGAGATACCTTACTAGGTGCTTTAGATAAATTAAATCCACCATCAGGTTCTGCTGATGCAAGTGTAAGAATTCCAATACAAGATGTTTACAAAATATCTGGTATCGGTGCTGTGCCTGTAGGCCGTGTCGAAACTGGAACAATTAAAGCAGGTACAAAACTAATTTTCAAACCATCAGCCCACCCTGGCGGTAAAGTCGGTGAAGTTAAATCTGTTGAAATGCACCACGCTGAAGTTCCATCTGCTGGACCTGGCGCTAATATCGGATTTAATTGTAGAGGTATTTCTCATACTGACATTAGAAGAGGAGATGTTGGAGGGCCAGAGAATGACCCACCTACCGTAGCTCGTGCATTCAAAGCTCAAGTAATGATTCTGGATCACCCTAACGTAATCACCCAAGGTTACACTCCAGTATTCCACTGTCACACTGCACAAGTTGCATGTACATTCGATAAACTTCTTGCAAAAATGGATCCAAGAACTGGACAAG
>JAERSJ010000144.1 GCA_016845825.1 Methanobacteriota archaeon
CGTATAGCGAGTGTAGCTTGGGAGGCATGCCAAAATTTTGCTCACATAAAGGACGCTCATGTCATTCCGAAATGAATGTTATAAAAAACATGAATATACATGATATAAAACGAAAAATATCAAAGTATGTGATATACAATATTCGCTGGAGCAAAGACGGTCGAATTGTCAACTCTAAACCCTGTCTAAACTGCCAGCAGGAACTATTGCGATTAGGTTTTAAAACCATTATCTTTTCAAATCAAGACGGCACTTTTGAAAAAAACAAACTTTCTCATCTCAGTTGCAGTTTAAGTTCTGGTTCAAGATATTAATAAAGTTGAGACAAAATGTGAACCGCTTTTGGACTATTCAGGGTCCATCATATGGATCAGCCGACGCCGCCGACGCCTCTCGATTTCACGGAGACGCCGATGGGTAAGAAGCGAGTTTGGCTTTCGACGTGGCGCCCCGACAATCGATCGATGTTCGGGTATAACTGAAAGATAACTATAAGCCGGGCTACGATTCATCTTATATTGTAGGTTAGGGTTGGGCTTGCGCGACCAACTGTATTCGTTACGGCGCAAGGGGCGGTATATTGGTCTTGCCTTCTTACCCTTCTGACTGCGCCGCCGCTCCGCCTCCTGGAAGCGCGCCCACCGCTCCCGCTCCTTGCGTTGCCGTAAGTCGATCATCTCAATGGCGCCGCCTTTTAAAATAATAAGTGACTTCCGTCGGCGTCGTGAGCGCCGGGGTGACTTCCGTCGGCGTCGTGAGCGCTGGGGTGACTTCCGTCGGCGTCGTGAGCGCCGGGGTGACTTCCGTCGGCGTCGTGAGCGCCGGGGTGACTTCCGTCGGCGTCGTGAGCGCCGGGGTGACTTCCGTCGGCGTCGTGAGCGCCGGGGTGATGGTTTCCGTCGGCGCCGCGAGCGCCGGGGTGATTTTTTTCGTTGTCTATGTAACATTTGTATATATACCAATATTTTTAATAATGGCATTTAGTATAAACATAAAAAAATATCAAAATTAAATTACACAAAAAAAGATGCAGTTGGTTTATTTTTTAATTGAAATTATCTAAATGGTAAACATAAAAATAATAAAATGAGTTGTTTTCCATTATATGATAATTTAATACAGAATATAGATAAAAAGGCAATGTCGTGTGCACAAAAAGAAGATTTTATTTCAAAAATTAAAAAAGTTGATGACAACTGCAAAGAGTTGATTTATGCGTTGGTTTATTTTTATAATATAAATAGTGATAAATCGGCAGCCCCCGCGACTGGTGCAAAGAAAGGAAATAGTTTACCTTATAATGGGTTTATGTCGGAATCGCAATTCGCTAACAAAAAAAATATTACATGGAATTTTAATGGTTTTCCGCACGAACTGAAACATTTGCTTTATAAATTTGTGAATATGCATATTAAAAATATAGGAGAGACATGCGATCATAATACACTACATGTGTGAGTGATATTAAAAATATCAAAACAACACACTCGCTGGTCTTTGTATGCTTGTGGTGCTGGCGGCGGCACATTAAACTCAGTTTTCAATGTGTTTATTATACATGTTTTGAGATTTAAAATGCCTTCTTCAGATTTTGCGCTAACTAAAATATGAGGGCTTTTTATGTCGTTAGCGAACACAATCCCTTCATTTATAAAATTGGGAGTCTTTTTTTTATCTATCATGTTCCCAATAACTATTGACAATCCATCCCAGTTAATTTTCTTGTACGTGTTGTATAAGGTTTTTAGTCTATAGACGGATTGATAATCGTTAATGTCATAAACGAATAACACAATGTGCACTTTTTTTACGTATGAATACGTTATCGCTTCGAACCTACAATCACCCGCTAAGTCCCAATAACATAATTTTAAATTATGATTTTCCAGACATTCGGATTTATAATCCACTCCGATAGTACTAACATAATCTGTATCTGGGGTTCGATTGGTCAGTCTATTACATAAAGAAGTCTTCCCCACGGAAGTAAACCCACATATGGCTATTTTAAAAGTAAACATATTTTATTTATAAAATTTATCTTTTAACTAATTTTTCTGTGCCCTTGTCTGAGTTCTTTATTGTCCTCTCTTACCTCTCTGTATCGTTCTTTGACGTCTTCGAGATATGCTTTTAGACGATCAATTTCGCTATCTTTTCTCATCATTTGGCGCTCTAACTCAAAATCTGTTTTACTCAGTTTCGTTGTCAACGATTTGAGTTCTTTGCGCAATTCGTTATTTTCGTGTTCAATTTCAATAAAATTGTCCATTTCATTCGATCTATTGTCCACGCGCAAATGTAATTCTTTGATTTCCTTATACAAGTTGCTGATGATATTTTCACCTTCTATTGCCTTATCTCTCCATTTAATAGCTTTAATTTTAATCTTTTCGTATTTATCACGACTCACGGCTTGGTTCATTTTATTTATGTTCAGTGTAAATATCTTTAAATCATCAACACAATACTGGTATACAACACTATGTAACTGATGAAGCCTTGAGGGTTAAGATCCCTCAGCTGACCTTCCGCACTAGGCTCGCCAGCGGCAGCATGTTATGTTGGTTTATTAATTTGTTGATAATTAATAAATGAATACTTATTTCAATATACTAAAAGTGTCTCAACCCCGCAGTGTATCAATCAAACTATTTGATCATCAATTAGCAAGCATATACAAAATGGAAAGATTAGAAAGAGATCAACTGGTTGAAAAAGGTGAACATATAAAAGAGACGAAAATAGGAGTGAACGCGGATCCGACTGGGTTTGGAAAAACATTATCTATGATTGGGTTAATAGTTAGAGATAAAATGAGTTGGGATTTGGGTGTTCCGTTCACGTGCGAGTATATAAATTCAGAGTCCGATAACCTAATAAGGAATAGGATTATAAAACGGAAAGACAAATTACCCGCCACGTTGATTCTTGTAACTCCGTCTATAGTGGGTCAGTGGAAGCAAGAGTTAAAATTCACAAATCTAAACGTGAGCACTGTTTCGTGTCGCAAAGACGTGGACAGGGTCGACGCTGAGAATTGCGATGTTGTTTTAGTAACCATTTCAATGTATAATGATTTAGTGAAATCTTACTCCCAATACGCATGGAAACGTTTTATCTTTGATGAACCGGGGCATGTCCGAGTGCCTAATATGAGAAAAATTCACGCAGGATTCTACTGGTTCATATCCGCCACTCCCAATGCCATAAATAGTCGCCATCGTAATTGTAAAAATAGTTTCATAAAAAATATAATCGGCGATGGTTGGACAGATTTTGAAGTACAGTTTCAGGGGATGATTATAAAGAATGACTTAAATTTTATCCGCTCGTCGTTTAATATGCCCGAAACCAAACATTATTTTTACCAATGTTTCCAGCCTATATTCAAAGCTTTATCTGGGATGGTGAACAGCACGATTAATTTAATGATAAAAGCGGATAACATAGAAGGCGTCATAACTACACTGGGAGGCTCAAAAACTAAAAATATAGTTGAGTTAGTTAAACGAAAAAAATTGGAAGAAATAGAGGAAATAAACGCAAAGATAAAAATATACAATCTAAGAAGTGATGCAGTTCGCTCGAAAGAATGGCGAGCGAAAAAGCAACATATTGAAACCCAGCTCAGCGAGTTAAACTGCCGGTTCGAGGAAATGCTAAACGGATTATGTCATATTTGCCACGAAAAATTGGACAATCCCGTGTTAGAACCCTCGTGTCAAAACTTATTTTGTGGCAAATGTTTACTTACATGGCTCAAGCATAAGAACACATGTCCCATTTGCAGGACTGACATCAATATTAGCGATCTTGTGTACGTAAAAACCACCGCTGAAAATGCTAAGAAACCAACTGATACGAAAAAATACCACAATCTCATGACTAAAGCCGATCAAATAAAAGGTTTGCTCGCTGAACATAAAAATGGAAAATTTTTGATATTTTCAGCATATAATGCAACTTTTAAACCCATTTGCAAGTTATTAATAAAAAGCGGAGTGCGGTTTGCGGTATTAAAAGGAAAAACAAAAACTATCCAGAAAAATATTCGCGAATATAAGCACGGTAATCTGCAAATAATATTTCTTAATTCAACTTTTAACGGAGCGGGTATAAACTTACAAGAAACCACAGATCTAATCCTTTATCACGAAATTTCGACGTCTATGCAACAACAAATAATAGGGCGAGCTGAACGAATTGGCCGTAAAAATCCACTAAGAGTTCATCATTTACTAACCTCGTCTACCTAGTTAATTCTTCACTCTCTAACAGAGACAATTCGTCTACATTAGATTCACCATGTCCATTTTTTGTTAAATTCTTATATATCTTGTATACAGTTGGTAAAAATAATACGACCCCGCTACCCCATATAATTGGAGCGTATTTAGAGGCTGTTCCGCAACCTTTTTTGTCTGATTCAAAATGAATTATAGAACCTATCACGATTGCCGTTGCTGATGTAATCGCGAGAATATTTTCAAGCCAATGTTTTTTTAGTTTATTCGACATCATTGCTACAATCGATATTGCAAATAACATACCCGACAGAATGAGAACTACCGCTGCCAATCTCAGTAAAGTCTTCGAATTACAATTATATTTGCCTTTGTTTAGTTCTGTGATAATTAAATAACCGCCCGCGCCTAGTGATATTGAAATGCAAAAAATCAAAAATTCAAATAACATTTTTATATATTATAAATATTTTATTTATAATATATAAAAATGCAAATTTTCATAAAAACTCTAACAGGTAAAACGATAACATTGAATATTGAACCATCTGATTCTATCGAAAATATTAAACAAAAAATACAAGACAAAGAAGGGATTCCCCCCGATCAGCAACGACTTATTTTTGCAGGAAAACAACTAGAGGATGGGAGAACATTGTCCGATTACAATATCCAAAAAGAGAGTACTCTCCATTTGGTGTTAAGATTGAGAGGCGGCGATTGTTAATAAAAAAATTTTAATTGTTTGGCTTTGCGGGAACGTTCGGCCAAAGGTCGGGCCGATCCTTCCAGTTTGGCGGCGGCTCCGCATCCGAATTCTCGCCAGCGCAATAATTCATAGACACCCCATCATCGCTTTTGATTATTTTGCAATTGTTGCTAATGCAGTCATTATTATTCGCGCAAAAATATTGTTTTCCTCCAGACAACTTATCCTCACAAAGGCCGTTTACACACCGGCCGCTCTTGCAGGCGGCGTTCCAACGACAGTTTCCGCTGCGCTCATTGCCTTTAGGATTCTTATTGTTAAAGTACGAGCTACACACACCAGCATAGGGGGGGGTGTCGGGATCGAACTCATTACAATAAGGCTTGTCCTTGGTGCAATCTTCACATGGCGATGGGCCGGGAAAACAGGCGCATCTTCCCTCGGGTAAATTTTGTTTAGGTGTAGGTGTTATAGGAGGCGGGGTGTAGTTGTTGCATGGAAAACATTTTTCTGAAACATTATTACATTGGTCAGTCGTAGATGCTGCTATCGTACAAAGCGTAAATGGCATTTGTTCGTCCGGTTTAAGGCCGACACGCGGCTCCCACTTCCCCCCTGAACTCTTACATGATTCCTCGCTCATGTTGTATAACGGGTCCCCCTTAAGGAACGAACACGTCCCAGCCGACCATATACATGGTTTGTTTGCTTCTTCACACGGCGTCTTCTTAGCACTTGCTGAAGCGGCAGGACGAACAGAAGGAGGAATACACTTCATCGTCTTAGGCTTATAGTTCCATCCCGGAGGGCATGGATTATCGTGGGAGGGTTCATCAATCGCAGCGGGGATCGGATTAATAAGTTGTCCCCAGTTATTGACGGCGCGTTTGAGGAGGAGATCGCGTCGTAATTCATCCCAGTGAAATTGCGCGCATTTATGTTTTAGAGTATTGGTATTGTGATAATTTTTATGTTTAATCGCATTTGTTTGGTACATTTTATTAGTTCTCAATATTTTATAATTTTTTAAATTATAAATTACGAGGAGTTCAGGTGACGCAAGATTCACCATCGGGATGAGTGAAAGCAGCCGTTGCCTTTAGGCGGAGGTGTCACATGACTTGCCATCGGGGTGGGTGAAGGAGCAGCCGTGTGGGCAGCATTTTCCGCCAGTGGCGGTCACAAAGAGATCTTGTACGCAACCATGACGCGGGGCTTTGCACTTGTACATGGGGCAGCCCTCGGACTTGACCGTACACTTTTTGCCAGGAGGAATACACTTCATCGTTTTAGGCATCCACCACCCGTTGCAAGAGTTATCGTGGGAGGGAGCCGGCGGACAGTTAGTACCTTTTTCGTTTGAAGCAATATGAGTACCCGGGCAGCAACCATAGCGAGTTCCTCCGCACCCCCCAATAAGATGGCTAAAATGTGCGGAGGTGTCACAGGACTTGCCATCAGGGTGGGTGAAGGAGCAGCCGTGTGGGCAGCATTTTCCGCCAGTGGCGGTCACAAAGAG
>JAERSJ010000145.1 GCA_016845825.1 Methanobacteriota archaeon
CCACTTGGTCGGGGGTTCGAATCCCTCCGGGTGCGCCACTTTTCCACGTAAACCATTGTTTTCCTTGTGTTTTCTTGCAATTACACAGGTAGGGTAGACAATGCGGTATACACAAAAACATCCTCAACATACGTATACTAAACGTGATGTATATTATTTTTCTAGGGTAATCCCTAGCGATTTAAGGAATCACTACACTAAACCTCGCATCATTCAGAGCCTTAAAACTAAGTCAGCACACAGAGCATCAGTGGCATCTAAAATGCTCTCATCTAAACTTGATGACTATTGGTTAGGCTTAAGACTCAAGCAGATGGACGTACCTGCATCACATTTATTGGTTAGCGGTGCAAAAGTTAATCTTGAGTCTAAGCTACTTAATATTGAAGAAGCACTTCAGGTATACATGAGTGTCAAAGGTGTTGGTAAAGGAGAACTCTTCTTCAGACATACTAAAAGATCAATCAGGTACCTCATAGATTGTCTTGGTTGTCGTTCAATAGATCAGTACACATCTGAAGATGCCGCAAAATTAAGAGATTGGTTTGTAGCACGAGGGCTTGCTAGCGCTTCCATCCAACGTAACTTCGGGTCTATTAAGGCTGTCGTTAACTTTGTTATCTTGGAGAAAGGTTTAGATTGCAGTAA
Source organism: Methanobacteriota archaeon (assembly GCA_016845825.1). Taxonomy (GTDB): domain Archaea; phylum Thermoplasmatota; class Poseidoniia; order MGIII; family CG-Epi1; genus CG-Epi1. The sequence goes on from JAERSJ010000145.1 coordinate 649, forward strand.
TCCCTTCAATGGAGTGTATCTTCACTCAGACAATTCCTCTAAAAAGCGTAAACCTATTCCCCTAGATAAACTAAAGATTGTCCAAGAGAGATGTGTCGCAATGGATGATGATCTTAGGCATCTAGTATCTTTAATCAGTGATACTGGCATGAGGTTGTCAGAAGCTACAGGTTTAATGAAGTCAGACCTAAATGTCGATTGTGAGTATCCACATGTTAAAATAGTCCCCTACCCTCACAGACATTTGAAAACATCATCAAGTGAACGAACTGTTCCATTGGTAGGTATGTCTCTTTGGGCATCTAAGCAGATACTTAAGGATGTAGACTCTATTTACTGCTTTCCTCGCTATACGTCAGCATCAGGATGCAATGCTAACTCAGCCAGTGCCGCCATTAACAAGTGGATTAAGACAGTAGCAGGTTCAGAAGCAGTGATACATGGTCTACGACATAGCTTTAGAGATCGTTTAAGAGCCGTGGAAGCACCATCAGAGGTTATTGATCAGCTAGGAGGTTGGAGTCTAAAGAGTGTCGGACAGGGATATGGTGATGGTTATCAACTAAATATCCTAAGTAAGTGGCTAAACAAGATTGTCATATAAAGACCATGTCTACCCTACCTGTGTAATTGCAAGAAAACACAAGGAAAACAATGGTTTACGTGGAAAAGTGGCGCACCCGGAGGGACGTTTGTTCCTCAACTAGGCACTAGTAACACCCTTAGTCCTTGTGTTTACTGATGTTGACACCCCTGTAGTTCATTGTCAAAGGCACATTCACGTCTACCATTTTGTCTACCTCAGACCCACACAAGGCGCCCATGAGTTTTCCATTTGGATAACCTTTAGGGGGCGGGGGGAGTCTTTTGTTGCTTGTGATTGTTACAGTTCCTGCCCAGATACATCAGAAGCTAATTTGAAGATTAAGCCGTCTTGTTGATCATGCGTCTGGTTTGCAGAGATGAAGGCTGCCCCCATCCTCCCTTTTTATAAGTATCACTTACTTCTTGTCTGATTTGACTGGACGGAGTATTCAGCTATGATTAAGTAATCACTAAAGAGAGGTAACGAAATGACTAAACTTCGTATTACTCCTGCTCCCTACGTCATTATGCCTAAGAAGGATTCAATGCCAACAACTCAGTTGGTCAATCCAGAGTTGAGGAAAAGAAACGAGGAGCGAGTTAAACGCCTTGTAGACACCCTGAACAAGAACACCCGTAATAAAGATAAAACCTCAGAATAGTTAAGCATCTAATGACAAAAGGAATGGTCATGAACAAAACTTTAGAAGACGACTTCACCTACCATTGGGGCCTTGCAACTTGCACCCTTGAGGATGACGAGAGAGTCATTGCTAACGAACAATTAGAGAAGATCCTTCAATCCGACTTGTTTGGAGATGCAATAGAAGAGGATCAGAAATAAGTGAATTTGCAAGATCATATGGTATTTGCGATAGTCTAAGGTATTAATTTGCAAAGGATATATTTGTGGACATTCAATCTCAATTAACGTCAGGTCAATTAGCAAGACTCATCCCTTCTATATCTGATTCGAAAAAAGAAGAAAAAGCTACATCTATCGCCCTTGCCGCCTTTATGGCTGTGCCTGAGTTTGCAGCCGCTGTCTTAGGGGGTATAGGAGTTTCTGTTAGTAAAAGAACCAGAATTGAGTGTTACACAGAGGTAGTGTTTAAGCAGGTAGCGAAAGAAGGTGATAAGCGGCCAGACGGGCTTGTTATAGTCAAAACTGGCAGTAGAGTTTGGAGTGCCCTAGTTGAGTCAAAGATTGGTCGATCTGAACTCCAAAAAGACCAAATAGAAAGTTATCTTAACTTAGCAAAACAACTAAAAGTCGATGCTCTGATTACTTTTTCAAACCAGTTTGCACCAAGTCCCTCTCATCACCCTATAAAGATTTCAGCCACGAAGACTAGATCAGTCGATCTATTTCATTTCTCATGGTTGTCGCTCAAATCAATGGCGGCCATTCTCGTAAGTGAGAAAAAAATAGCTGATCCTGATCAGGCTTATATGATGAGTGAAGTTGTTCGTTACCTAGATAGTGAATCATCAGGAGTAGAGAATTTCTCTAGGATGCCACAATCTTGGAAAGACCTATGTATGGCGATTCAAAATGGAGCTACGGTTAGCAAAAACTCTGAGATGGTTGTCGAATCTGTAGGGGCATGGCATCAACTACTCAGACAGCTGGCTTTAGATCTAAGTATGGCTATCGGAGAATCAGTTGAAATAAGTCTTACACGAGAGAACACCAGAGATCCTGAATCTTTACTCGCCCAAGAGGCAACTCAATTAAGAACCTCAGGTTCATTGGATACTGAACTAACGATTCCAAATGCGGCATCAAAACTTAAAATTGCTGCTGATGTAGCCAGAAAAGTTGTCTTTGTATCTATGAAACTAGATGCACCTAAGGATACCAAGAGAGCTACTGCATCTATCAACTGGTTACTCAGGCAACTGAAAAACAAAGATGTAAGTAATTTATCAATCAGAGCATATTGGCCGCGAAGGATGGGCACCACAATTGAATCCATTGATGCGTTGAGAGAAGATCCTTCAATTCTTGTGCCTGAGGGAAGCAATGTAATTCCCACATCCCTTGAAGTTTGTCGAGTTATAGACCTAGGTGCTAGATTTAAGGGAGCTAGAACTTTTGTTGAAGACATCTCTGGTGTTGTTCCTTCGTTTTATAAGGATGCAGGACAAGAATTGACTAATTGGGTGGCAAAAGCACCAACTTTGAAGGCTGAAAAGCTTCCTGCAAGTAGCAAACCCAAAGAGCAGTCCGCGCCCACTATTTTTTCAGGTATATTCTCCAAGGACAAATAAAGTAATTCATGGAAAAGCTAAGGAAAGTAGTTGAGGAAACTGATACTCGCTCAGGACTAGTCTTTGATTTGTCCATTCAAGCTCTCATATTGGCCTCAATCATTATCTTCTCTCTGGAAACACTGCCTGATCTTGCTCCAACCACAGCCCAAACTTTAGTCTCAATAGAGACATTTTTTATTGCCATCTTCAGCTTAGAATATTTATTGAGAATCTTGGTTGCCAGAGACAAAGCTAAATTTATTTTTTCCTTTTGGGGAATGATTGATCTTCTTGCGATTCTTCCGTTTTATCTTTTTACCTTCGGAATGACTTTCGACTTAATAATGCTTAGGGCATTTAGGTTGTTGCGTCTCGTTCGAATTTTAAAGTTGGGTAGATATAGCAAGTCTTTATCAAGAATGGCTTTAGCCATGAAAATAGCAAAAGAAGACTTGCTGTTAGCTCTTGCAGCTACCTCCATCATGCTATTGGTTGCTAGCTTCGGCATCTACCAGTTTGAAAATCCAGTTCAGCCAGAGAAGTTCAGGTCTGTCTTTGAAAGCCTTTGGTGGGCATTATCAACGCTAACAACAGTAGGTTATGGTGATATATACCCCGTTACTCTGGGAGGAAGGATATTTACTGGGATGATACTTATGATTGGTTTAGGAGTTGTTGCCTTACCCGCGGGTATTATTGCGTCATCGCTAACCGAAGCTAGAAAACAACAAGATAAATAGAAAAATGTCTGCTCCAGATACCCATGAAACATTCGTCGATAAAGTAAAAGACCTTCTCATATCAAGATATACCCTAGGGTCAACTATTTATGTTGATGCCAACACCGATATAGATGTCTATTGTCGGAAGCATGGTTGGTTTACTCAAAAGGCTAACTTACTTCGTTCAACACGAACACAATATCAT
>JAERSJ010000146.1 GCA_016845825.1 Methanobacteriota archaeon
ACTTTAGCAACTCTTAGCTCCTCAAATGCATTTAACAAATCATCTTCAGTTTCGCCAAGTCCAAGCATTATACTTGTCTTAGTAATTATATCTGGTCTAAACTCTTTAGCCTTTTTCAAAATTAACAAGCTTTGATCAAATGTAGCCCTCGGATCTCTAACTCTTGGTGTAAGTCTTCTAACTGTTTCAACATTATGAGCAAAGACAGTAAGTGGTGAATTATCTAATAAAAATTCTAACGCATCAACATTGCCACTCAAATCACTGCACAAGAATTCAATACCAACCTTAGGGCACATTTCATGTACTTTGTCTATACATTTTTTGTAGTGGAGTGCCCCTCCATCATCCATATCGTCTCTATTTACTACAGTAATTACTGAATATGTCAAGCCCATATTCTTTATCGCTTCTGCTAGCTTTACTGGCTCATCTTCATCTGGAGGTGGCGGATTGCGGATTGTATCTACTGCACAAAAACGACAGCCTCGTGTACAAGCTTTTCCCGCAACCATGAAAGTCGCGGTACCTCTACCCCAACAATCGTGAATATTTGGACATCTTGCTTCCTCACAAACAGTATGTAATTTATTGTCCTTGACAGAAGAAGTAGTTGAATTATAACGCTGCATATCCTCACCAGAAGGTAAGGTAACTTTGAACCATTCTGGCAACCTCTTAGGTTTTTTGTTTGCTAGCACCTATTTTTCAGATGGAATATCCCTAATAATATTATCTATCAATAAATTATTTTTGCACTACCCACTAGGCATGAGCCTCTGTGATGTAAATATTGCGGCTGAGCCTTGTGCTTTGAAGAGCCCTATGAGTGCTGAGAGGCTATATTTTATACAAGAAGCCACACTGCCACGATAAATAATGAAAAACCCATTACTCGGTTTAACATTAGCGACGATTCGGGAGAAGTAAAAAAACTTCTTAAGAATGTACCGAATCCAGCCCATAGAGCAACAAAAGGTAAACAAAGAATAATAGAAAAAATAATTAAAGTCATCTTTGCCAAAATGCCAGTTCCAAAAACAGTTCCAAAGCTACCCAACAGAACTATATCGTGAATCCAAGCTTTACCATTAACAAATTGTAACATGGCTCCAGTCAGAGGCGTTAATCTCTGACTCTCATTTGGGCCATCATCAAGTGGTTTAGAAGTAGCTATTTTGTAAGATAGATAAATCATGTAAGATGCCCCCATCATTGTCAAATATGTTAGTAAACCTGTATTTTGTTCTAAGAAATCAATTGTGAGCGCTACGAATAATCCCATTACAAACCAACCAATCACGAAGCCTGAAATCAGGGGTATCGTAGCCCGAAAACCGTGCTGAGAACCATGAACTGCACAAAGGATATTGTTTGGACCTGGTGTTATATACATCGGAATTAAGAAAACTAGGGCTGCAATTAGTAAAGGGATGTTCACTTATTCAATGCTATTGGTTTATTGTCAGAATCTACTGCAACCATAACTGCTCTAGCTTCTGTAACAGGTATAAATTTGCCTTCTTCAGCAAATTGCCTCTGTGCGAAAACATGAACGTCTATAGTGACTGATGTTCTGCCTAACTTATGAGTGGTTGCATAATAGGAAACTACATCACCAACAAAAACAGGTTGCTTAAACTCGATTTCATCCATGGCCACAGTTACAACAGCTCCTTTGTGATATTTATGAGCTTCAATTGCTGCAGCTTGATCAATTTGGCTTAAAATTACACCACCAAATATTGTACCAAGGGCATTAGTATCTTTTGGCATTGCCAACTGCCTCAAAGTTGGTATAGACGTTAATGGTGATATTGTTTCTTCCATATTGATGGAAAGGAACCCGTATTAAACTATATAATGTGCTCAGAAAATGCATGTATGGTGTGGAAGATTGATTAAGAAACAAATTTTGAGTTACAGCATAACTTTTCTATTTATTGGAATAGCATTTTCAGGATGTTTAGACGACAGTTCGTCCAGCAGTAGTGAAACCGAAGGATGGGTAGACCCGATTGTTGAATCTGAAAACTGTGAGAATTGTACAGGACTAGATCAAAATCATCAACATACTAACTTAATGCAACATTTTCTACAAACTGACAATATAACTTTAATTGATTATCATAATTTAAACTGTGATGGTAACGAAAAGCCTCCTGCTGAATTAGATAATACTGCAGGTAGGCCTTGTTATCCAGAATACAAAAATGTAGCCCCCACTCCTGGAGATAATTCAGAAATAGCAATTGAAGGTAATTTCCTTGAAGGCTGTGTAAAGGTTGGAACACAAGGCGGATGTTATGCATATGTTTCAAGCTACAATCAATTTGAAATTTTGGATATAAGTGAGCCAAACAATATTATCTTACTTTCGACTTACTATGCCGAAGTAGCAAGAATAATTGACATTAAAGTAACACAAGACAATAATTGGGTATTGATTAATCACGAACTCACAAATTCTGAATTAGATCCTATACCTAATGATGACGATGCAAACAGTGGAGCTAATAGACTAGATTTAATTGATGTAAGTGACAAATCTTACCCTGTTAAAAGAGCTGAATGGAATAATCCTCCAGCAGGTTTCCACAACCAAGACATTCACGTATACTGTAGTAATGATATTCCTGACTGGAATACAGATGATTGTGAAGTATTCTTGTTTGGAGCCGATCCTTATCCTGAAATAAATGGAGCTGGACTGTACAAGGGAACTCAAATATTCTATGCACCTGACGGTTTGGAATCATTTATTCAAGGTGAAAATGAATCTAAAGAAATTGTCCGATGGGGGGGATATTCACCCGATCCTGCTACTACATGCGGAGGTACAGTCTTTAATCATGATAATGTAATTCATAGACATCCTATTACAAATCAAATACTGCTATACGTTTCTTATTGGGATGCAGGATTAAGAATACTAGACGTATCAAATCCGCCTCCTGTCGCAGATCCTAATGGACTAACATGGCCTCAAAATAATGAAGTGGGAAGATGGTTGGGTTGCCCTACTGATTCCAGCGGATGGTATGGTCCTGAAGGAGGCGGTCATGCTGGAATGAGTGCCGAAGTATGGACTTCAAAGTTAGAAGGTAATGGCTGGATTCATTACGCAGTACCATACGACCATTTAATTTGTAATGGAATATCAAAATACGTAGATGAATCTGAGTGGCCTGCTTCTTGTGGAACTGGACCTGATGATCCTGA
>JAERSJ010000147.1 GCA_016845825.1 Methanobacteriota archaeon
TATTGATTTGGCTTGGGTTATTTTCAATCACAGTTATTATTCTAGTCTCCAGTTTTGTTTGGACTGTAGGCGCCTCCACTAAGGACTCAATTCTTGAGCAAGCCTGGTTCTACACTCTCACCAGTTTAGGAGCATTTTGGAATGCAGAAGGTGGCACTTGGTTGTTTCGTCTATCATCATTGGTTGTTGTTTTTACTGCAATATTTGTAATCGGCACTTTGATCAGTATCCTGACATCTGCCTTCAGTTTAAAAATAGAACAACTAAAAAAGGGTCGCTCACGAGTTATTGAGTCCAATCATAGCTTGATTCTTGGATGGGGCGAAGAGACTCTAATCCTGATTAAAGAGCTGGTAACTGCAAATGAAAACCATGCCAACTCCTGCATTACGATTTTGGCTCAGGAAGACAAAACATTAATGGAAGGTAGAATCCGTGACTATATAGGTTCTAACAAACAAACACGAATTGTATGCAGAAACGGAAACCCCTCATCGATATCCGATCTAGATCTAGTGAGTATCAATACAGCTAAATCAATTATGATTTTAGGTTCAATCAATGACAAGTCTGATTTATCTATATTAAAAACAATACTCGCAATTATCAATAATCCAAATCGTCGAGAGAGGCCTTACCATATAGTTACAGCTATCGATAGTCCAAAAGTTTTGGATGCTATTAAAATGATTTCAAAAGATGAATTAGAAGTTATTCATAAAGGTGAGTTCGTCACAAAAATAGAAGCTCAAACTCTTCTTCAGGCAGGTCTTTCAATGGTAATTACCGATCTATTAGATTTTAAGGGTGATGAGATCTACTTCAAAGATGAGCCTAAATTGATTGGTAAATCTTATCAAGATGCATGTCATTCCTATAATTCATCAATGATTATTGGTATCCATAGGCCAAATCACGAAATCCTTTTAAATCCTCCTTATAAAACAATAATCAATGAAGGAGATCAGGTTATTGCTATTTCAAACGATGATAATTCGATAAGGATTGCAAAACAACCCTCACCACTATTTAACAGTAATGCAATTAACCTTCAAAATTTCATACCACCAAAAGCTAAAAATATACTTATTCTGGGCTGGAATTTGCATACGATGAAACTTATTAATCATATTTATAACAATACCCCAAAAAACTCCCATGTCATTGTCGCTGCATGTTGTAAATACTCAAAAATAGAGGCTGAAAAATATGTTTCAAATGAGAATTTAACACTTGAACATATTGAGACTAATCCATCAGAAAGAATTGATTTGGAAGCATTCCCATTTGATAGAATTAATCATGTCGTTATTCTTCCATCTTATGAAAATGAGCTTAACGAAACCAATCTATCCATGAATCAATTAGACGCCAATACATTGGTCACTCTATTAAATGTTCGAGAAATTAGAGACAATAACAAATATCAATTGACCATAACGAGTGAGCTTATGGATATTGAGAATAGATCATTGATTGAAACAAAAGATAATGATGATTTTGTAGTAAGTGATCATTTGATAAGTCTTGCAATAGCTCAAATATCTGAAAATAAATCACTTAGTCCAATCTTTAATAGTATCTTTGATCCGGATGATAATGAGATCTATTTAAAACCGATAACAAACTATATAAGTCTTGGGGAGCCTGTTAATTTCCATACAATAGTTGAAGCAGCTCTTCTTCAAAATGAAACAGCAATTGGTTATAGATTTAAATTGCCTGACATTCCTGCATATAATGGCAAAGAACATTATGATATTGTCTTAAATCCAACTAAAACGGATTTAGTAAATTTTAATCCTGATGATAAGATAATTGTACTCGCAGACGATGACGAAAGGACTGAATAGTTAATTCTCTATAAAGTAATTAAATGAAGTAATTTCATAGTGTATATTTAGAAAAAAAATAGATCTTCATCGATAAAGTAGTCAAAAATAAGCGATTAATTCAAAGGATATGTAAATATGATAGAAAAATTTTTAGAAGCATTAATTTTTAGAAGTAGATGGCTTCTAGCACCTTTTTTTGTTGGACTGGTTTTTAGCATTCTGCTGCTTTTAATAAAGTTTCTAGAAGAGTTATTTCATCTTTCAACACATATCTTTCACCTAACCGAAAATGATGTAATTGTTTCAATTCTTGCGTTAGTTGATATTGCACTTGTCGGAAGTTTATTACTTATGATTATTTTTAGTGGTTACGAGATATTTGTATCAAAAATTGATGTTGCAACTCACAGAGATAGGCCTGACTGGATGGGAAAAGTAAATTTCTCTGGATTAAAGCTGAAGGTTATAGGGGCTATTGTTGCAATTTCAGCTATCGATTTACTCAAAACATTTATGAACCTTTCTGATACTTTAGAACCGAGCGATATAGATACAATATTTTGGAAGCTCGCCTTACATATGGCATTTGTCATCTCTGGTGTTTTGTTTGCATTGATGGACAAAATTGCCTCTACAACAGAACACTAAATTTTTCTTCAGAATAATCTAAATTAACTTAAATGGAGTTTTTAAATGGTAACAGAAGTTGAATTCAGTTCAGGTAAGTGGATGCCTGAAAGACTATCAACATCATAGAATACTTCATCAATCATTGAGGTATAGTTTTATTATAAAAAAACTTGGACTTTTAATTGATAAAACCATTAAACAACCTCAAGATAGTTAACATTTTTAAATCTCAAAGTAATCAAACTAGAGCAAGTATTCTAAAACTTTTATCTATTGTACTTTTTGCATTTATGGTAGTTTTCATTAGAAAAGCGTCCGAAGACATTCATGTACTTGAAGTTGTATTTTTTCGAAACCTTCTTGCATTCATTGTGATGCTGCCTATATTAAGATCCGCAGGTCTGGCTGCAATAAAAATGAAAAACACTAAGTTGTTTTTTATGAGA
>JAERSJ010000148.1 GCA_016845825.1 Methanobacteriota archaeon
CCTTGTGTATCGTGTCCTGTTCTTAATCTAAATAAGTAAGTCATTCTTAGCCTTTAATTCGGCTTTAGTGTATTTATGTAATAATTTAAGATCCTTTTCGGATAATTCGAGTTTCTCTAAAACTCTTGGGTGATAATCGCGTAATCCGCGTGTAAGATTTTTCGTTAAGACAAGTCTCTTTATTTGCTCTTGTAGATAAATATATTGCATTTGTCGGCTCCAAGCAAGGACGTTGTAAGTTGCTCCATAAGTTGTAAGTCTTCGACCTCGTAGCTTCCAAATCTGCGATACTGGGCCAGACGTCGAGTAGTCATTTTTAACAGAACTCTTATTGTAGATTTCTTTAGTGATATATTTGAGACAGTATTTGAATCCATATTCTGGGTGGTTTGCATTTTTTAATACTTCAGCTTTACAGTGACCGTGCGTCCACGTATCTTCGAATAGTCTAAAAAGTTTAGAGTCGATGTACTTGTGATTTTCTGTCCGAATTGGTGGATTGATGTGAAAAAGGATATGAACATGAGGATCCTTTGAATTGTGTTGTTCGATAGTGCGTATGTGGTTAATTGTGAGTTTAGATAAACGTCGTCTAATATTCTGAATGTATCTATTACAAAGTTTGTTGACAGATTGCCATCTTGTGTGTCTACAACCTTGATCTCTACTGAAAGTGAGCGTGATAAAGAGGTAGTTTGTGTAGCCATATCGCAATAACCTTGGTGTTTTGAGGTTTAATTTAAAGATTCGTGACTGAATGTTTAACCCCCCCTGTTTTATAATAAAATAGGGAGAGGAAAGAATAGCCTTGATAGGCTCCGCCAGTTAAGGGGGGTTTAGCTTTTGTGCCTATACTAAGTTGAGCTCTTTGCCAAGTAAATTGAATATAAGAATAAGTGTCAAGAGCTTGGGAAATGAGCATGAGTTGAAGACTTTTTCCATTAAGATTGACATGATATACCTAGGTATTTTAGACTAAATAAGTAAAAAGAAAAGATTTGTCCTATTATTGGACGAGTGGGATTTCTGTAAATTGCTCTTTGATTTCTACTCTAAGCACGTCTGTATCGTCTGCTGTGACACTTGTAGAATCGTTCATTAGAATTAATCCGTAGAACATACCAGGATTTGATCTAGTACATTTGGCAGGTACTTTTTCCCATCTATCGTATAAGACAGGTTGACCGCCATAGATTACGTTCTTCTTGATTCCTTTCCACCAATGTTTGATTACGTCACCAAAATCGAATACTTGTTTTGTCATACCGTTGACAGGAACCGTTAGGTCTTGACCGTCTGTATTTGATACTTCGACATAAGTTGGTGATGATGCTTCGTCCGAGAATCTGACTTTACCGTCATCTTGTGATGATTGCTCTAAACCATAGATTTGACCACCAGCTACATCGTGGAATGATGTTGTTATTCTACCGGAGTAGAAGTCGAGAATTGCTGAGCTTGATAACGTCTTCGGTTGAATTTGTATCTCAAGGTGCAAATTTTTAACAGTTGATCCATCTTGAACTCCTGTGTTTGCATAAGTCTTAGTTCCTTGTGCAGTGACTTTTGAGTTTGCATTGATGGCAACTCCGGTAGTTTCAGTTGGGTTATAGTGTAAGAGAGGAATGATTGCTGTCTTTCCAGGTTCTATATCTATGACCCTTTTGATACTGTGCTTTCGTACCTCAAAGTTTGCTCCACCTTTTTGATAGACTGTACCGCCTGTCTGTAAAGATTTTGAACCGCTATATCTGCTGGATCTGTTTCTATAAGACATGGTTAGTATCTCCTATATGATGGTCTGCGTTTTCTACGTGACATTCGGGCTTTTTGACCTTTGGTCATGTATCTGTAAGATATGAAAGGCATGAAATACGTATGTGTAAATATGATATAAGTAATAAAAAAAAAGATGATTAGTGAGCGCTATTGCTATAGTCTATTGACATATTGTGGTGTGCCAACGTATTTCTTAACCTGATTAGTTCGCATGTGTGGTGTGATATATTCATTGAAGACATTGTAACCTACATTTGTGCCGCCTGCGTATGATATGCCCCATGCAGCTGCACCGCCATATTTGTTTAAATTCTGATGTAAACCTTTATGTTTGTATTTATGCATTCTGTAACCCATTTGAATAGCTCTCCATGCTGTGTAAACGGCTAAAGGTATGAATTGAAATGCCATTATTTTGGTACCACCGTATTTAATATGAATACTTCTTCTATAATTGCTCCTTCTCCTTCAATTGTTGTACTTGATGGTTCTTCTTCTTCTTCTTCTTCTTCTCCGGATCCGCCTGAGCCACCGGAACTAGATTCGTAAGTTTCCCATGCATGACCATGGCCGTTCATGTAAGTGCTATCTCTTATACCCATTCCAGAAAATACACCAGGAATTTGAGTTACTAAACTACTTGTTCCATTCCAATCGCCTGATTTAATTGACCATGATTGACCGTTAACAGTTGGTGTTTTATTATCAAAATCTGCTTGAGTGATATTGGATACTGAACCGTTAGTATCTAATCTTTGATAGTAATTGGTACCTTGTGTATCGTGTCCTGTTCTTAATCTAAATAAGTAAGTCATTCTTAGCCTTTAATTCGGCTTTAGTGTATTTATGTAATAATTTAAGATCCTTTTCGGATAATTCGAGTTTCTCTAAAACTCTTGGGTGATAATCGCG
>JAERSJ010000149.1 GCA_016845825.1 Methanobacteriota archaeon
CATGTAATCTTGACTGCCGAATGTGTAAACTATAGTGTCATCAATTATTTGGCCTTCATTATCAAGAATATGACAATAACGGCAATCTCCATCTGATAATTTGGTTACGTCCCAGGTAGTGAGATAAGATAAAAAGGAAGAGGCATCTTTTCCCGAAACAAAAATTTGACCCATGTGCGAAACATCAAAAATGCCTACTCTCTCTCTTACTGCATTATGCTCAGATACTATACTAGTATACTGAATTGGCATGTGCCAACCTGCGAAATCTACCATCTTTGCACCGAGTTTGACGTGGTCATCATGCAGACAAGTTTGAGATAAAGACATTAGGATTCAATAGAGCGGACTGAATAAGAGCTGGGGCGGCAATCTTATTATAGGAACTCTTGTCGAGATAACCGTGACGAACGATAGTGAAGAGACTAAAACAGTTGAAGAATCTACTGCAGAGGAAGAGAAAAAACCAGATACAAATAAAAATAAGAAAAATAAGAAGAATAAAAAAAATACCCCTGAACCAACTGAAAACATCAGAGTTACCCTACCATATAAACCTAAAGGCGAAATGTTTGCAGTTGCAGAGACTTTTCAAGGAGGATCAAGACTTCAATTAATTTGCGAAGATGGAAAAAGACGAATGGGGAGGATACCTGGAAAATTAAGAAGGAGAATGTGGGTTCGTGAAAATGATTTACTAATCGTTGTACCTTGGTCATTTCAGGATAGTAAAGCTGATGTTAAATTTAGATATACACCTACCCAAACATCAAATCTCAAAAGAAAAGGTAAAATACCTGATATTTTAGACATATACTAATAGATGCAGGGCCGAACCGAAACACTTGACAGAGCCTTAGGAAACATAAATGCAAACTATGGTCAAGATTGGAAAAAAACAATTGATGATGTATTCGATGAAGTTACATTAAGAAATTTACAACAGTTAATTAGTCAAGGCGTGATTAGCACTATAGAGAATGTAATCGCTACAGGTAAAGAGGGAAATGTTTTTAGAGCTAAAACGATTAATGGCGAGAACAGAGCTGTTAAAATATACCGAATAAATACAGCTACTTTTAGAAAATTAGAAAAATATATTGAGGGAGACAGTAGATTTAAGAACAGTGGAAATAGCCCTAGAGAAAGAATTTTTACATGGGCACAGAAAGAATACAAAAATTTACATTCAATGAAAGCTGCAGGAACAATGGTTCCAAAACCTTATCATGTTCATAAAAATATAGTAGTAATGCAATATCTTGGTTGGAGATTTAGACCTTATCCTACATTAAGAGAGTTACCACCTGAAGAACCTATAAAATTTTTAAATAAATTAAAAGAATCTGTAAAAGCATATCGAAAACAAAAGCTTTCACATGGGGATTTAAGTGAATATAACATTCTGAATAGAAGAGAGGAACCATACATTATAGACGTGGGACAAGCTGTCCCGGATAGCCATCCCCTTTATTCAAAATTACACCAGAGAGATATGGAAAATTTGCATCGTTTTTGGAAAAAACATATACCTGGCTTGAAAATAGAGGAATTCAAACTATGAAATATGTCCGAATCCCTGCATCAAGAGTTGGTGCATTGATTGGCCCTGGCGGAAAGACTAAAAGAAAATTAGAAGAATTAAGTGGATGTGATATTTCTGTAGATTCTGATGAAGGACTATTTGAAATAATAAAAGGAAATGAGAAAGATGCATTGAAGAATTTACAAGTGATAAATACTGCTAAAGCAATTGGAAGAGGGTTTAGTCCTGAAATTGCATATCAGCTGCTTGAAATGGATTATTACTTTGAAATTGTTGATATTAGAGACTATGTAGGAAGATCAAAAAAGAGACTTGGTACTGTGAGAGGAAGACTTATTGGAAGGGGAGGGAAAACTAGACATATTATAGAAGATATGACTGGTTGCAATCTTGCAATTCAAGGACATACTGTTTGCATTATTTCGGACTTGGAAGGTTTAGAGGCTGCTAAAGTAGCAATATCAATGGTACTATCTGGATCTGAACATGGTTCTGTGTACAAATATTTAGAAAGTTTTAGAAGAAGATTGCACTAAATTTTTTAGGTATTTGATAAAGGTTACGACTTAATTTTATATATTTGCCCTTTGTGCGCGAAATATAAATTTTTGCAGATGTACTGTAATAATGACGAGATGTGAAATAATGAAAACAGAAATGTATACGAAAGAAAATCAACATGCAAGCTATAGCGATATCTACAGCCTAAACGGAGGAAAAAAATGAAAGTAACTTTTTTAGGCGTTGGAGAAGGTTTCGATGAGAATAATACTCACACATGTATTTTAGTAGAAGCCGCAGGAAGAAGAATGTTAGTAGATTGTGGTGCAACTGCACCTCCTTCAGTATGGCATCAATCAAAAAGACCTGATTATCTAGACGGTATATTTATTTCACATTTCCATGCCGATCATGTATTTGGACTGCCTGCACTTATGATGAGAATGTGGGAAGATGGTAGAACAAGGCCATTTTACCTATTCGGACCTGTTGGAACTCAGAGAAACGTTGAAAGATTAATGGAAGTTGCGTACCATGGAATGGTTGCCAACTTACCATTTACACTAAGATTCAGAGAATTACAAAGATCTCACAGATGGGATGACTGGAATCTAAGAGTTGTTAATACAAGACACACTGTTCAAAATTTAGGATTAAGATTAGAAGCTGGAAGTCCAACTAAAGTTTTCTGCTACTCTGGAGATGGAATGTTTACACCTACAGCTTCAAAACTTTACACAAATGCTGACCTCTTGGTACACGAAGCATACACTAGTGATGGAACTGTAAAAAATCCAAGAGGAGAAACCGTAACTATAGGAACAAAAACTCATTGCTCTCTTCAACAACTAGAAAGGCTCGATGACATGGCCCGTCCAAAAAAGATGGCTCTAATACACTTAAACAGAAAACTTAGAGAAGAAAAGAAAGATATTCTAAAGAAGTATAGGCAAAGAAGATGGATTATGCCTGATGCTGGCGAAGTTATCGAATTGTAATGCATAAATTAGTCCAAATTGTAAGATTTGAATCTGCAAGGAAATTACCTAAAGTTCCAGAAGGTCATCCTTGTGGAAACGTTTATGGTTTAGCATTTAAACTAGAAGTACATGTAGAAGGTAAAGTTAATCCTGAAACTGGTTTCGTGATTGATTTTGGACATATTGAATCTGCAATTAAACCAACTTACGACTTGATTGACCACAATTACTTGAATGATATCAAAGGACTTGATAATCCCACCAGTGAAGTTCTTGTTGAATGGATTTGGAATAACTTGTATGAACATTTTAATAATGAATGGAATTTTGATGAAAATCAAAATAAAATTTGCAACTTAGTGAAATTAGTTTTATGGGAAAACGAAGTTTCGAGAGTAGAATTCAAAGGAAACTAAAACTTCCGTCTAAGTTGTGAGATTGTTACAACAAGTAAAGTTGCAACTAAGAAACTAAGAGAACTTAGGGTACTGTCATCTGAATCGAATGATTCGGCAGATAATGAAACTGAGATTTGTATTGACTGCTCTGAATATTCTCCTTGAGAATCTTCAACTCTTAAGGTTATGACGTGAGTGCCTTGGGAAAGTATAGCCTCCCCCATAATGGCCGAAGTTCGCAATATCTCTCCATCTAAACTACTGTACCAAATAAAATTGATTGAGTCACCATCAGAATCACTCGATCCTTGAGCTGAAAATTGAATTAATTCATCATTTCTAAATTCATCACCAGACTTTGGTGAAAATATTTGTGCTACTGGTGGATTATTCACGGGCTCCTCTTTAACTTCGATAATGATTGAATCGCCTGAAGAAGAACGAGCGCCTTCATCGTCCTCGACATTTAAAATAACTTCAAACTGACCAGACTCTTCAAAATAGTACTCTACCCAAGAAACATCCCTCCAATCGGTTTGCCTCCCATCTCCAAAGTTAAATTGGTATTTTATGACTTCTGAATCGTCCGTAGAACCATTTCCTGAAAAAATGATTTTTTCACCAACGTAAACTTCGTTTAAATTTGAAGTTAAATAGGCAGTAGGTCTACGGTTAGAATCCTCATTTGTTACCTCAACATCTACAGAAAATATTGATGAATAATTGTATCCGTCAAAGGATCGAGCTTGCACAGTATATCTACCATTCAAATCATTACTCGAATTCCATGACCAAAACCAGTTTTCAAAACCATTAGCCCTCTCCCAATCATTGGGCAGTAATCTTACTTCAACGTATTCCAAATTGACATTGTCACTTGCGCTTCCTTTGACTAGAACTATTTCAGATACAATTTCATTTTGATCAGGTTCAGTAATGAAAACTAGAGGTGCTTGCATATCAACAAATTCTGAAACTGAAACATCAAACGAAAAATAATTATTTGATTCATCCTGATCCTGAGGAACCACTGAAATTATTTCAATTGATAACTCATGGTTGCCTTTAACAGCAATCCACTCAGCCTGAACATTAAACGCCTCATCCGAATTTAATCTATTATCAATCATTATGGATTCAAATAATTCATCATCATTGTAAAAATTAAGCTGATATTCTCGAGCTGGACCTGGACCCTGATTAACAACTCGAGCGGTAAAAGGAATAGTTTGATCCTCAAGAATATTTTCTGATATAACTACCTCCTCAATGAAGAGATCAGGAAGGTCTGTAAATGAGGCTATAGTGAAGTTCTTAGTTTCTCCAAACATATCATTTATTGAGTAAAAAACTGTCAAAGGTATAGCCTCGTTAAAATCCGGTGCAGTTATATCAAACTGAAAACTTGGGAAACTGTCTACAGCAGATCCTGCAGATACAGAACCGGTAAAGTTGAAATTAGCTTCCAATATCCACTTACCATTTTGTTCGTAAACTGAGCTCATACTACTTTCGGCATTAATGCCCGAACCTTCACCTGGATTAAGTAAGAAAGTATTCGGTTTGGGCCAATCACTAGAATATGTAGCTACTATTTTGACATTATCTGGTAAATCACCTCCTTGAATAAAATTGTTGATAGTACCTCCGTCTTTACCACGATTTGTATATTCCGTTTTAGTATAAGTCATAGAAGCTTCAAATGTTTCACTCGTCTCAGATTGAATGCCTGTATTTCCGGTAAGGTCTACATCTTTGAGATTAATAGAACGAGAAACTGCACCAATTAAATCTACAGTACCCCATCCATAACAGTTATTAGGTGAGAATATTTCTCCACAATCCACATCTAATGGGACCTTGTGATCGCTAGTTTCTCTCAGTATTTGCTTCACATAATCTGTACTTGAAGTAGGACTTACATCTGGGTTAGCTTGAAGCATAAGGGCAGCTACCCCTGCAACATGAGGTGTGGCCATCGAAGTTCCTGAGTATGAGACATAGCCATCACCAGAACCTGCTTGCGCAGACATTATAGCTCCACCTGGCGCCATCACATCTGGTTTCAATCGCCCATCACCAGTAGGCCCTCTGCTAGAATATATCTCTCTAGAATGATCATCATTTACGGAACCTACAGTTATAGCCTTGACACTGTCACCAGGGAAGGAAACTGATCCTGGATGTGCTGCTATACCCAGATTTCCATTACCTATCGCAACAACTGTAACTATTCCAGCTTCAACAGCCACATCTAATGCTTGGGAAATTGAAGATGCACCGTTATTTGTTGCTCCTGGAATTACAACCGGACCCCCCAAAGATAATGACATAACATCAATCGAAAATCTATCTTTATTTTGAATTGTCCAGTCGACCGCGCGGAGCAAATCACCTTCATCTCCTGAACCTCCATCTAAGGCAATTACGCCTACAAGTTTAGCCTGAGGGGCAACACCGGCATATTGTCCACTTGAACCTCCTGTACCTGCAGCAATACCTGCACAATGAGTTCCATGACTTCCGGAATCATGAGGTTGCTCATCTGGATATTCTTGATCTGTATTTGCATTGTAAAAACCAAGCATACCGTTAGAGTCAATCGCAATCTTAGGATCATAAGTCGAGGAAATATCATCTAAATCATCCAAGGATTCATGGTCAAAATCAACTCCTGTATCCAATATAGCTATTGTTGTATCCTCACCTCTAAAACCAAAATCGTCCCAAATTTGACTAGTTCCTATTGAATCTACACTATTATCAAGTGTAGGGTAAAAGAGAACTCCAGCCTCTAGCCAAGTCAAATCCGGCAAGTAAGTAATTGCTGGGACTTTACTAATGTCAATTGTGAAACATATTGCATTGAATCTTTCAAAATTGGATGTAACTTCACCCCCTAAATTTTCAATGAAAATTTGGTGACTTGGCAAAAGATATTCTACCTGTGCAACTAAATTTATTTTACCTTCTGGGGCAGGAGATAAACCTAATTCGACTGCACTAGCTGGTTCTGAATATACTAGTTGAAGTCTTTTGTCTACCAAATGAATGTTTTCAGAAGGTATTCCGTGAGACTCTTCAGAAGTTTGAACTAAAGGGCTAAAAATCATTACAAAAAAAATCGCTGAAATCAAATATACTTGTGGATTAGACACGTTACCCTATCGGACAAGTATTAAAATAACATGGATACAGTAAAAAAATTTAATAATAAGGAAACAAGTATAGGAATATATTGCACTTAGCTATATTTTTTACCCAAGTATTTACAGAGTTTTTCAAGAAAATCTCTGTCTGAACTAGAAAAAACGTTTTCTGTATCTGAATCGATATCGAGAACTGCCAAGACATTTTGATTACTGTCCATAACTGGGACAACAATTTCACTTAAAGTTGAAGAGCTACACGCAATATGGTCTTCTCTTTCATGAACATTCGGTACAAGTTGTGTCTTTTTTTTCCTGGCTGCTGCGCCACATATTCCCTTTGAAAAGGGTATAGTTAGACACCCATGACTGCCTTGGTAAGGCCCTATTTTCAACAGGTTAGGTGAAGTAACACGATAAAATCCGGTCCAATCAAAATGAGAGAAATTGTTATGTAATTCGCTAACAACTGTGGCCATTGCAGAAACCCAGTCACTTTCATCTTCTAGTAATGATTCTATTTTTAGCTGGACTAGAGCGTAATTCTCTTTTAATTTTATTGATTCATTCATGTTTCTTAGTAAAGTATGGCGCCCAGGCTGGGATTCGAACCCAGGTTTGAAGCTCCGCAAGCTTCCGTGATTCCAAGCTACACTATCCGGGCGCAGGTTGGTAAAAACAGCCTTTCTTAAAGACATCATATCAACATACATCTTATATCTATACCTCTTTTGAAAATATATGAGTCAAGTGACTATAATCATGGGATCTGCAAGTGACAAGCCTACTGCTAATAAAGCTGAGAAAATATTAGACAAATTTAATATCACATTTGAAACTTTTGTCGCCTCTGCACATCGAACACCAGCAAGAGTTGTTGATGTCATCGAAGAGTCTGAAGCTGACGTTTTCATTGCACTAGCTGGGCTTTCTGCCGCGCTTCCTGGAGTAGTAGCTGCACATACGCTAAAACCAGTCATAGGTGTACCTTGTGCATCATCGAGCTCCCCTGCAAATTTGGATTCATTACTATCTGTTGTTCAAATGCCTCCGGGAGTTCCAGTAGCTGGAGTTGGAATCGGCCGTGGTGAAAATGCAGCTTTACTCGCTGCTAGAATACTAGGTATTTCTAACAATGATATTGATAAAAAGTTAATCAGTTATCGCAAAGAACTAGAACAAAAAACAATAGATTCAAATTAAATTTTAAAGCGATAAATCGCACTGCATTCTAAGCAACTAATTGAACGCCAGCCTTTTTTAGAAATACGGAAACGACTATTATCTGATCTAAATTTAGCATTACAACTGCGGCAAAATTTAATTTTATGTGAACTTGGCAATCGTTGATTATACCGTTTTCCTAT
>JAERSJ010000150.1 GCA_016845825.1 Methanobacteriota archaeon
ATTCAGAAAATATTTTACTTGATTTAGAAACGTTGGATGATATTACAAACTTTACTGTATTTTATAAATTAAACAAAGAAGGTGAAAATAATGCTAATCTTGAATGGCAAGAATATGGAATTTATAATCTTGACAATTTACCGATAGAAATACCAGTTCAAAATAAATACGAATACCAATTCAAGGTTTTATCGTTTGATACCGTCGGAAACCATGGAGAAGATGTTGCTTACACCTTAATTGACCGAGACAAGCCGTCCAAAATAAGAAACCTGCAGCTATCCCAAGGAAAAACAATCGTTAATTCTACAACTGATGTATTAATTTCATTTATGTCTTCACAAGCTCAAGATTTAGTTGAGTATCGAATATACCGATCTGATACTGCAAATGAAACAGGGGAGCTTATTATTGAAATTCCTTACGGTGAGCAGTATTTGTCTTACAAAGATGCAAATGTTGAAATGGGAAAAATATATCACTATTCCGTTGTGGCTGTAGATAGAATGAACTTTGAATCTGAACAGGAAAAAGGATTTCTTGATTTAACTATTGAAAAAGAAACAGTAGTAGATGAGGAGGTTGAAGAGTCTAATATGTTAACTATTTTTATTGGACTTGGAATTGTAGGAGGTACTGCTGCAATTATAGCATTTATAGGTAGAAAATCTTCAGAAGAGATAGTTCAAGTAATCGGTGATTTGCCTGAGGATGCAAAAGAAGAAAAATTTAGTGAAGTGGACGGAGAGATAATTTGTAATGCATGTGGAGCAATGTTTAGTCCAACTGAAACAAGTTGTCCTGCATGTGGAATTTTAAAGGAGTAAAAATGAAAAATATTATCGTTGAAAAAAGAAATCGTATTGGAATTGTGACTGTTAATAGGCCAAATGAACTTAATAGTATGAATTCCGAAACTAGAAAAGAACTTGCAATTGCATTTGAAGAATTAGATTTAGATGATGATGTAAATGTTTCTATCTTAACAGGATCTCCAGGCAAAGCATTTATCGCTGGTGCAGACATAAAAGAATTTTCAAAAATGGAGATAAAAGATAGAAAAGCTATGAAAAAAGACTGGAGAGTCACAGAGGTTATATCTAATTCAAGTAAGCCAGTAATTGCTATGATTAATGGATTTTGTCTCGGAGGTGGGCTAGAAATTGCAATGGCATGTGACCTTAGAACTGCAAGTAGTAATTCTAAATTGGGACAACCCGAAATAAATATTGGAATTATTCCTGGCGCAGGAGGAACTCAAAGGCTGACAAGACTTATTGGCGAGGGAAGATCTATGGAACTAATATTAACAGGAAATATGATCTCAGCTAAAAAAGCTGAGGATTGGGGATTAGTAAATATGGTGACTGATGAAGAAAAATTAGAGGAAGTTACTATGGAACTTGCTAATCAAATTGTAGAAAAATCTCCTTTTGCAATTAAGAGAGCGAAGAAAAGCATAAAATTGGCCGCAAATACTTCACTGAAAAAAGGTTTAAAGGAAGAACAAGAGTTATTTGTTGAATGCTTTAAATCAAATGACGGTAAAGAAGGAATTAAAGCATTCATCGATAAAAGAAAGCCTGAGTTTAAAGGAAATTGAGATTAAAACAGAAGGTTGAATACATTGCTTCCAAGTTGGAAGAACTTTATCCTAATCCTGAAATTCCGCTTGATCACGAGAATAATTTTACATTTTTAATCGCTGTAATGCTTAGCGCTCAGAGTACTGATAAAAAAGTAAACGAAATTACTCCCAAACTATTTTCTAAAGCGAATACCCCTGAAAAAATGGATAAACTAGAAATAAACGAAATAAGAGATTACATTAGAGAAATTGGCTTAGCTCCTACAAAAGCAAAAAATATCAAAAAAACTTCTCGCCTATTGATTGAAAAACACCATGGTAAAGTACCTAAAACATTCGAAGAATTGGAAGAATTGCCTGGAGTAGGACATAAAACTGCATCTGTAATCATGTCACAAGCTTTTGGACAACCTGCTTTTCCTGTTGATACTCATATTCACAGACTAGCATTTAGATGGAAGCTATCGAAGGGAAAAAATGTGCAATCTACGGAAAAAGATCTCAAAAGAAAATTTGACAAGAGACTGTGGAATAAGCTTCATTTACAAATGATATTCTACGGAAGAGAATTTTGCCAGGCTAGAAAAAAGAAATGCAATTGTGAAATTTGTGAAACTGTATCATAGGTAGATAGCTATATTGCGAGCTTTGCAGAATGCATAGTATGAGTAAATGGGACCGTAGATTTTTGGAACTTGCGAAACAAATCTCTACTTGGAGTAAGGATCCATCAACTCAAGTAGGATGTGTGGTTGTTGGTCCTGATAGAGAGATTCGAAGCACCGGATTTAATGGACTGCCTCGAGGTATTGACGATACTGATGAAAGATTGAACAATCGTGAAATAAAATATCCAATGATATGTCATGCGGAAGAAAATGCGATTATGCACGCTGCAAGAACTGGAATTTCTCTGAAAAACTGTATTGCATACGTAACTTGGCCTCCTTGTACTAGATGTGCTAGATCACTTATTCAGGCCGGAGTTTCTGAAATAGTGTATCCTAAAGAAGTAGAAATTCCTGATAGATGGGAAGCTGATTTTGATATGTCACTAAATATGTTTAAAGAATCAAAAACAGTTGTTCGTAAAGAATAATCTAATCTTCAGATTCCTCTTTACCTAATAATTCTTTTATTTGTTTAAGGTGTTCTACACCAGTATCTGATTGAATATGCTCAGTAATCATATCTCTAACCTTTGAAGGAGAAGCTACCCCAAATAAACAATCATGTGGATTATGTCGAACACTTCTGGATGAGTTACGTGCTGCACCTCCGATTCCCAAACTCATGCCTTTGACTTCTGTTCCTGTCCCTCCTACTACCATTGATTCATCAGTACCTGTACCCAATCCCGAACCAGTTAGAGGTAAAACCGTTCCATAACCAAATATAGTCCCAAAAATACCTTGTTCCATTTTAATATCTTCTATGTGATTATAACGGACTTGTCGTTCGCTTCTATTCATTAAAAAACTACTTTGAAGAACAATTCGATTGTCTGTTAAGTAGTAAGTAAATGATCTTCTGTAAAAATCTACTGAGAGTAGACCAACAAGCCCTACAACGGCAGTTAATCCAGGAATAAACCACCTTCCAAATCCCATTGTATCCTTCATATCACTATATCCGTGATAAGCCATCACAATTATACCAAAAAGTGCCACTCCTGAATATAAACGAAAAATGCCTTGACCTCCTGAATCGAGGAAAAAATAACGTGCTATAAATCCGACTAAAAAAAGACCAAAAGACCAAATAATCGCACCTGCCAAAACTTCGCTGTCTTGAACTAAGGTCTCTATATTATCGTAAAATGGGAAATCTGAAAACTTATCTGAGTTAAAAAAATCATAAATAACATATGACCAAATCAATAAAAGAAAAAATGTTAAATATAAGTGAAAAAACGAGAACATGTGAGGCTTGAGCTGCATTTTTAATTCTTCGCCTCTGAGTAAAGTAATGCCTGACATAACATACACAAGTCAAGGGTAGTTAAAATATTTTTATATTATGGGATTAATATTTATTTACGCTTTTACTGAGTAAATATAAAATGCCAAAGATAAGAAAAATAATTAAGAAAAAAAAGAAAAATGAGGCTAAAGAAGCTTTAGCAAAGGCAAGCGGTGGAGAGGAATTAGAGATTGCCGCAAAAATACTAGGCGAACTGAGAGAAAGAAACAGAAGAAAAAAAATTATAGAAGATAGAAGTTAATTTGATTCTTCAGCAAGTATTACTAGGTAAAGGCCTGAAATTACAATTAAACCGCCTAAAATTACACCATAACTTGGTACCTCATGGAAAAATAACCAAGCAAGTAAACCTGAACCTACGGGCTCAGCCAAAAGCGATATTGAAACTATATAAGCTGGTAAGTAACCAATTGCCCAATTTTGCATAGTATGTCCTAATAATGTTGGAATCAAAGCCATTAGCAAAAATAATTGTAATTCATAAACCGGTAAATTTTCATAATTTAAATTTTGAACTAGGACAATAATAAACATTGAAATAAAACTAAATAAATATACAACGAAAGCATAAGTTGGTAAACTAATAATTTTTCGCAATTTTCTACCACTTAAATAATATAAGCCTGCAAGAATTCCCGAGATAAAAGCAAAAATGTTGCCCATAAAATTACCTGGATTATCAATTAAATCTCCACCAAATAAAATTAAGATGCCGCAGAGAGATACTAAAGTCCCTAAAATCGCTTTTCTGGTTAAAGTCTCTCCAAAAAAAATCCAACCTAGTACTGCTACGTAAACGACATGACAAGTTGCCAGAAGAACTGAAGCTGCCACTGACGTTTCTTTGACTGAAGTGATAAAAAAACTGAAATGAGCACCTAACAATATTCCTGTAAATATCATTTCAAAAATAGTTGAATATGATTGTGAACGAATTTCGGCGGCCTTATCCTTCAAAATTAACGGCAAGAAAATTAATGTTGCAAACGCTTGTCGGTAAGCTCCAATTACAAGCGGTTCACTGTCACTATATCTAATTAATATTGCTGAAGTAGATATAGCAAACATCCCAATTAAAAGTGCCAAATAAGGTAGCTGAAGACTCTTTTTAATCTCTAAACTGAATAATGACACATATGACTATGAATCAAGGTCTTAATCATTCTATCGCATTAAATCAATTGGCTTTGTAAGGTGCCGTCGAGAGGATGCTGGAGGCTCAAACCAATTTAAGCCTAAATTAGGTGACTTAGGAATCATGGCAGGACGATCGTATTTTTTTCCGCAACTTTTACATCTGTATTTGGAATTTTTACCAGAAGAATGTGTACGCTTACCACAAACACAAACTGGATTCGGAGGCTTAGAGTAACGAGGTACTAAATTTATAATTTTTAATTTTTCAATATTAACTGTACTTTCGCTAACACTTCCACATACTGTTATTTCATCACCTACTTCTAATTTATCTACAACTGCTCTCAGATTTTTGGAGGGTTCGAAAACTGCGCATTTTACTTCATTTTCTTCTGAATCTTTTACTCTGAAAAAGCGATGACCACCTTTTATAATTTCAGCTTTGGAAGAAACACTGACATCTACCCACACAGAAGTAAAAGCCGTAAGCTCTAATATATCTGAAATACAAAAATGATCATCTGTCGCTTGGTTTGTTTGATACAATAACCATCTTGAAGGTTTTTCAGGCCCTAGACTATGGAAATTATCGATAAGTATCTTATCATTCGTCCCTCTAAAACCCCACAATACAGGACAAGGTGAATTTGGAACCATCGCTACTTTACCATCCTGATCATTACATGAAAACACATCCTTAAGTTCAGAAACTTTAGAAACGGACTCAGAAGAAATATCTCGTAAAGTCCCCCACATTGATTTTTCTCTATATGCTATTAATTCCCAGGTGAAATTTAATTCTCCTACTTTACTATGGTATCCAGACCAAGACAATGCACATGCAGCGCCGATTAATCCTCTGGAACCTCTCATGCCAAAAGTTACACAATTAGAAAGAATAGGATCTAAATCTTCCTGAACAACTATACTCCGTACGCCTTGCCAATAGAGACCTTCTGGCAAATATGTATCTGATATTACAATACCTGGTTGTGAATCCGGCTTAGAGTTAGCTTTAACAATCTTAACTACTCTTTCAAGAACATCTTTTTTATCAAATTTCTTATCCTTATAGTTAGGATAGATGCTAATTTCTGAATTTTCTAGACTACCTATCTTTTTTTTGGAGCCAATGCCTTCACCAAACACAAGGGCAAGAGCTCCATTACCTCTCGTTTTCCAAGGTACATTTGGATTCAATCGCACAAGTCTGGGCGGTGCTATTAAATCTAAATCTGATAGTTCAGATATAATCTCCGTAATCAACCAGGTGGTACAGCCTCCATCTAGTGAGTCTGTATCGTCAATTCCTATGTGCAACATAACTACCTATTCAAAGATGAACACCTCACTCGCCCATGAAGGTTGTGTGCTATTATTAGATAAATAGGCTAAATATATCTCTAAGTTAGAAGAAGTACCTGCTGGAATGTAAGGGTAATCTCCTGATAAGCTGTAAAGCATAATTGTAAGCTGGTCTCTTTTAATTAGCTGATGCAGCAAATCGACGATATCTATTCTGAAATCAACGTGTGATGCTTCAATTTTATCTGACCAATCAATTCCAATAACTATATCATCTGCAAAGTTTAAAGCATCATCTAACTCATTAAAACCCTGTAAATTTCTTAAAGGTAAAACTACTTTACCTCTATCTGCTAAAATCAGATCTATAATGTCCTCTCCCCAAATAAGGCCTGAGTCTACGAAAATCTCATTTTCTGGATTTGAGGGAAGTGTGTAAATTGATGGTCTATTCTTGATTATTCCACCCATATCCCAAAATAGCTGTTTTTTGGCAGATTCAGAAAATGTAAATTTAGTATTTTTATCTTCAAAACTAAACTTTCCTTCACTCCAAATTGGCTTAACTTTTTTACCATTAAAGTAAGCCTCAGCCAGTTTAACCATACGTAATTAATAAACCTATAGATTTAGACTTTACTAAAGGTCCAATATTACTCTTAGGTGTGCAGGCGGGCCTTCTTGTACTAACAATTGATGATAGGATATAGCCTTAATTTCAACACCATAACCATGCTTATCCTGATTGTAGGTTTCACCAACTAACTTTCCAGCTAATTGGAAACTATTTTTTTTAGAAATTTCTAATTTTGCTGAACCGGCTATAAAATCGTCGGTATCGAACAGTACGATTAAATAAGACAAAAAATCGACTAAAAGAGAATCAAGGTTGTCAGACTCCAAAGAAACTTCCTTAGAGGTTAAAACTTCAGGTAGATTACCGCCCGTAATTATTTCAGAGAAACTAAGTGATACTTCTTCAAAAGCCTCTGAAAGGGTCGGAGATTCAATCTCAATTCCGATATCTGCTGTGTGTTCAAAGTTTTTCCTCAACACCTTCCAAAAGAGTTTGTTAATAAAGTGGTAGCGGGGGATGGATTTGAACCATCGATCTCCGGGTTATGAGCCCGACGGGATTTCCTAGCTACCCCACCCCGCTACGTAATACTAGAATATATCAGGCTCCGGATTAACCTCTAAAATGGGCTTGATATAAAATCTTGTTAATTCAAAAAGATCTATTTTTTACGTCTGTAAATGATTGAAATAAATGATAAAACACCAAGTGTTAATGAAAAATTAGGGCCGAAAAGTAAAGCGTCGTCAGTGTTTTCACTATTTGATGACGAAGCGCTCTTCTCACTTATTGTAAGTGGCAAAGTTAACGTGTTATCTGCTCTTTTACTATTTGATTCATCAGTTTGCTGTTTAAAATCAACATATACTTTGAGAGTTTTCAAACCTTCTGAGGGAGTTTCCCAGTTTAGAATAACTGGTGCCGAACCAAAGCCACCTATCCCTTGCTCTACAACAAACTCATCAACAATTCTAGATCCCTCGTAAAGTGTTACTCCAAAAGTTCCTGTACTCTTTCCTCCGTTATTGTTAACTGTCAATTGAATAACTATTGGCATACCTTCTTGGAGATCTGAGGGTTGTAAAATTGCAATAGGTTTGTTATTTATTAATACTTCATCTATACTTACTGATAAATCAGATATTTTCTCAACGGGAACATCTACTATAATTTTTGAGTTGACTGTGGCTGAACCATCTCCTGGAGAAATTGAATCTGCAGTCATTAAAAATGTGACTTCTTCACCTAAACTGTCTTCATAATTAACTGGCCTAACAACAATGTCTACTGCAACAGATTGAGACTTATCGATTGTAACTGCAGATATATCGTTACCTTGTACTTCAGCACGTATTGTCCAATCGCTCCTCGAAGTTGTTACTCCTAAATCAAATGTATCCTTATCACTACCTGTATTTCTTAAATTAATTTTAAATTTGTAATATCCGTCGATATCTAATTCTTCTGGATCAATATTAATTCTATCCGGAACTGATAGGAAGGCTACTCCATATGTTCTTACGGTGGTAACTAAACTAACGTCTTCAAAAATATTATCGTTACCCGATGAAGTTACTGTGATTGTTACTCTTTCAGAAGAACCTCCTTTTGCTGAAACTGGAGCCTCTACTCTAATTTGAACATAAGATGATTGATCCATTTGAAGATCTACAGATGAATCAGATTGAAGAGTAACTTCCCAGCCCGAAGGAACATCAGAGTCATCAATAGTTATCATAAAAATATCTCTGGTATTACCTGTGTTCAATATCTTAAATGAATAATCTGTCTTTCCTCCTTTAGGTAATTGTCCGTTTGAACTACTACCCTCGTCAAACCCAATTTCTAGTCCATATTGATCTACCTCCAAATAATAAGTCATAGAAGATGTCCAAGTATTACCAAAATTATCTTTCAATGAAAACTTAATTACGTAATTGCCAGATGTAATGCCGTTATCCTCTTGGTACCACCACTTCCCCTGAATATATTTAGCATAAGTGTGTTTATCCTTTAATTGTATTGTATCCTTAAATTTCCCTCCGCCACTAATACCATCAACCATTATCTCTGCTGATGAAATGTCAAAATTATCTGCACCTAAAGCATTAGTCACATTAACTTTGATAAATAATGAATCTTCATCTATAGCTTCAACTCTGTCGTTATCAAAGTAGTAATCATCATTTTCAATATTGACGTGCTTAAAATCTAATGTAAAAGAGGAAAGAAAATCAGATTGTGCAGCTTTAACCCATACAGTTCTGTTTTCAGTATCTGGGGCCCAGGTAACGCTTGTTTCCAACTTAATACCTAAGGTTGTGTAAGCTGGAACTCCGTCTGGAAATAAACTTTTATCAAGATCTGAGGATTCCAAATCAAGTGTGTAATTCTCAGATAAGAATGAACCAAAACCTGAAGTCTTAGTTACCTCATCCACTGATAAATTATTGAATCCGTCTTGAGTTCGAATGTATAGGGTCGTCCTGAAACTAATTTCTTGGACATTTGTTGATTCTACCCAAAAACTATAGCTGTACGAGTCTCCTAATTCTAATGGACCACCCATGTTAGTCTCCCAAGAAACCAAGGGATAGAATGTATTGGCTTGATTCGGATCATCACGACATTTCCAATACTTCGGTGTAGCTTCAGAAGGCTCATCGATTGTCAAATCATAGATATCACCAATTCCTGATTTAGCCAAGAAAAATTCTGTGTTACCATATTTCTCAGCATCAGCTGGAACTGAAGTCAATAATATTGCAAAACCAAGCAAAATTAATGAATAACCTATTCTTTTCATCATATCTAATTAAAATATTGACAGTATTAAAGTTTCGTTAGAAAAATACTAGTCAAAAAGGTTTATTCCTCCTCCATTAGAAACCACCTCTGAATTTTCAGAAATTAATTCGCCTCTTCTAAATACTTTGTGAGGAAATATTGCTTGCCAGTCTTCAAAGGGAGACCAGTTTGATCTTGAATGTAATCTATCAACTTCAATATTTGTAGAACGATTAAGGTCAACGAACATAAAATCTGCAGGTTGTCCAACTTCAATACGCCCTCTATTTAGACCTAGACGGTCTGCAGGGGCTTCAGACATGCTATTTACCAATCTGCTCAAATCTAACCTTTCTTCAACAACTTCTTGTAACATTAAAGGCACCATAGTTTCCACCCCAGGCATGCCCGAAGGTGGATTATCTGACTTCTTTTCTCTAATTGTGTGTGGTGCATGATCACTTGCCAAGATAGGTATTTTGCCGTTTCTGTAAGCATCATAAAGACTAATATTATCAGAAACATTGCGCAAGGGAGGATCTACCTTACAATCTAAGGAACTACAATTATCTAAATTTAGTAATAAATGATGTGGACAAACCTCTGTTGAGGAAAGATGTGGGAGATTTTTCAGCCCATTGGCGGTTGAAAGATGTGCAACATGCAAATATTCAGATGAAGGCATTGATGCAAGACATTTCTCTTCAGCAACCAGACGGTTTTCAGTGTGATCTGATAATTTTTCAAGAGGATTATTGTACATATAATCTGGATGTTCACAGTGTACCACCATTGGCTTTTTTGTTTTATCTAAAACTTCCTTAGCTAATCTAAAATAATCATCTGAGGAGATGCCATAAGGATATAATTTCCAAAAGGCTGCAGGAATTGTACTAAACCAATCTTGCTCGGTTAAATTTTCTTCAACATTAATTCCGATTCCAAAATCTACGATTGATTTGCTTTTAGCAATTTGTTCTTTATCTTTGAATGACGAAATATTAGAGGTAAATGGATTGGTATTTGGCATATCTACAACTGCGGTAACTCCGCCACAAGCTGCAGATTCAGAACCTGTTTTCCAATCTTCTTTGTGTGGATAGCCTGGATCTCTAAAATGGACATGCATGTCAAGGGCTGCAGGTAAAATTAAACCCTGAGCTTTCTCTTTTTTTGGTTCTAAATTTGTCTTTTTAACAGAAGAAATGTAGCCATTATCTACTTCAATATAAACATCCACTAGTCCCTGTTTGGAAATCCATGCCTTACCTTCGAATACTGACATTATTAGTTATCTCTATTGTACAAATGAAAGGTTGAACTATAAACATCTTCTGTTCGACTTTTTACGATTAATGCAAAGCTTGAGTCTTCAAATGTTGAATTCTCTAAGGATGTAATTGTTAAGGTCAAATTAGCTGAATCTCCGGAAGATAGATTCAAAAGCGTGGAATTAGTTTCTGAGTCATAAAAAACATATTGATCAAAATTATCTGATGTTTCATTTATGATTTCAGGTTCGGAAGAAATGTTTATGAAATCTACAACAATAGAAATAGTAACATTATCAATGTTATTGTCAAAACTTAAAGAAAGATTTTCCCATCCGTCTTCTTGACCGTTATTTAAAATTCTAATTGACGTAACATTCGTTTCACCTGAATATTGATAAAAATCATTCTCGTCTGAATCAATGTCCAGAGAGAAAGGCGAATCTACTGTAAAAATTGGTGAAGGCGTGAAAGTTGTAAACAAAATTAAACCCGTAACTAATCCTACAAATATTCTAGGAGAACCTAATGAGGATAGTTCTTCTGAAGGAGGGGGGTGGTACGTTCCTAAAAAATAAATTAAAAGTGCATAAATTGCCCATCCAGTGTAAGGAGGACCAAATCCAGGAATACCATAGAAGGTCATAAATATTAAAGAAATTATTACAATAAATGATAAAATATTTGCTTTCGGACCAAGCAATGAACGTGCAATATGGCCTCCATCTAACTGTCCGGCTGGCATTAAATTCAGTGCAGTTACAAAAAATCCGGTCCATCCTGCAAGAACAACTGGATGAGATAAATAGTCTCCAGATGAGGGGTTTAAATTTTCAGAAATCGAAAAAAGTAATTCAAAGAAAAAAGATGAACCTAAAAACAGCGAATCTCCTGAATCAACTGGAACCGATCTCGCATAAAATTCAGTCAACCAAAAACCGAGAAGAGTTACTGGTATAGCTACTAAAAGACCTGCAATCGGCCCACTTGCACCAACATCCAGAAGGGCCTTTCGATTAGGTATTGGCTCTCTTATTGATATAAAAGCACCCATTGTTCCAAATGGAAATATCATTGGAGGCATAGGTAAAAAGAACGGCAAAGAAGCATCAAGATTATGCTTCTTAGCATAATAGTAATGCCCCATTTCGTGAGCGCCAAGAATTAACATTAAAGGTAAAGAAAAAGTAAGAAATCCCATAAAAAATATTTGTGGACTTATTAAGATTCTAAGCCACCACCAGTTCATCTCAATTATTGAAGAATCATCGTACGAGGCCCACCACATAGCTCCTGCCCAAGTAGTAGTAAAAAAAGTTGCTAAAAGTAAATATAAATTAATTCTACTTTCATAATAATCAAACGAAGGTTGAGGAAGAATAACTAAAATCAATTCATTTCCTGTTCTCCTTAGCATTGGGAAGAGACGGCCTGCGCCAAAAGTAGTAGCTACCTTAAGAGCTAAACGTAACTCCTCAAATTTATCTTCCAAATTATCTGGTTCTTTAACGAAAAATAAATGGGCATTGCCATCCCATTTACTGTCTTCTACTTTCCAGTTCAGACCTTCAACGAATTTTTGTATTGATTTAGACATTTAAATTCCTAATTCTCGACTTGCAACTTCTGAGGCTTTATCAGACAGTTTAGAAGGCGCATATATTCGGCACCTCCAATGATCAAACTGAGCTTCATATAGACTTTTTGTTATAGTAGACATATTGCTTGCATAATCAAGAGTTCCATCTTCTTTAAGAATTTTAACTTTCATAGCTGGCACTACTTTCAAAGGCGGCAAATCCATAAATATTTCTGATGGGTCAATATCAAGTTTTTGGGAGATGGATAATTCTAAATCTTTAACATCTGACTTAGAAATTCCCATTTCTTCAGTTTTATCTTTTGTAATACTAACTACCCTCTTTGTTATGTTCCTTTTTTCAAAATCAT
The DNA here is from genome assembly GCA_016845825.1 of Methanobacteriota archaeon. Taxonomy (GTDB): domain Archaea; phylum Thermoplasmatota; class Poseidoniia; order MGIII; family CG-Epi1; genus CG-Epi1. The sequence continues at coordinate 12,599 of JAERSJ010000150.1, forward strand.
TAACTAACTTTTGCGACAATCCGCCTGCCAAATTTAATTCAGATAAAAATTTATGATCTGTGAAAGAAACAAACGAATCATATGTAAAAATATCGTTGTCAATTGCAGCTGTAGTTGCCCTTGCCAACATCAATTCAGCCCCTCGTGAAAATGGATGGAAATAGACTGTTGGAAACATAATAGAACGAGAAGTCAAGAAAGTTTCAACTACCGGTAAACCACTTTCTCCAATTACTAGCTCATTATCTGCAATTGACATCTTTGTAACTAATCTTCCTGTATCTACTCCTGTTTTGACCCCTGTATAATGTGAATCTCTCATGAGATAATCAAGACGATCGCCATCAATATCTCCAGAAATTAGTGATCCATATTTATGATTGCCTTTGATTAAATTGCAAATTTCATTGACATCTAATCCTTGATCATGAAATATATCTGATATTTGACTAGAATTAATAATGTCCTGAGTTACTTCTACATGATCTTTCCCAAATGGCAACTCATCAGCTAAGTGTGAGTATGGAGAATGGCCTAAATCATGAAGTAATCCTGCGATTGAAACTAATGGTATTTCATCTTTAGGAACATCAGATTGGCTGGCCATTTGTTTTACTAGATGGCTAACGCCTATACTATGTTCGAGTCTGGTATGGTTAGCCCCAGGGTAAACCAAATTTGCTGAACCTAATTGCTTTATCCAGCGCAATCTTTGATATGGCTCAGTATCAACTAAAGAGGACTCTAATTCATCTAAATCAATGTAATCGTGAATAGAATCTCTTACCCTTCGCATCAATTAGCTTGATACAAGGTTCATAAAATAGGTTATCTATCTTTTGTGTTCCACCTTCTTTCGAAAAGGGGAATTTAAAGGCAATGGCCCAAAGCTTATATTGACAAAATTCTCTCCAAATGTGAATATGAATATTTCCGGAAATGTCAAAGAAGTTGATGTTGAAGAATTAACTGAATGTCCTGAATGTGACTCGGAACATATTGTGCGCGATTACAAGCGCGGTGAAGTTACCTGTAGGAATTGCGGACTTGTTGTAGATGACCAAGTAATTGATCAAGGTCCTGAATGGAGGGCCTTTGATTCTGAGCAAAATGAAAGGAGAGCAAGAGGAGGAGCTCCGATGTCCGTAATGGTACACGATAAAGGCCTTTCAACCGACATTGGATGGGGTGGACGAGATATTAACGGAAATAATGTTCCTACTAAAAATAGAGCTCAAGTTTACAGAATGAGAAAATGGCAGAATCGAACTAGAGCATCAAATTCAGCTGATAGAAACTTGGCCCAAGCTCTTAATGAACTTAACAGATTGGCTTCAAAAATAGGATTACATCGTCAAGTCAGAGAAGAAGCAGCTATGCTTTACAGGAGAGCTGTACAAGATAACTTAGTTAGAGGACGATCTGTCGAAGGCGTTGCTGCCGCTGCACTTTACGGTGCATGTAGAAGATGTGAAGTCCCAAGAACATTAACTGAAATAACAGAAGCTTCGAGAGCATCTAAAAAGGAAGTTGGAAGAACTTACAGATATATTTCTAGAGAATTAAAATTAAATTTACAGCCTGCATCTCCATCTGTTTACATAATTCGCTTTTGTAGAGAATTAGAACTACCTGGCGATGTTGAAAATACTGCAATAAGCATTCTAAACCAAGCAATTGCTGCTGAACTAACGTCTGGAAGAGGTCCAACCGGAGTTGCAGCTGCAGCCATTTACATTGCTTCTGTTGTACATGACCAAAGAAAAACACAAAAAACAATTGCTGATACTGTAGGCGTCACTGAAGTAACAATAAGGAATCGCTACAAAGAATTAGCTAAAAATTTAGATATTGTAGTCTATTTGTGAGGTTATTTTGAAATATAATAAACGTGATAATAACGTTTATCAAATTCGTCTAGAAAATGAAGACGATTTGTATCATTTGAACTTATTACTTAGCGAGGGCGATCAAGTTAGAGCTCTAACTGAAAGACGTGAATCCTCACAATCGGATAGGCTCAAAAAGGAGAGAGGCAAAAAACAAAAGATGAAACTCACTATTGATGTTAAGAATCTTGAATATCAATCTTTTGGGCAACGTTTTAGGTGTCATGGCATTATCTCTTTAGGTGAAAATAATCAGGGACTGCATCACACTTTAATCTTAGAACCTGGCGATTCATTTGACGTTAGAAAGGAAGTTTGGCTAAATCATCACAAAAAAAGACTAAGAAAAGCCGCTGAACCAATTGTAACTGCGACAGCAATTGCAGTCGAAAGCGATTCTATTGTGATTGCGGAATTAAGAACATATGGCATAAGAGAACTTAAAACACTTAGCAGAGAAGGCAGTGGAAAATCAACCGGCGGTGAAGAACTTAACGATTTTTATAAAAGAGCTGTAAGGCAAATAGTAAAAGTTCACATAAAAGATTCTGTAATAGTCATAATAGGGCCTGGATTTTTAAAAGAAGATTTTGCTGAGGTTGGTAAATCTAGAGCGAGTGAAATATTCAAGGGCTGTGTAATTGAAAACTCTGGCCAGGGAGGGATGGCAGGTATTCATGAGGCAATAGGCAGAGGTGATTTACCTAACGCGGTTGCTCAGATAAAAATCCAAGAAGAAATGGCTGCGGTGGAGAAACTGAAAGAAGCTATAGCAAAAGAAATGGGTACTTACGGTAAAAACGAAGTTCGAAATGCTGTAGAGAGTGGAGCTGCAGAAAGCATTTTACTAATCTCTGAAAAGACTAAAGAAATAGAGGGTTTAGAATTGTTAGAATTAGCTCAAAAAAATCGTACAGATGTCATAGAAATTTCCTCACACCACCACGGTGGTGAAATGCTAATCGGACTAGGAGGAACTGCAGTTATTCTTAGATATAAAATGGCATAAATTCTTTTAGAGGGTAGCTTGTAAGCACCATATGATGCCAGGAATGGGGCGTATGAACCCCCGCATGATGAAAAAATTGCAAAAACAATTACAAAGTGCTACAGAAGAAATCGATGCTACTGAAGTAATTATACGAACAAAAGATAAAGAATTGTACTTTAGCAACCCTTCTGTAAGTGCAATGAATATGATGGGACAGCAATCATACCAAATTGTAGGTGAACCTGAAGAACGCGCTCTAGGCAGTAGTGAGGAAACTACAAATATCCCCCAAGAAGACATAGACCTAGTGGCAGTACAGGCTGGAGTTTCTCCTGAAAAAGCAAAAGAGGCTTTGGAAGAATGTAATGGAGAGCCTGCTGAAGCTATTATCAAACTAATGAGTGATTAAAAAATGGATTTTGCAGAAACCGAAGACCAAAAAATGATTCGCGAAATGGTACGTGAATTTGCTGAAGATGTTGCTGGCCCTACTTGTAACAAGAGAGATAAGGAACAAATTGCACCTATTGAGGAATTCAAAAAATTCGCAGAACTAGGATTTGCAGGAATGACCATACCTGAAAAATATGGCGGTCAGTAATTAGAGGATATTTCAGAGGCAATTGGTGTCGAAGAATTGTCAAGATTCGATCCGTCTTTAGGAGTCAGGATAGCGGTCCATGTCGGACTTTGCTCTATGACAATAGCACTGAGTGGAAATGAAGAACAAAAAGAAAAATATTTGCCAAAATTAGCCTCTGGAGAATTCTTAGGTGCATATTCTTTGAGTGAAGCCGGTTCGGGAACAGATGCTGCTGCAATGGTAGCAAGAGCTACAGATGATGGTGAGCACTATACTTTAAATGGTGAAAAAATGTGGGTTACAAACGGAACTACTGCCGATCTCTTCGTTCTATTTGCCAAAGTAACTGATCACCCTGATTACGGAAAAAAGAGTCACGGAGGAGTGACTTGTTTTATAATTGAAAAGGGGTTTGAAGGATTTGAAATTGGAAAGAAAGAAGACAAGCTAGGAATCCGTTCAAGCGATACATGTACATTGATTCTAAATGAATGTAAAGTACCAAAAACAAACGTTCTAGGAGATGTAGGCAAAGGGTTTCCAATTGCAATGAATGCGCTAGATAATTCAAGAATAGGTATAGCTGCTCAAGGACTTGGTATTGCACAAGGAGCATACGAAGCGGCACTGAAATATTCAAAAGAACGGGAATCTTTTGGTAAACCAATAGCTGCTCACCAATCAATAAGTAATTATCTGGCAGATATGGCCGTTAGAATTGATGCTGCGAGATTACAAGTTTACAAAGCTGCATGGGCTAAACAAGAACATTATGAAAATGGATCATCACGCCATACCCTTGAAGCTTCAATTGCAAAGCTCAGCGCTGGTGATACTGCAATGTGGGTTTCAGAAAGGGCTGTACAGGTATTAGGCGGATATGGATACACAAAAGATTTCCCTGTAGAAAGATTTTTCCGTGATGCAAAAATCACTCAAATTTATGAAGGAACTCAAGAAGTTCAAAGATTAGTAATTGCTCGTGAAATTGGAAAGTAATAGGAAAAGTTTTATGAGTATGTTTGTAAAATGCTGTTTAGACTATTTTAGTCAACACACAGATTATCGGTGCTAAATAATGCGTATAGGAATACCAAAAGAGAACAACGAGAAAGAAACTCGTGTAGCTATTGTGCCAGTTTCAATACCTAAACTAATGAAATTAGGTTTTGAAGTAGTAATTGAAAAAGGTGCTGGAGAAAAATCAGGATACTCTGATGCTGAATACGAAGAAAAAGGTGCAAAAACCAAATCATTAGATGAAGTAATGAAATGTGAATTAATTGCAT
>JAERSJ010000151.1 GCA_016845825.1 Methanobacteriota archaeon
GCTACAGATATTGCATTAGAATATTGACGAAAACCTTCATGAACTATTCCTGCGGCTTGTAAAATACGTCCCTTTTCTATCCAATCTAAGTCTCTCATCCTGTTTCTTGAAAGTATATCTTGAGCTCTAACTGCTTCATCAAAGCATTGCATGGCTTGCAGAGTATTTCCAATTTCCATATTTATATCGCCTAGGGCTATCCAACAGGGCACATGTTGCCCATCAACTGATAAACCTAAATTGATTATTTTTCTAGCCTTATCATATAATTTTAAACTTTGAAAACAACGACCTAATGCCTCATGGTAGTCTGGATCTTCAGAATCTAACTCTATTGAAGTTTCTATAAATTCAAGTCCTTCTTCAGGACGGCCCAGACGAGTCAACGCACGACCTTTAGCCATCCAAGCATAATGAAAAGTCGAATCTAATTCTATAGCTTTTTCATGATAATATATTGATTCTTCATACCTGTGCAAATGATCTAATGCATTACCAATATTATTAACTGCGATTACATATTCTTCATCTAATTTTAGAGATTCTTCATAAAGTTCAATACTCCTTTCGTAAAGACCTTGATTGTAATGAACATTTGCTAAATTATTCCATGCAATCTTATCACTGGGATCCAAGTCCACTGCACGTTGATAATAATCCTTTGAATCATTTAGTCTTCCAGATAATTGGAGAGTGTAACCATAATTGTACCAAGCTACAGCATACGTTGGATCAGATTTCATTGATTCATCATAACATCTAAGAGCCTCGTTCCAACGATTAATGTTGAAATTAGCAAATCCCCTATTATTCCATGCGGGTGCATTTCTTGGCTCTAATTCAAGAGAAATAGCATATGCGCCTATGGCATCCTCATATCTAGATAATCTTTGCAATGAGTCTCCCAATCTCATGTGGTATCTAGCAACCTCAGGTGCTAATTTACATGCTTTTTCATAGAAAACCCTAGCCTCATTTGGGGAATTTCGAGACATCTCGAGCATACCCAATCTATTGAAAATTTGGGGATCTTCGGGAGCAAGAGATGAGGCTTGCAAAAATTTTGATTTTGCTAAAGAAGAATCTCCATCCTCATAATGCATTTCACCTTCTTCAATAAGATCTATAACATCCATTATTCACCAATTGTCTTTTTCAACCTAACTATAGCATCTTCTGTATCTTTCTTCAATTTCTCCCATTCAGCCCCACCATGTTCCCTTGAATCTGGCTTATAATTTAACGCAGTGCTATAGCTTTCAAGAGCTTCTCTTGGCCTATCAAGTAATTCCAAGGCGTAACCTTTGTTGTGCCAAGCCCAGGCATATTCTTCTTTCAAAGCTAAAGCTCTTTCATAACAATCAAGTGATTCTTCTAACCTATTTAATTGCCTTAAAGTAACTCCTCGGTTATTCCAAGCACTTCTATTATTTGGATTCAGCTCAGTTGACGTCTGAAATGCTGTTAAAGCATCTTTTAGATCTCCAACTCTGAATAGAGCCTTTCCAAGATTAAACCAACAAATCGAATACTTAGGATTTGATGCCAAAGCTCTACGATAACTATCAATAGCTTTGTGATTATAGCCTAACCTACTAAGAGCTACACCTCTATCATTGAAAACTATCTCATCATCTACATTGATACTTTTCTTCAATGCTTCTGATGCTTCAGCATACTCATTTAATTCATCATGAGATATGCCCTTAGCCTTCAGAACCTCGTTATCTCTAGGTCGAAATTCTAAAACTTTATCAAATGATTCTAAAGCTTCTCTATACTTACCTCTTTGATGATTTATTTTACCTAATTGATATAATGCATCTCTGTTGTCTGAATCTAATTTTAATAGCTTAGTGAAAGATGAAATTGATTGCTGAAAATTACCTAATTCTTTTTGAATTAATCCTTCGACATAAAGCGAAGAAGTGTTATCTGGATTTTCCAATAAGGAATGCTGGACTGCCTCCAATGCTTTTTCCATTTTATTCATTTTATAATAACACATCGCAATGTCCTTGAAAAGAATTTGGCGACGCTTAATTTTATCTGATAATAGTAATAATAATTCAAGACAATCTGGATATTCTCCTTTTTTAAAAAATATTTTGGCTAACTCATGATTGAGACTATTATCCTCAGGTTTAAGCTCTAATGCTTTCAGTATACTACTTTCAGCTTTACTATAATCTTCCAGCTTTTTATATGAAATAGCTTCTAATTTCAATGATTGGATTTGTGATTCTATACTCTTAGTCACTTTTTAGCATAAGCGGGTTATAAAAAAACTAGAGGGACAGTGAATTTTATTTAAGTACTAATATCTACAATAAAATGACTGTAGTAATTGATGGTAAAACTTTGACAATCGACAAAGTAGTTAAAGTTGCTAGGAATAAGGCTAATATTTCCGTATCTGATAATTCGTGGAAAAAAATTAACTCTTGTAGAGAAATGCTTGAGGAGAAAATCAACAATCATGAAATTATGTATGGAATTACTACAGGAATAGGAGAATTCTCTGAAGTTACACTAAATCCAGACCAGACAAAAGAATTTCAGAAATTATTAATCTATTCACACGCGGCCGGAATTGGAAAGCCAATGGATGCAGAAATTGTTAGAGGTGCTATGTGTGGAAGAATTAATGTTCATTCAAAAGGCTATTCTGGAGGCAGAAAAGAAATAACTGAATACCTTATTGAAGCTTTGAATCAAAATTTAACTCCAGTAGTTTGCGAAAAGGGATCTGTAGGTGCATGTGGTGACTTATCTCCTATGTCTCAAATTGCTTTATCGCTTATGGGTGAAGGTGAAATGATTGTTGAAGGTGAAATCATAGATTCCAAAGAAGCTTTGAACGGTATTGGATTAAAACCTCTCGAACTTGAAGCTAGGGATGGATTGGCACTAATCAACGGAAGTAATGTTCTAACTGCATTAGCTGCAATTACTTTACATGATGCTCAAAAATGGATGAAATTGCACGACATTGCTGCTGCAATGACTTTAGAAGCATTAATGGCAAATATGAAACCATACGATATGCGAATTCATGAATTAAGAGGATTTAGTGGTTCACAGATTATAGCTAATAATTTAAACATACTAACCAAAGATTCTGAGATTTTATTTAGTGGAGGTAAGAAGGTACAAGACGCGTATTCTATGAGGTCTACACCTCAGGTAGCTGGAACCTTGCGTGATTCCATAAATTATGCTATAACTCAGGTAGAAATAGAACTGAACGGAGTTGGAGATAATCCTATATTTTTAACCAAAGAAAAAGATGTTCTAACTGGAGCTAACTTCCAAGGAACTCCAATTGCACTTCCGATGGAGATGGTTGGAACTGGACTAAGTATGGTTGCTGTTTTATCTGAAAGAAGAATGAATAGACTAACAAATCCTGCACTGTCTGTTGGTTTGCCTCCATTTTTAGCTGAGAAACCAGGATTGCATTCCGGAATGATGCTTTCACAATATACGGCTGATGCGTTAATTGCTGAAACAAGAATACTATCTCATCCTGCTGCAAATCAATCTATTCCAGCTGCTGCTGATCAAGAAGACTTTGTTTCTATGGGGCTGACTACTTCACAAAAGACAAGCCAAATTCTAGATAATTGCTACGGTGTGCTAGCAATCGAAATGATGGCAGCTGCTCAAGCACTTGACATGAGAAAAAAGGGCATGGGAAAAGGAACTTCAATTGCTCATCAAATAATTAGAGAAAGTATAGATTATTTAGACGAGGATAGGCCCCTGTACAATGACCACAACAAAATGGTTGAAATATTGAAATCTGAACGGATAATTAACGAAATTGAAAGTGAATTGAAGATTAAACTTTGATTAGTTTAAAGACTGTCTGAAATGAATAATTCCTTCTCGTACAATTGAAACTATTAAATCAATTTCTTCAGAAGTAATCCCAAAATGTGACGTAAATCTCAGTGCGTTAATTCCTCCATGGATTACACCAAGCCCTCTTCTGCGACACCAAGGCTCAATCCCATCAAATCCGACTACTGGAATTTCGGGTCTGAGCTCTGCACTACATAATAGACCGGTTCCCTGAACCTTAAGTATTTCATCTGGAAATTCAGCCATCAATAGGTTTAACTTTGTTACGAATTCTTTACCTCTCTGTCTAATATTCGTACGTAATTCTGGAGTAATGCTCTCTAAAACACTTACTGCAGTTTCTAAAGCTCTGGGATTGGTTGTCATTGTATTTCCATATATTCCCTTAACATACAATTCAGAAGCTTTTGAGTTCATACCTAATACTGAAAGAGGATATTGTCCTGCGTTGAGAGCTTTTGACCATGTTTCTAAATCTGGAGCTTCACAATCTTCAAATCCTTCATAATCTATGACCGAAAGACATCCTTGACCTCTAAATCCCGCTTGAATCGAATCTATCAATAGTAAAGATCCATGTTCTTTTGTAAGCTTTCTGGCTTCATCATAAAATTCCCTTGTAATGCACTGCCCTGGATTACCTTCTCCTTGTACAGGTTCAATAGCCATTAATTCAATGAATACATTATTCTTATCAGCATGCTCAAAAATATTTCTTAAAGCATCCAAATCGTTAGGAGGAACTAAGTACAAATTATCTCTATCTCTAAATGAAGCCAAGTGCTTGTCATATCCATCTTTGCAAGAGTGGGATAACTGAGCGGGGCGGTCTGTTCTACCGTGAAAACCGTGCTCTACTGCTAACAATTTTATTTCTTTTCCTTCATGCTTACCGCCTGGGGAGGTATGATTGAAGGAATTTACATCTGCAATCCTCAAACTAACTGAAACTGATTCAGAGCCACTGTTAACACAAATATATCTGTCAAATGGACTATGACCTCGAGTGTGTCCTAGCTCTTTGTTTAAAGCTTCTACAAATCTTTGCTGTGAAAATGAAGCTGTCATTACATTAGCCATAACCCAGTTTTTGGACATAGAAGAAACAATATTCTTAGGGCCGTGACCTGACCCTAGCATACCATAACCTCCATTATCATGAATAACTGCACCATGTGAAGTTACTATCCAGGGGCCTTGAGCACTAATCGCAACATATGGATTGATTGTAGCTGGTGCGTAAAAATTAACAAAACCTTGTTGTAAAAATTCAACAAGATCTTTTTCTGTTTTCATTAAAATTTCACTACCTACTTTTTCCCTTAGCGAAATGTGATAATCATGTGCTTGAGCTATAGCCTCTTTCAAAGTAGAATCCATTGAAAGGAAGTTAAATATTTCAGAATTAGCAAGGCCTGCTGTATCTGAGTCTCCACTATTTTTCCTAATATCTTCTAACTTTAAAAAATATTTATCGGTAAGATATTTTGATTTGTCTATGGTAGCTGCCTGCATAGTAATGCAACGCATCCGGAGTATTAAAGGAAGAGGTCCTTGTGACCAAGACTAAAAACAAATGTTGGCAATTCTTCAACACAAGAAATTTCTTTAGCTGTAAATTTGGAAAGTGATACTCTAATTTTGTCATTAGGAATCAAATCACAAGCTTCACCATAAGATATGAGCTGTTTAGCAAGTTTATTACCTGTCTTATCCCAATCCATTAAAATTATAAATTGAGATGATCTGCCAAACTTTTGTGAAATACGTTCGACTGTGGATAAAACCGATTTACCATCATTAATTTCAATTATATCTCCTTCAATACCCAATGTTCTTAACGCGATTGTATCTCTTTTACCTTCTACTACTATAGGAAACCTAAGTGATCGCAAGTCATCCCATATTTTTTGAAAATCCGACGCTCGCTTTTCTTTGCTTACGTAAACCATAACAAACTTACCCCGTTACTACAACAAAGTCGTATATAATTAAGATAGCTTCGACCTTAATTCTTAAGTTAAGGTCTCTCTCAAGGGTAATGATTAGGGTTGCAGGATTAACAAAATATTACAGTGGTAAACCTGCAGCAAAAAATATTACATTTAATGTAGATAAAGGTGAAGTTTTTGGTCTATTAGGAACCAATGGAGCTGGAAAATCTACAACAATAAAAATGCTTTGTGGGTTGCTCAAACCAAGCAAAGGGATGGTTACGATTGGAGGTATCGATTTACAACGAACTCCCCTAAAAGCCAAATCAATAATGGGCTACCTTCCGGAAAATCCACTACTTTATGATAAGCTAACAGGGGCTGAGAGCTTAGAATTGATTGGAAAGTTACGTAAATTATCTTCTGATATGATCAAACAACGCGTTACTTACTATGCTAAAGCATTAGGTTTAGGTGAACAGATATACCAAGAAGTTGGAACTTATTCTAAGGGTATGAGACAAAAAATTGCTATTGCAATGACATTAATTCATGATCCTGAGATGGTTTTATTGGATGAACCGGCCAGTGGGTTAGATCCAAGATATACAAAAATTCTTAAAGATTGGATAAAGAACCTTGCAAGTAATGGAAGAACCGTACTACTGTCAACACATATTATTGAAATGGCTGAAAATCTATGCACTAAAGTAGCAATTATAGATAAGGGACAACTTCTTGCAGTAGGTACTATTCAAGAGATACAAGCAAGTACTGGCGTTAATAATTTGGAAGATGCTTTCATTCGTCTTATTGGAGATTAAATATCTTAACTTTACCAGTTCGTTCATTGCATTCATTTACTATTTTATAAGCCCAAGATAATTTTTGGATTTTTCGAGGACTAAAATCTCCAGAATAGGGCCCTATTTTATCAAAATTAAAACCTATTAGATTAACTGATTTAGCACCTAGTCCCAATGACATCATGAGGGATCTATCGCCATCAGTAAAGCCCCCCCAACAATCAGTTCCAGAATAAGGATAAGTAGTTGTCAAACTAATAGCTTGTATTTCATTAGAAAACTCAAAAAGTCTTGATAAATTATCTCCATGTGCATGAACTACTATCTTTGAACCCTTCTTATTTGCCCATACCATTTCAGGCAAATTACCATCTAAATCTGTAACTATAACTTCGGGAATAATATTTCTCTCAAGACAGGCTGAAACTGCTCCATCTGCAGCAATCTTAATTCCATCAGGAATAACCTCTTTTTCACTTATTCCTGCACCCACTATGGTTACTTCATTATTTAGAATAATCTTTGATAAATTTCCTTTAGGTTGATATAATCTCGAAACTAAACGTGACGAAACTTCCTCCCGATATCTGGAAAAACCAAACTCTGTGTTTATTTCCTCTTGTAGAGGCCACCACCAGTCTATAGCAAAAGACAACTAAATCTTGATTTAAGTGACTTGCCTATAGGGCATTACCATCTTCATCACAAGGAACTTCTTCGCCTGTGTCAGGATCTATGTAGTAGAATGAACCGTCTTCGTCTTCATAAATTTCAACTTCATATTCATCATCTCCACCAAGATCGCCGAAATCTCCGAAGTCAGCATCAGCCATCGATCCACCAGATGCTGCTGCGCTCAACATGTTCATAATATTGTTTTCAACAGCTGCTGCATCTCTAGCTTCCTTTGATGATTCTAATGCATCAATCTTACGTTTGGTTGACTCATAAGATTCAGTCATTTCTGTTAGCTTCTCAAGTTGCTCATCACGTTCCATTTTCAGGATACGTGCGAGATGCTTTTCAATTTTTGATAAGTCATCACGTGCTGCAACTAAGCGTGCTAAAGATTCGTGGAACCTTTCTGCAACCATCTCTATGTCTGGATCTTCCAAGTCAAGTTGCATTTCCTCTTCTTCCTTTTGGCGTGCTTCTTCAGCAGCTTCAAGCTCTTTGAGTTTATCCTCTGCAGCTATTTCCTGGGCTTTTACCAGTATGCTATTGAAAGCGCTAATGTGCTCTTCCAATTTTGTCGCTGCGCGAGAAGCATCATAAGCGGAGACTTCCATAAGTTCTTCACGCTCTGATAAACTTTCCATGCGGCGCTCTACACTCTCTAGTCTTTGTCGGTCTCTTTCGTTCATTTCTTCGTCACCTGCTATTACACCTTGTTGCAATTTGAATGCTGTACCTGATAGAATTGCTCCTAAAAGGAAGAATCCAATTAATGCAACTAGGTTGTAAGTATAAGAACTTCCTTCTAATGTTACCATTTCGTCGCTAACGGAGACTGCTACTGTTTGTGAAGTGCTGCCTCCAGAATTATCATATGCTGTAGCTACTACATCAAAATTACCTGATTTAGAATATGTATGAGTTGCTGTTACTGTTTGTCCACTCAAATCTGAGGTCTGGAAAGTTTGAGATTCTCCATCTCCGAAATCAATGACGAAGTGAGTTACTGTTCCATCTGCATCAGTTGGTATTGTGAATGAAAATAATTGTTCTGTACCTTGAACTGGATTATCAAGTGAGGGTGCAGCTACTGTTGGATTACTGTTTTCAATTGTAGTATCAAATACATGCGTTCCGGTCTGCCCGTTTGCATCCACATAATCCAAAGTGGTTGTCCATGTTCCTGCTTTAGCATATTCGGAACCATCCCATGAATCCATATCATAAGTACATGTAGCTCCAGAGTTACCACATTCTCCAAGGCCCCAATTGCTCATGTCTGTGCTAAATGTTCTTGCAGTTAAGGTGAATGTGTGTGTAGCTGAACTAAAGTCAACATTATCTGAAACTGTGAAAGATTGATCGCCACTGGATGAAGCCATAATATTGAAAGTTACATCCTGAGTTGCCCCTGCAGCTACAGTATATTCAGAAGTTGTAAAGCTAACTGAGTCTGTCATGGAGGTTACAATAAAGGTAGTGGAAACTCCTGTATTTTGAATTGTAGCTGTTCCTTGACCCATTGTACCTTGATTAAATGTATATGCGGCGTCACCAGTAATTGCCAATGAACGTGTGGATGAAGCAACTACTACATCATAAGAATCTGTAGACGCGGCACCATTAGATGTTGCAGATAGCCCTATTGAAGAAGAAGAAGCACTAGCTGCATCTGCAGGAATACCAACTGTGACATCTACTGTAGCTGAAGTTCCAGATGCCAAAGATACGGTATCATCTGATTTAGCGTTAGCCCAAACTCCACTGTGTCCAATTGTAAATGTGTCAAAACCATTACCTGTGTTTGTCACTGTGAAAGATAAATCTCCAGAACCACCTGGATTCAATCCGGTCAAGGTTCCTGCAGTAACTGTTACTCCATATATTTGATTTGTAGTGGTTGTAACTGAGGTAGATGAACCATCTCCGTTAATCACACTAAATGTTACAGACGCTGAGTCTCCCGAATCTGCATTAGCAGGAATTGTTTGAGTGACTGAAATCGTATCTGAAGCTCCCATATCAAGAGTAGTACTGCCTCCTGCCGTATTAACATTCCATGAAGAAGCAACTGTGTAATCCATTTTCTCCTGCGCATTACCTGTATTTAAAATTGTAAAATGGTAAGTTACTGTGTCGCCTGGATTTCCTGATAAATCGGTGTCACCAGTTAGATCGTGGTCTGTTACTGTATCTACTGTAACTGTATCTGTTTCTTCGTTGCTAACTGATGCGTCATTAGTAGCTACAGCACTTACTGTCCATGAATCTTTAGTTCCTGCTGCCACATGCGGTACGTTTACTGTGATGTCGCAGTCAGATGAAGAATCATACGCAACTGTAACTGCTGGGCATGTGACAAACCATCCATTCAAACTGGATGCTGAAATTGTGAAGGTGTCCTCAAAATTACCATCATTATCTATAGTAAATGTTAAAGTATTTTGACCCGGAGCCAAAATCATGCTTGAAGAGGTAGCCATTGTGAATGAACTGGTTTTGTTAACTTCAATTGTAGTTCCAAAGTCTGCTGAAACTATTTCTCCGTAAGAATCTGCTGTGGCAAAAGTAATGCCTCTTAAGCCTCCTCTTTCGTTAATTACTGCTGATTCTGCAATGGTAATTGTATAGTTAGAATTTTCATCAAAACTCATAGCTACAGTTGAACCGAATTCAATTAGTGCGAGTACTGAAATTGAATCTCCATCATTTAAATTTATATCATCAACAGTTACATTAATTATAAAGTTTGAATCTATCTTTCTGGCTGAACCATCTGAAATTACTGGAATATCGTTAATAGTTACGGGTGTGGAATCTAGATTTTCAGCCGAAGCTGCAGTATTAGATGCTGAAAATTGAACTGCCTGAGCTTCTGCCGCCCAAGCTACAGTTGTAGTTACTGTATAATTAGTACCAACGCCATTTACACATGCATCATAAGCTCCATTTTCACTTAGACCAGTTGAAGCACCACCAACATTCACAGATACAGTAGCACCAGCTTGAGCTTCAAAAACGCAATAAACTACATCAAATACTATTTGATCTGCTTCACCAGCTGAAGTTGAACTTACTGAGTCATTCACTAACCATGGAGTTTCTGTATCTACTGAGAAAGAAGCTGTTCTGTCATCTTCAGCAGAGTCAAATCCATCAGTACCGCTAACTGTAACTGTTAAATCTCCACCGAAAGCAGTTTGGAAATCTGCTGAATAAACTGCACCTGTAGTTTCATCTCCAGACTCTTTTGATAAACTGAATGATGCTTCACAACTTGTTGGGTCTGAATCTTCACAAACTGTAGCTGAAAGATCACCGGTGTGACCGTCTGCATCTGTGTAAGTTATCGTAACTGTTCTTACTGAATAAGGCATGTCATCGCCTGTAACTGCCGCATCATCACTCAATGAAGGAAGTGTGTTAACGCGTATCGCTGGGTCAGTAGCAACTGTGTCAACACCACCATTCCAAACGTATTCGTTACCACTATCCATTGTAGCTTTAAAATTGTAAAAAATTATTTCGTCACCTGGTGCTGAAACCGTATCTCCTGCTGTTAAAGTAACTGGCGTCTTCCAAGTCCCGTCAAGGTCGTCTCCAGTACCCTCACAATCTGCAACATCTGTATCGCATTCTAAATCTACTTCATCAGTCCAAGACCCATCTGGATCACCAAAAACTGCAACTATAGAAGTTATACCTTCATCATTATCATTGTTTGCATTAAGAACAACACTAAATGAGATTCCTGATGAAGGATCTAGCCTTGTTTCATCTGATGGTTCATAGTCTCCATTATTCAAACTAGCTTCTGAACTGCCTACTAAGAAAAGCGACAATACGGCAAAGGCCAATGCGGACATAAATGCAACACGCTTATTTATCATTTGTACACCAATTGCGTGAATTTAAAAACCCGTAAATCGCATTTACAGGCTCTAAGTTCAGGTATAGTACTACAGTCGCTCTTTATATAAATTTATTTGTTGGTAGACTGGTGTAAAAAGAGATAAATATGAGCTTGAATGGATTGTTGTGCTGATGTCTACAAATCCTAAGTTTCAAATAAACACTTCTGACACCGTTAAATGCATTTCTTCGTCAGAAGATGGAAGGAAAATAGCTTTTGGAAATAATAGTGGTGATATTTTTTTAGCAAATAATGAGGGAAAAATAATTTGGGAAAAAAACATTGGCGATGGAACTTACGGAATCGCTGTTATGAAAGACGGCAATAGAGTAATTTGTGGCGGAAAAGACTGCAAATTAAGAATGTTTAATTCTTTGGGAAATGTTGAATGGGAAGTTAATGTGGGAAAGGCCATTTGGTCACTTGCAGTAGACCCAAATGGGCAAGTCGTTGTCATTGGAACTGGAGATTCTATCTCAATGTTTACAGAAAGTGGAACTAAATTGTGGGAATATGATACCAGTAGAGCGATGGTTGGCGTCGGCGTCTCAAGAAACGGAGCACACGTTGTAGCATGTGCTGACGAATTTTTGTATTGTCTAGATTCTGAAGGCAATCTATCCTGGAAAAAACAAAGAAGTGATGCATTATGGGATGTCGACATTGAAAAAGATAATAACTCAATAATAATTGGAGGATGGGATTGTACAATTTATTCATTAGACTTACATGGAAATGAAGTTTGGAATTATGAAACAAAAGGATACGTTCGCTCAGTAAGGCCGCTTAATGACGGAGGTGTTTTAGCCGGATCACACGATAACAACATTTACATGTTAAACGATAAAGGTGAAGTAATAAAAATTTTCGAAACTGGCGGAGAGATAACGTGTGTTTGTTCTACTTTAGCATCAGATTATGTTTACGCTGGCGCTGGCAACACCATATTGGCATTTAATGCAGATGAAGGAACAATGCCTTCTCCTTATGAAGAAACTTCAACACCCAGCGGAAATGTTCTAGAGAAGGAAACTTCAAGCTCTGATGATAATGAAGAATTCGAGCCCATGTTTGGCTTTGGAATGTTTGATGAACCAAGTCCTGACACTACAGAAATTTTAGAAAGAGATGATTATGTTAGTAGTGAAACAACTACAGCCTCCGACGATTATCCCTCCCATTCAGAAAATTATTCTAATACTTACCAAAGAAATACTCATTCATATGAAGACAACAGTGAAAATATAGATCAAGGAGGAGAATATAGAGAGTTTGCTGCAAAAGTTTTGAAGGGAGATGTGAAGAACTATCTAAGACTTGGGAATGCTGCGTGGGCTGAAAAACGACTGGAACGGGCTGCTGAACATTTTAGAAAGGCTACTGAAATTAATCCTGATGAACCAAGAGCTTGGCACAACTTAGCTGTTTGTAATTATCACCTGGCACTAAAAAGAAATCCTGATGATGTAGAAGGAGCTGTCGAAAGTGCATTTGGCCCGCTTGAAATTGCAAAAGAAAAAGGCGGTAGCAAATATACTAGTGTTAACAAAACATTGGCCTTTTTGGCATCTCAAATTGGTATTGAAGAAAATTAAACTTCTGTTATTACAGATTCATAATAAGTATAACTTACGTAAAGTATCCAATCGTTTCCTTGATCTACCTCATTAAACAACTCAGGAACTATAGAAGGTGCATCATTACATGTAATGGAAGTGACCCAACTACCTTGGCCTTTCGCACTGGTGTAACCATTTTGAAACAAATATTGTCTAACTTCATTTTCTGAACCCAAAGATAAAATCAAATCATCAGGAATAGAAGACAAAACGTCAAAATTAAGTTCAAGGTTGCCTGAAGTTCCATTTTCAGTTAAGTTGAAAACATAATTTGTTGAAACTCCAAGTGAAAAATCATCAGGAAATAAAGTTCCCACTACAGGATTATCTGGCGAGTCTAAATCTTCGTCTTCTTCCCATTCTAAATCGTAAGAAACTGAAGTTAGATTGTAAGGATAAACATGATTTTGAGTTGTTGTGGCACCTTCTGCAGTGTAACCTGCAAATGCTGGAATTGTTATTTCATTTTGGATAAATTCTACGTTGTAAGTTCTTATGTTGACTAATACCCAAGTTTCTGCAGTACTAGATTCATTGCTAGGGTCTCTGACTGTTAGAGTAACTGTGTAATTCCCTGTACTAGTATATTCATGATTTGGGCGTAGTAATGATGAAGTTGAACCATCACCAAAATCCCATTCAAATTCTAATACATCTCCGTCGGGATCACTAGAAGCTCCACCATCAAAGAAAGCGATACTATTAACTTTGACTTGTTGACCAAGACCACCATACGTAGCATCTAAACTTGCTAAAGGAGCCTGATTTCTATATAATATCTCTACATCCTTTTTAGCAACGCCTATTCTACTATCGTCATCCACTACCGTTAATGTTACTGTGTAAGTGCCTTCATCTGTATAAGTATGTTCGACTGCCTTGCCCGAGCTGCCGCTATCATCTCCGAAGTCCCATAGAAATTTAGCTCCCTTAGGATTATTGCCTGAGGCCATAAATTGAATTATATCTCCCTCAACAAATGACTCAGCTAAAATTGAAATATCCACGCCATCTAAAGATTCGGGAGTACTGTCTAAACAACCCGGAATTAGCATCATCGCTGCAATAATCCATATTTTGCGCACAGTATGGTAAAAACTGCTCATTTAATAATTAAGCCACCTACCGATACTCTTTATTAGAGCGTGAAACGGTGGCATGTAGGTATTTTTATGCAAGCAGGACACATGGCATATGACCGAGCAATAACTGTATTTTCTCCAGACGGGAGATTATTTCAAGTTGAATACGCAAGGGAAGCAGTAAAGAGAGGGACTACCACCGTTGGAGTGAAATTCAAAAACGGTGTTGTATTAATAGTAGACAAGAGATTGAGCTCTAAATTAATAGAAGCAGACAGTATTGAAAAAATTTTCAAAATAGATGGACATGTGGGTTGTGCAACCTCAGGTTTAGTTGCTGATGCAAGAGCATTAGTTGATAAAGCTCGAGTAGAATGTCAAGTCAACACATTTAATTATGACGAAGAGTTAGCTGTTGCTTCTCTAGTTAAAAAATTATGTGACTTTAAACAAAGCTACACTCAGTATGGAGGAGTAAGGCCATTCGGTACGGCAATGCTAATTGCTGGAATAGATGCATCAGGACCTCATCTCTACGAGACTGATCCTTCAGGTGCAATGATGGCGTACAAAGCTGGAGGAATTGGCGCTGGAAGAAATGAGGTAATGGAAGTCTTCGAAAAAGATTACAAAGATAATATGACTGAAAAGCAAGCTATCAATCTAGGATTGAAAGCTCTTTCCGCAGCTAACGATAATAATCTGAAAGCTGAAGTCATTGAAATCGCGGTTATAAGTACAGAAAGAGAATTTGGAACATTAGACCCTAAAGTAGTCAGTGGAGAAATTAAAAAAATTAAGTAATGGTATCTCTTGAAGATGCTGTAATTGCCAGGCTTGAAACTGGTGGGCATCGCTTCGAAATACTAATAGATCCTAATGAAGCTCAAGCTTTCAAAGAAGGTGACGAAATTGATTGGGAAGACAGTATTGCAGTGGATGGAATATGGGCTGACAGTGCAAAGGGCGAGAGATCTCCAGAAAATATTTTAAATGATTTTTTCGAGTCATCAGATTTGATAGACATTTATAAGAAAATATTAACTGAAGGAACAATTCAATTAACTTCTGAACAG
Organism: Methanobacteriota archaeon; assembly: GCA_016845825.1. GTDB lineage: Archaea > Thermoplasmatota > Poseidoniia > MGIII > CG-Epi1 > CG-Epi1. The sequence goes on from JAERSJ010000151.1 coordinate 14,973, forward strand.
AAAAAGGAAATGGTTGATAACAAAAGGAAACAGATATTATCCCACATTGTCGCTAACGCTATGAACCCGCAAACGGGTGGGGCGCATCCCCCACAGAGAATTGAAAATGCCATTATTGAAGCAAAATATAACTTTGATCCAATTAGAAGCGTTGAGAGACAAGTTGAAGACATTGTAAGAAAAATAAGGCCATTAATTCCTATTTCTTTTGAAAAAGTTAAGGCAGCGGTTAAAATTCCAGCAATATATGTTGGGAAATGTTATGGCCAAATGTCTGGATTGGGGGCTATTGAAAATGAAGAATACCAAAGCGACGGAAGCTGGATAGGAATTGTAAAGATGTCAGCAGCTTCCTACAATGAACTTGAAAATTTGTTAGGTTCTACCACAAAAGGTACTGCTGAATTGAAAATAATTTAGAAACAAATCTTCATATAGGGGTAAGTTTGGAAAGGATTGTTATAATTGAAAAAATAATGGATGATTCATATGAGCGAAGAATCAAAAAATAATAAAAA
>JAERSJ010000152.1 GCA_016845825.1 Methanobacteriota archaeon
CCATTCAATATCCCAATTATTTGTGAAATCGTAAACTACTACCAACCTTTTCCTTTCAAATTCTTCCGAATGTAAAAGAGAATAATCCCCGGGACCATAAGATTGACCTTCTGATGAACGAAATTTAAGATTAAGACCTGTTCCCGTTTCTAAAAAACTAAGAAAATCTTTAGACTCCCAGAAACCTCCGAGATGTGCAGGGCCCACATCTCTTTTGTAAAAACCTATTTTTTCATCCCTTTGTAACTCCATCTCAAAGTTTGCCTCCTCTTTGGATAAAAACTTTGACAAACGAATAAAGGGTATATCTGCTGAACCAAATATTCTATTTAGATTAGAAATAGTAGGCTTCTCTAAATAATAAAAATTAATTTCAGACATGGTACCAGCCTGTAAGAGTTAAACGCTGAATATCTGTTAAAATTTCACTAACTTGGTGCCAAGAAGCCTCTGAAACCTCGAACATATTCAATGAATTAAATTTAGGAATTATTGATTTAACTAATTTAGAAGTACCATCTTTTTGGCCTTCGAAAAGATCTAGTGAACCTCCATCTACTTCTTCTAAATCTGGAGTTAGATGTAAACTATAAGCAATTATCCGCTCTTCTACTTGATCATCATGTGGAAGTAAAAAATCACCTTTGCCATACACGTAAGCTGCCATGTCTATTCTAGATAATTTAGAAACTTGGAAAGCTTGTGAAACTTTTTTTCTCCATGACTTATCGCCTAAATCTTCTCTTAAAACGTTGAGAGCTGGATGGGAAATATCAGTTAATTTCACACTTGCCCAATAGCTAAAAAGATCTGATTCACTAAAACTATACTCAAGCCCTGCAAGTGCATCAATTACTAAATCTAAGGTATCATCATCTAGAAAATCTTCAACAACCACATGAGGAAAGGGGGATTGCTCAACCGCTGAAATTGTATTAGTTTTTCTCATTTTCTCTTTCAATCCAACTCATCATCCCTTCAATAGAGCCTAAATGAGTGTTTCTCTGATGTATTCCATGCTTAATATCTGTAAGCCTTAATCCGTCTTGTGTTAAAAATAAAATATCCAATATTTCTTTTGAACTGAGATTTTCATTAATACCATCTTCAACAATTGACATCCAAGTGTTAAATTCGTTGGTAATTTGCTGAAACGCGCCTGCAACTGGCCTCGGTCCAAAATGCGTATAAAATAATTCATCTATATTCAATTTAGACATGGAGTTTATACTTTGCAGAGCCAAATCGTGTCGGTAATATCCTGGAGTGACTGGAAATGCCTTATCTATCTCCGGGTACCAAAGCCCTAGAGAATCGCCGACAAAAGCTGACTTATTATTTATCCAAGTTATATGATGTGGAGCATGTCCTGGTGTGTGCATAGCATTCAACGTTGACGTTCCTAAATCCAGTTTAAAGCCATCTTCAGCAGATACTATCCTTTCTTTAGGAATGGGTAAAGGCTCTCCGTATAACTCTGCAACATTTCCTAAAAAATCAAGACTCCCTGACCACCACTTGTCTATATTTGAAACATGGTATGCTGCATTTGGATGTACTACTGCTTTAGCATTATGGCAAACTTCCATAATGTGTCCTCCTCCACCAAAGTGATCCAAGTGAATGTGAGTAGGAATAATGAAGTCTATATCTGACAATGCAATTCCAGCTTTATTTATACCTCTAATTAAGTTATCATGAGAGCATGCGGGACCGGTTTCAATTAGAGTTATTTTATCATCTATTAAAAGGTAAATTGTAATAAATTCTTTTTCATTGTTAGGCTTTAAATCAAACCAAAACAATTTGCTATTATGCTGATTAATCTCTACTTCCACAATATATCAATGAAAAGGGGTTTAAGTGGACCGACGGCCTTATAGGGAGCTTCCAACATGTATTAGTCCGTTGAGTCAATGAAATATATACTTGTGACCGGCGGAGTTCTTTCTGGGATAGGAAAAGGAATTACATCGTCTTCTACTGGCCTACTACTGCAACGTGCAGGATACAAAGTTACAGCTGTTAAAATTGATCCATATCTAAACGTAGATGCTGGGACTATGAATCCATACGAACATGGTGAAGTCTTTGTAATGACTGATGGTTCAGAGGTTGATTTAGATTTAGGAAATTATGAAAGATTTTTAAGTTGCAATTTAACAAAAGAACATAATATTACTACTGGAAAAGTTTTCAAGAATGTCATTGAAAAAGAAAGGCGCGGCGATTATCTAGGTCAAACTGTTCAAATAATTCCACACGTAGTTCGTGAAATTGTGGATGGAATACAAAATGCTGCCAAAAATACTGGAGCTGACATTTGTATGGTAGAATTAGGAGGTACCGTAGGAGATATTGAATCGATGCCGTTCATGGAGGCTGTAAGATTGTTGGGAAGGTTAGAAGGCAAAGAAAATGTAATGGTCATTCATACCACACTTGTTCCTGTAGTAGGTGCAGTGGGAGAACAGAAAACAAAACCAACTCAACATTCTGTTAAAGAACTGCAAGGACTAGGAATAAGACCTGACATCATTGTAGGAAGAAGTAGTACAAAACTTGAAGAGGAAATAGCTACAAAAATAGCATTTTTTGCAGATATACCTCGCGAATGTGTAATCTCTGCTCCTGATGCAAGATCTATTTACGATGTACCTATGGTTTTCCTAGAACAAAATTTGCCTAGCTTAGTTGAGAAACGTCTAGGACTTACACCTAAAATACCTGACCTAAATAAATGGGAAGATTTTGCTGAAAGGATTTCAAATGGTAAAAATAGTGTAGAAATTGCTTTAATAGGAAAATATACGGATTTGAAAGATTCGTACATATCCCATGAAGAATCCTTGAGATATGCAGGGGCATTACTTGATTGTAAAGTTAAAATAAGATGGATTGAAGCTCCGGATTTAGAAGATAGTGGAAATACAGAAAGCCTTGAAGGCGTAAATGGTGTTCTAGTTCCTGGTGGATTTGGAAGTAGGGGCTCAGAGGGAAAAATAATGAGTGCTAAATGGGCTCGTGAGAACAATACTCCATACCTTGGGGTTTGTTTTGGATTTCAGCTAGCTACTGTAGAATTCGCTCGTAACGTTTTAGGATTAAAAGATGCTAATTCATCAGAGCTAGATTCTGAAGGAAAGCATTCTGTAATAGACATATTACCTGAACAAAAGGGTGTAAAAGATATGGGGGCTACTATGAGATTAGGTGACCATGAAGTTGTAATTTCAGGAGGAAAAGCCAAAGAGTTATACAATAGTAATACTATATCTGAGAGGCATCGCCACAGATATGAAATCAATCCAGAATATATCTCACAAATTGAAGAAAAGGGAATGAAATATACTGGAAGAGATAAGAGTGGAAGACGTATGGAGATACTCGAGTTAGAAAATCATCCTTATTTTATGGCATCTCAATTTCACCCTGAGTTTAAATCAAGGCCAGATAATCCGTCACCATTACATTTAGGATTAGTGAAAGCTGCTTTAGAACATAAGAAAACAAAATAAAATAATAAGGGCAAGCTTATTAACCTATTATTTCTGGCTATATTATGTCTGATGAAGAAACAGGTAACGATGATTTTCCAGATTTTAAAGGAAAACCAGATGTGGAAGAAGATGGATTTACAACTTCAGAAATAGGAATTAGTTTAGGATTTATTTTATTAATTGGAGGATTTATATTTGGCCTTATCAGTTTAATGGCACTAAACGGAGACGCAAACCAATCCGATTTTAATAATAATTTGGAAAATTTATACTTAGGTTATCTAATAATGTTCGTTGGAATGCTAATAACTACAGTAATTGGTTTCGGTGGAATGTTTAAAAAAACTATTTTCTCTTTTACGTCTTCACAAGATTAAATTAAAAGGTCGTTGTTTTAGATAGCGTAATCGTGATTATTCCATCGCTCAACGTATATTCATAAACAAACGTATATGTTCCTGAACTCAAAGAAGATGATGTAAGATCAAAAGATAAAGAAATACCTCTAAGTGCAAATAGCGATTCAAAATCTTCAGCTACAACATCAAATGATTCAATTATTGAAGCTGAGCCATCATCTTGATCAATCTGATATTCTAAAGCTAAAGGAAAATTACTTTCAATTGAGCTGATTTGAGGAGTTAAATCGTGTCTTTCACCTTGATGTGCACCCATATTGACTGAATGCGTAATAGTACTACTGACTGCTATCAATGTGATAGACATTAGAAGACCTGAAACTAAAAGAAGTTGACCTTTTGTGTTCATTAGGCCTCCCTATAACCATACCATAAATGTAAACTTAAATCCCAAAGTTCATTATCGCTCCATACTAATCTAAAAGAAGTACTTACTTCTCCATCGGGGATCTCTCTGTCGACAATAATCTCATTTTGTGAACCGTGTGTAGCTTCTAGTCTGTAGGAAATTGAAGAAGACAAACCGGCATCAAGGTATTCCTTTATTGCTGAATCATTATTCGTAGCTAACCACCATGATAATGTTGAGCCATTGTGCTTAGCCGAAATATCTGAATTCGATGGATCCCAGTTATCTAATATTTCTAAGATTTCCATTCCTGAAAAATAAAGATCGCTTTGTTCTGAATTATCTGCATCACTTGTAGGCAGGATATTAACTGCCACATTGACAGCTGAAGTAAAGAGCACCCCTACTAGCAATACTTCCAAAACATGCATCTGTCCTTTAGTATTTTTCATCTAATTATCTCCTAAATTTGTGGAGTAATCATTGATGTTGTAATGCCTGCTAATTCAAAAATAAACCAGCCCAGAAACAATAGGAATGAAGCTCTCAAAAATGCTGAATATAATCTACCTGTAGACATAAACCCTGCTGCCAGTCCCATTCCGGTTCCTTGAATTATTAAACTGTAAAGGAAAACTGTTGAAATCCAAACTTCATTCATTTCCCTAATAGTTAAGTTACCAATAGACATTGATCCGCTACCGCCAGTTGCTGCAGAAGAATCAACAATAGCAGGAATAAATGTAGAAGCTAAAACTAAAATAATTCCAAGATAAACGAAGAAGGATGCGTAAATAACTGTAACATAACTACCTACTTCCTGCCTTCTTTCAGTTTCAAGAGCTTTAATCTCTCTAGCATCATAAGAAGCTGCAAGTAAAATGTCTGAAATTTTACCTCCCGCCCTATTTGCCTCATCTACCATCCTAACTGCACGAGTAACAATAGGTGATGTTACTCTTTCTGTAAACATTTCTAAAACTTCACCAAAAGAAACTCCCCAAGAAATTTGCGAAGACATCTTGTTGACTTCATCATTAAGATTTCCATATTCTCCTTTAGCAAGTGTTTGAATGGCTACAGTCATACTAAGACCGCCTTTCCAATATTCTGCCAAATCCCTTAAGAAATCGGGGAATTTTTCTTCGACTCTAGCTCTAATTTGATCTCTGCGATATCCATAAATTCCATAAGGTAAAAGCAGAGATATAACTCCAAATACGATATAATCAATCGCTGAAATCTCCGGGAATGAGCGGAACCATTCATTAGCTATCATTTCATTCTCAATACCGTCTACCAACGGGTCGGAATCAACTGATTCATTACTTCTAATTGCAGGGAGACCTAATCCATATATTGCTTCTACACGATTCTGCTGGCCACCTGCTTCATTGTATGTATTACCAAATGTAAATGAAAATTGACCATCATTCATATGCCAAGGATTATCGAACTGTTTATCTGCATCAGTATCAACTACTAATGTTGCAGCGTCAGTAGTATTATTGATGTTAGCAATCATAAAGAAAAATAATGCAAAAATTATAGAAAAAAATGCCACAAATGCTGGAGCCCAATCAGTTACTTTATCTCTAACTGACAGCCATCTTTCAACTTTGCTATATTCCATCCATCTTCGCTTTACGCCGGTTCGCTTATCGCGATATACCTTCTTCTGTAAATTGCCTTTAATGGTCATTAATCGTTTGATATCTCCGAACTTAAACTATAGAATAGACCTGAAAAAATTAGCTGAATTACTGGAAATCCTGCAAATATTAACAAGTACATGTGTATTTCTTCAAGTTTCATACCCGCCCCTGAAACCCAAAAAGTAATAACTGCAATAATCATGGCGAAAATAGGTAATGCGACGGCTACAACGACATATGCTTCTGAAAACAAAGCCATCTGTTGTAAAACATCTTTAACATGAACTCTATTTTGTTGAGCATAATACTCGGAACGATTAAGGAAATATAACTTGAGATTACCTCCTGAAGTTACTGTTCCTATAATTCCTTGAATAAACTCTGCAAATCTCTCTGAGGGCGTTCTATCAACTGCCTCTTTTAAGGTTGTAACTAAGTCTCTTCCCATGAATTCCATGCTGTGGTATATCCAGGCAGCTTCGTTAGAAATTTCTCCGTAAATGTCTTTATTCCTGGCTAAAGATTTGAAAGTCATCGAAGGAGTTGCATTAGCTGCTGCCATTGCAGAAACATAACTTGCAGCAAACGGAATTTGCCTGTCCATATTTGTTCCTCTGCTACTTTCTAATAATGCTGGAGTCAAAAATTGTACTAAAGCAATCAAAGCAGGCAAAACAAATACCAAAAGACCAATAATTGCATATTGAATAGTATTTGAAATATCAAATTTCTCTCCTGCATTAGCAGGATCATCCATTGTCTCAAGTTGTGGAACTAGAAATCCAACAATGACAAGAGAAACTGCTATGCCTCCTAAAAAAGCTAAAATTACTTGCATAGCTGAGGATGCTACGTAATCTTCTGGAAGAAGTGGAATCCTTGCTTTCACTAATTGATTTTTTAAATCAACCGAATCTTTTGTAACCATTCGGCCAAACCAACCAAGTAGAACTCGGCTGAAGGTTTCGAAGCCTGTTAAACCAGTCAGAGCCATGAATGCCACCAACGTGGGTTAGCTGATCGCTGTACCCTATTTGCTAGCTTAGCTTTTAGACTGTTCAATGCCTTAGATGCTCTTTCTTCCTCTGAAGAAATTGCCTTTTCTTTTTTATCTGAAGCGTCTAGTTTAGAAATATTAGTTTCTGCCTTAGACTTTTTATTCATTTCTGAACGGACATCTTTCAACATTCTTCTTCCTTCGACTTCATTTAATGATGATACATCACCTAGGCTTATTTGCTTAGCTAATGGTTTTAATTGCTTTAATGGTACATAATAGGCTTGATCTTTTAACTGATCACTCTCCAGTCTAGCTTCTACTTTTGCTCTTCTCTGTTCTTCTTTAGCAATTAGATTAGCTCTCTTAGTAGGATCGTCAGTTTGTGAAATTTTTGCATCACTCTTAGCTCGAGCTGCTTGTTCCTTAGCTTCACGTGTTTGATACTTTTGCCTAACTTTTGGTGGGAAATCTGACACATCGACATCTGCGTCATCTGAGCTTGATAAGTCTAAATCTCTGTCTTCAACTTTACGTCTGCGTTTCTTGCCTCCAACTTGCATATCTTCGTAAACTTGTCTCATTACATCTTCAGGGTGTACGTAATATTCTGCAACTACTCTTGCAAAATCTTTGTAGTCTCTAATTCCCTTTTTCAAGCACCATTCGATTACTAATTGTCTTCTCTTGGTCTCATCCATAATCTCAACACGATTGAGATTAGCCTTCATCATTATTTTTTCAAATATGTACGATTTACCTGTGAAAACAAATTCATCCACAGTGTTGTCCCATCTAAATGCTTCATTTGTTAGTAATTCGTGAGAATGAGGATCAATACCTATAATTTCTATAATTCCTTTATTTCTTCTTACACGTTTACCACCAACCCTAGTCTGAATTTGAATGGATATACCATCTAATGCCGGAATTAAAACTCTAGGAATCTCAATAGGCTTATTTTCTAAACGGTGAACTAAACTTTGAATTGAATCTGCGTGGAAAGTAGAATATGTCGTGTGTCCTGTTGCCATTGCCTGGAAAAGAACATAAGCTTCAGCACCTCTGATTTCTCCTACAATAATGTACTCTGGACGTTCCCTCAAAGCTGCCCTTAGTAAATCGTACATGTCAACTTCTCCAGCTGCCTTTACGCCACTACCTGCAGATTCACCTCCAAAACCTTGCCTAGTACATCCAGGAATCCAATTAGGATGTGGTAAATTTAACTCACGGGTTTCTTCAATACTAACAATTTTATGTTGCCAAGGAAGGAAAAGCGAACATGCATTAAGTGAAGTTGTTTTTCCTGAAGCTGTACCTCCTACAAACAACATAGACATTCCATATTGCATTGCGAGCCAGAAAAATGCTATTTGCATGGAAGAGAACGTCTTGAATTCAAGTAAATCTACTGGAGTAAATGGTTCATCCCTAAAACGCCGAATCGTAAACGTCGAACCTTTGGTAGATACTTCCCTGCCTAAAGTCATAACTATACGTGAACCATCCATTAATGTTGCATCAAGAAGCGGTTCAGCAATCGAAATATGTTTACCACAACGCTGAGCCATACGAATTATGTATTGTTCTAGTTCTAATTCATCTTCCCACATCACATTTGTCCTTAAAGATTCAAATCTTCTGTGATAAACAAAAATTTCAACTCCTGGACCGTCACAAGAAACATCCTCAATGTTAGGATCTTGCATCATGGTGTCAATTTTACCATAGCCTATCAAATCTCTCTCAATGTAATAATGAATCTTCTCACGATTACTCTTACGAGATTTTAATCTGTAGCTATCTAAGATATCATCTACAGCTTGTTTCAAAAAATCTTCTTGAGATTCATCTAGAGTATCTCTCTCAATATTTAGAGCTCTCTGAAGAACATCTTTTATTGTTTGTAAATCTTCTTTCTCTTGTTTTGTAGCCTTAGGCTCAACAACGTAGTAAAATCTAGAATAATCTCTTTTATCGAATAAAACTCTTACGTAAGAGAAAGGAGGCCTAACTGGATAAGTATCTAGTTCTTCAAAATCTTCACCAATCTCGATATCATCCATAACCAAGTCGTGGATTACTCCATCTTTCTCTGCAGCTTTACGCTTCTTAGCTTCAGCTTTACGCTGCTTGTTTAATCTACGGCGCTCTCTCCATGAAAGCTTAGTTTCGTCAATTTGTTCCTCTTCCTCACCAATTAAAGCAGAAGCCCCGTCCAATGTCTCTTTTGCAGCACTCATTTTATCATCCTGAGGTTAACTTGACAACCTTTAGATTATCATCATAGGATATGACTATATAAGAAGTCGTTGACTTTAAAGATGCTGAATTGGTAGTTTCAATTGAGGTTGCGGGCGCCAATGGAAAGTTAACCTCAAACGTCCCTCCGCGAGGCTGAATTGTGGTCACTTTTAATCCTGTGGTTAAACCCGTTACTTTGTATTGAATACCATGATTTATTGCTTCTATTCCAGTATCTAAAACCATTACTGGAGAAGAACCCGGATACTCTCTTATTGTATTAAGTAAGTCTTCTACTGCTAATTGAAAATATAGTGCAAGCTGTTCAGCCTCTTCCTGTGCTGTATTGGAAACGCTACCATTCAACATAGTGCTGGACGTAAGCATCATTGAAGATAAAATTAGGACTGAAATTAACGCAGTGTATACGTAACCTATTAATTGAGATGCGCCAGAATCATCGGAGGTTAAACGTAACATGAATTGTTCTCTCCAAAATTCTAAAGTCAAATGCCGTATCTTGATTGTAAAAAATGTCTTCTTCAAAACCCATATTAGCTGCTGCTGTTGATTGGGTACTAGAAATGGTGTATGTTTCGGGTCCAAAACTCCAATAAGTTGAATAATAATTCTTCAATGCCATAGAACTGTCGCCACTGAAACCCATTCTCACGTTGAAGACTTGGAAGGAAGAATCTTTTCCTCCTTGATTCCTAGCCTCAAAATTATAATTTCCTCCAGTCAGAGATTTAGCACCTGTAGTCATATTGTAATCTGTTTGGTACAAGACCAGTGATTCATAAGAATCATCTGTACTAATAGATCGGATAATAGGTTTAGAGCTTACAAAGAAAATACCTCCAGGCTCTCTAGTAACTATTCCGCCATTGAACAAACGCATTTTGTAAACGCCTGAGACTGAGGAATATTTGTATGAGAGTGAGTCTACACCATATATGAAAAATCCACCTACAACGGTATCGTTAGCTGTACTTGTATATGTAGCAGAAGTTCCGTAAACTAAAGCTGGAAATCCTGAGGCAATGAAAGCTGAAGATTTAACTTCCAAGGTGGTTCCGTTTGGATAAGATATAGTTATATCAAAATCATCTATAACTTCTTTGTTATCTATTATTGCAAATGTAGTTGCTCCATTTTTTACTCCAAGAATCTCAAATGACGACCACGAAGTAGTTTCATAATAATAGCGAATTTCATCTAGATTTTCACGATGAACAAATGTTCCAGCACTGAATGATACAGTTGATGAACGGGAACTACCTTCACCTTGGACTATTACTTGGTCTAGGTCAGCATCAAAATTCAAAAAATTATTTTGAGCGGAAGTGTAAATTGCATAAGCTTCACTTTCTTGAATCTGCGGAATGCCCCAAGCAAGCATGGTTCCAGTTATAGAAACCATAATTGCCAATATTAAAACTGTACCTATTATTGGGCTGATGGCATCTTCTGAATCGCTAAGAGAAAGCTGACGCTGCACTTATGGCCATTGATAGGGGGTTCTAAAAAATGATTGTTAATTTAAATTAATTTTCTTCGAGCCATTTTTCAGCATCAATTGCTGCCATACATCCCATGCCTGCTGCAGTAATGGCCTGACGATATCGCGTATCAACCACATCTCCTGCTGCAAATACGCCAGAAACATTTGTCATAGTATTTTCTTTAGGAACTATGTATCCATGACCATCTAACTCAATCTGATCTCCTAAGAAGTTTGTCATAGGCTTGTGTCCTATAGCAATGAATGCACCGTCACACTTGAATAATTCTTCTTTACCAGATATAGTATCTACAAGAACTACACCTTCAAAATTCCCTTGTTCTCCTACCCACTCTTTTACAACTCGATTTAATTTCCATCCAATCTTATCATTACCTCGTGCTCTATCTGCCATTATTTGTGAAGCCCTGAGCTCTTCTCTTCGGTTAACAATGGTGACTTTACTGCAGAATCGAGTAAGGAAAGTAGCTTCTTCCATGGCTGAGTCTCCACCTCCAACTACTATGACTTCCTTGTCTCTGAAAAAAGCACCATCGCATGTAGCACAGGTAGAAATTCCTTGTCCTTTATGCTTCTCTTCATTACCAGCATCTAGCCATATTGCTTCTGCACCAGTTGTAATAATTATTGATTTGGTTAAAAATTGATCTTTCCCTACATTTACCTTAAACGGATGAGAGCTAGTATCAATCGAATCTACATTTTTATCAATAATATCACAACCAAATCTTGCAGCTTGTGCTCTCAATTCCATCATCATTTCAGGACCGCCTATACCTTCAGGATAACCTGGGAAATTTTCTATATCGCTAGTCAGCATTAATTGTCCGCCACTTGCAAAACCCGCGAATAATTTAGGTTTGAGCATTGCTCTTCCTGTATACAAGCCTGCTGTATAGCCTGCTGGACCTGAGCCTATGATAATTACTTCCTCTATAGATGACATCAAAAACATATGAAGGCGACTAGTAAAATAGATATCTACTTGTTCAATAATCTTGCAGAAACAATAAAGCCAGTATGTCCCAGAATATTTGTGTTAGGTCGTATAGCCTCTAGCCTTGATTGCCAGGTTCTGTGCATCATTTCATTGATTTCTATTTCACTCCACCCATTCAGTGAACTGAGTAGATTTTCTACTTGATTTATTGTAGGCACATAACACAACAACTTGCCTCCTAACAACAATGATTTTTCAGCCCATTTAACTAATTCTTGTGGGTCTGGTAAATCCAAGATTATTGAATTACAAATGATAATTTCAGTTTGATTATTTAATTCTTCGTTTCTCAATTCAACTTGATCTGAAAATTGACTTAGCTTGAGGTTTTTTTTTACTATTTCATAATGCTTTTTATTCTTTTCAAAAGTAATGACTTTACCTTTTGGAAATGCTGATTGTGCTAAAGCTGTCGTAAGTGCTCCCGACCCTCCTCCGGCCTCAATAACTACGTCGTTTGATTTAATATCTGAACAGTAAACAAGCCAAGCAATATCTTTAGGCGATATAATTTGAGGGCCTCTGATTAAATTTTTTTGAATATCTGACAAGTTATGCGGAATTAATTTACCTTTTTTATCAAATATGTCGAACTCTACACCTTTTTTTTGATTTTTTAGAAACTCAGAAGGAAAGTTCCCAAAATTTTTAATATCAATTATTTTGGAATCAAGATTTACTAAATGAGAGTTGTTATCTATTACTAATAGACACCAATCTGCCATCTGAAGTGTGTAATTATCCTACTAAAAGCTTAGCATCAGATAATGAATATTTCCAGTCTTCTGATAATACTTTATTTGAGCGATAATACTTAACTAATCGAAGAATTTTCGCTTCAGTTAATCTTAGTGAACGTGTATTATGAATATCCTTTTTATTTATCTTCAAGTGTTCACCTAGACGAACTGCTTTTCTCATAAGATTTGTCAAATCTTCAGGAAGGGATGATGCTACGCCACCATCTGACAAAATAGAAGTTATAGATTTACCTGTTGCTAATTTTACGCTTGGAACTCCGTGCATATCTCTCAAAATGATTCCTATTTCTGATGAAGATTTGCCATCTGAGGATAGCTCCATTATTAATTTTTCAACATCTTTGGATTTTGGAGACCATTTAGGATTTTCTTTTCTAATCTGTGGACTAGACCCTGAGCGACCTTTACGTCTTGCATGCATTCGTGCCATTTTGTTTTAACTCCTAATAAGGAAAGTGCGCCAGTCGGGCCTGTATAAAAACATTAGCATATTTAGTAATTATTTGTCCAAAACAGCGCTAACTCCTCACTGTAATACAATTTAAAATTATAATCTGGCATGCTCTTGTAGTAACTGCTAACGGTAAGAGAAGATGTTGATGATTTGCCACTAAAGTTAGACATTCCTAGATTAACTAGTGATAAATTTACATCAAAATTAGTTTGATTTGAAGCATTTTCCCATTTCCATAAATGATCTTCTCCATACCAATATAAATCAAAAATAGGATAGCGCTTTAATTCCATTCCAGATAAATCTATCTGATTTGAAGATAACTCTGATGCATCTGCTAAATTTATCGAATTTGAGTAAGCTACTACTCTTCTCGGTTGTTTTTGATCGTTAGATTCAATAATCTCAGAAAAAAAGTTCTCATTAACCCATAGGCCTGTAGAAATACTACTTTCACGAATGTTGTAAGAGTAGTAAAATTCCTCTCTTTCATGAGCATCTACTCTGTAAGAAACATCTAAGCTAGAAAATGATATTGT
>JAERSJ010000153.1 GCA_016845825.1 Methanobacteriota archaeon
GTCGTATCTGAAATAAACGGTGAAAAATTTATCAAAAAGAAACATTGGAGCACTTCATTTAGAGAATACTGGAGAGGGATAGATGACATAGATTATGAAAAAGGAGCTATAGAATTCCACTATGTAGATGGAGTTATTCCTGGATATTTTTGGATTTTTCCTATCGGCAACAATACGTGTAATGTGGGCTTAGGGATTACACTTGAAGATTATAAGAGTAAAGATAAGAAACTAAAGGAACTTCAAAAATATATAATAAAAGAAAAATTTGCATCGAGATTTAAGAATGCTGAATTGGTAGAAAATAGTGGAAGGGCTTGGCAATTACCTTTGGGCTCACCGAGACAAAATAGTATGAAACTGAGAAGAATGTTTGGTAATGGTTGCCTTCTAGTAGGAGATTCAGGAAGTTTGGTAGATCCTTTTACAGGAGAAGGGATAGGTAATGCCCTTCTATCTGCAAAGACTGCCGTAAAGCATATCAAAGAGAATAGACAGGACTTTAATTTGAAATGTGGAGAAGATTACCAGAGAGAGGTTTGGGAAATCCTGGGTAAAGAGTTAACAAATTCTTACAAAATCCAAAATTATACTAGAAAAGAATGGTTGATAAATTGGTTTATCGGTAAAGCGCAAAGGAAACCTGAACTTCAGAAGATATTGTCCGAGAGCTTAACATCAAAAGAAGCCCAACGCCAGTTGACTAGTCCATGGGTACTTTTCAGAAACTTAGTTTTCTAAAGCTGATTTTACTGTATTCGACATTAACATTACAACCGTCATAGGCCCTACCCCTCCAGGGACAGGCGTAATCTGACTTGCAACATCTCTAACATCATGCGATACGTCTCCAACTAACCCTTCTGAAGTTCTGTTAACTCCCACGTCAATTATTACTGCACCGGGTTTTACCATGTCCTTAGTAATCATATTAGCTTTTCCAACTGCAGCTACTAGGATATCAGCTTTTTTACAATGCTCATGCAAGGATTTAGTTCTACTATGGCACAATGTAACTGTTGCATCTACTCCTTTCTGAGATAAAAGAAGAGACAATGGCGTGCCAACTATTGTGCTACGACCAACAACAACTACATGTTTGCCCTCAGGAGCATTTCCAGAACGATATAATAGTTCAATAATACCTGCTGGAGTACAAGGAACCATTCCTGAAATTCCCTGAACTAATTTTCCTAAATTTTCGGAGTGAAAGCCATCCACATCATTTTCAGGCTTTATTCTTTCTAAAACCGGTTCTAAGGCCTTAGGAATAGGTAATTGAATTATGAGGCCATCTTCACTTTCGTTTAAATTATCAACGAGATTTTCTAATTCTTTTACTGAAGTATCTACTGGTAAATGATGATGTGTAAGAGCAATACCAACCCTAGATGCAGTATTAGCTTTCGCTTTAATGTAAGATGCAGAAGCTGGGTCATCTCCTATCTGAACCACTGACAGTCTGGGAGCACTCTCCATTGCACCAACTTTAGCAGTTAATTCAGTTTCTATTTCTTTGGCTATTTTTTTACCGTCTATGATTGAACTCATTCTAATGGCTCCAATTTGTACAACTCAACTTCAATTCTAGGGCCATCGCCTTGAGCAGCAATCCTTTTTCTGACTACTAATTCTGATATTTGCCCATCATCATGATACAAAACTCCGCTTAGACCATCTTTTACCGATTTAGCTAAATTATCTGCATCCGGTCTCTTTGCATGATGCTCTTCAATTCTAGGCACTTTCACTCTCCATTTACTTTTAGGGCATGGAAAGTAAGCGAAAATTTCCATACCTAATGGACCTTCAAAAAGACCTTCAATTCCAGCTTCCTCTCTGGCTCTCTGTGCGATATATGCAATATCTGCTTTGTATACTTTACTTGGTTTAGGATCTGTAGCAACTACAAATTTTCCCTTACGATAGAACCGAGGTCTGCCTTGAGCAACTGGCTTTCCCGGTAACGTAAATTTAATTCGCACAGTGTCCCATTAAAGGGGGACAAAAGTATCTTTGGATGACCATATGATTTTAATTACTCGTACTATGAAAAGGAAATACGACAAGACTAAGTCGTTCAAAAATATCGAAAAATGAGAATTGCCGTTTTATTTGAAGACAGATGCAAACCAAATAGCCCCGCCTTTGAATATTTGCAAAAATATGCAGGATCTTGTGGAGCTGAATGCATACAAGTCGATGAGAATGATAAATGTAAAATTTTAGAAGACGCCTGTCCGCCTTGCTTAATGAGAGCTAAAAATTGTCCCGGAGATGCTGTCAAAGTAATCAATCTCCCTGAAGAATTAGAAACTGATATGATTCACAGATATTCGCTAAATGGTTTTAGACTATTTCGATTGCCTACTCCATCTAAAGACTCCATAATTGGAATCTTGGGACCAAATGGAATGGGGAAATCTACAGCATTTAATATCTTGAACGGAAGCATAATTCCAAATCTTGGTGAATTCGAATCACGTGATTGCCTGTGGGAAGATGTAATCGAAACTTTGCCGCGCGGTGAATTAAGAGATTTTCTAGCTGACTTGAATGAATCTACCGTTAAAGTGGCGTTGAAACCTCAATATGTTGATCATATTCCCAAAGCTTTCAAAGGGAATGTAGGTAAACTTCTATCCTCAGTAAATGAAAGAGGATTATATGATGAAATGATTGAAAAATTTGGATTAGGTCATCTCTTAGAACGAAATTTAGACCAACTATCTGGAGGTGAATTACAACGTGTCGCAATTTGCGCCACGTTGCTAAAGCAAGCCGATGTTTACTTCTTTGACGAACCATCTTCTTATCTTGACATTTATGAAAGGATGAGAATTGTAAGAATTATTCAAGAACTATCTGAATCTGCAAGGGTGATTGTAATTGAACATGACTTGGCTGTGTTAGATGTAATTGCAGATTTAACTCATATTGTTTATGGAAAGAAAGGAGCTTTTGGAATATTTACTCCTGCTAGGACAACCCGTAAAGCCATTAATGCATATATTGAAGGATACTTACCTGAACAAAACGTTAGAATTAGAGACAAACCAATAAAATTCTTAGAACATCCACCAAGAACTGGATGGGATGGAATGGGGCTAGTAGAGTGGCCTAAACTATCAAAGAAATTAGGCAGTTTTAGTCTTGAGTCAAATGCAGGTGAACTGCTGAGCGGTCAAGTTTTAGGTGTAGTAGGTGCGAATGCTACGGGTAAAACAACCTTTGTCAAAATGCTAGCAGGAGAATTAAAACCTGATGAAGGTAAAATCGAAAATGAGATTGCTGTATCTTACAAGCCACAGTACATTGATATTCAAGAGGGAACGATTGTGGAAGATTTACTCAAATCGGTTGAAGGATATGATGAACATACATTTAGTACTGAATTAAATCGACCCCTAAATTTGGAACCATTATTAGAAAGAGAAATGCAAACTCTGTCAGGAGGAGAGTTGCAACGAGTTGCAGTCGCTGAATGCTTACTTAAAGAAGCTGATTTGTATTTATTGGATGAACCGTCTGCATATCTTGATGCAAATCAAAGGATGGTCACTGCCAAAACTATTAGAAGATTCATGGAGAACAGAGGTAAGTCTGCTCTAATCGTAGACCATGATATTTACTTCATTGACTATATTTCGGACGGAATATTATGTTTTGGCGGAGAACCCGGAACAAGAGGAGTCGTGGAAGGGCCTTACAAAATGCGCGAGGGAATGAATATGTTCCTAGAAAGAGTAGATGTTACTTTCAGACGAGATAAAAATACACATAGACCTCGGGTCAACAAGCCAGATTCAAGATTGGACAGAGAACAGAAAAGTAAGAAAGAATACTACTATTCTAGTTGAGATTACATTTATTTTGAGGCCTCGATAGGGCACTTGTGATTACAAAGGCTTTGGAGAACGGAGTTCAAATTTATACTAATATAATTTTGAAGAATGCCGTAGCCACCGTTGCTGTTCTTAGTCTAATAACTGTTCTTCTTCTACAATCTGCCTTAACTTTCGAAGAAAATATGACCAGAGATATCGAAGTATATCTTCCTGAAGGTGAGGAATCTACAGAAATATTAATTGAAGTTAGACAAGATTGGGCAACTGATCTAATCATTGTCTATATTGAAACAGGGAATGCAAATGATCCTAATGTCTTTAACGATATTGTGGTTGATAATATTACATATGTTCCTACTTTGAAAGAAATTGCTCTTCTTGAAACTACAATTGATAAATATGGACAAAGTGAAGATTTAGAAACTTATCAAGCTGATCGAGGTGATAAAGATGGAATAATTTTTACCTTGAGTATTTCTACTCTTATTAAAGAATTTAACTCAACTAATGCTAGATTTATAGAAGCAACTGAAGGGAAAATATTTGGTGGATTAAGTATTGAACAAAATGATGATGATACCGTAAATCTGACTGGGACATACAACATACCTGATGATCAAGACAGAGTAGATCAAATTTTTGATAGTACTTCTTCAGCGTTACAAAATTTTGCTATAGATACAAATGATGACCAAATAATTGACACGGCAGTTATTCTATTCGCTCTAAAATATCAGGGTGAAAATAATGATGCTTCACAAGAGGAAATGATTGCTAAAATTCAGGAGCATATTGATCAAAGATATAATGCTAGAACTGACATGACTCAAACTGGCCTTGTAGTTGTTCTACACGAAGTAACTGCTAGATTGTATGATGATTTACTGACAATGTTACCTATTTCATTGGGAATAGTTATCGCAATGATGTTATTTTTTCACAGGAATTGGTTAGCTATCCCTGTTGTTTTAGTGCCAATATTTTGTGCTCTAATTTGGACTCTTGGAATCGTAAATTTGTCAGGAGTAGTTTTGACTCCAATGATTGTAGCTGCCGGACCAATTTTGGTAGGAATTGGGGTTGACTATGGATTACACGTTGCTAATCGTATTGTGGAATTTAAAGACGAAGGGAATAAAATGCCAAGAGCTACATTTTTAGCATTACTTACAACAGGAAAAGCAACTTTCCTATGTGCTGTAACTGATACTATTGGTTTTTCTGCTCTTTTTATTTCTCCAATTGCTCCAATGCGAACTGTTGGATTCACTATGATTGTTGGAGTTATGTGTGCATTCTTTCTAACGGTTAGTATGACTCCTGCAATTATGAAGTTAACTAATTACTCTAGACATAAATCAGAAGGGTGGAAAAGTATAGCTGTCTTATCAACAAAACAGTGGAAAGCGATTCTATTAGTACTTCTACTAACAACTTCTTACTCTATAGCAAGAATTGCAGTAATGGATCAAGATATCAAAGGAAGCGAATCTGCGCCTGAAGATATAGATTCAATCAAGAAATTAAGTGAGTATTCTGAAAAATTTGAAGCTGGACAAACGGGAATATTACTTGTAAATGGGCCTGAAGATAGATTGAAGCCCGCTGCAAAGGATCTAGATGTTTTAGATGTGATGAATTGGACGCAAGGCGAAATTAACAATTTATCAATTACTAATCGGAATTCTAATGAACTCATAAATGTTTCAGCATTTTCTATCGTTGACTTTTTCAAATCTGCCCATATAACTATAGCCTTGGAGGATTTAGATGGAGAAACTCAATTTGAATTCGATGGAAGTTTTTGGGATTTCTTGCATAGTGATTTCTTTGGTGATGATTATGTTTGGATTGATATAAATCCACTATACAGTAGGGAGCAACTAAGGAGTGATATGATTGATGTATTTTACGAATCATTCACAGATGAAATGCGGGCTATGCTTTTGACTGATGAATACGATAAAGCATTAATCTATGTTAGCATGCCATACATCAATATTGATGATACCACAATCTTAGTTAATGAGATAGATGAAATAGCATTTTTAAGAGATAAACAAATTCATGCCCACGATGCACAAATGTCTCAGTTGACTGGAGGTCCTCCTGTAAGCATTGCAATTAATGAAGGAATTCAAGAAACTCAATTCGATACAATTAAGCTAAGTTTACTTTTAGTTTTGATAACAATGATTGTGATTTTTAGTTCAGTTAAATTCGGAGTAATAACTTTCTTGCCTATCTTGTTAGTAATTCTATGGTACCCAGCTACTGTTGATGCTGGAGGAACTAATCTAAATATTTTTACCGCAATGGTTGGAACAATTATTATCGGAATTGGTATTGATAATTCAATTCAAATTACTGAAAGAGTAAGAGAGGAAGGTACCACTCCTGAAGGAATACAAAAAGCTGTTGAAAATACAGGTCAGTCCGTTGTAGAAGCAACATTTACCACGATGGGAGGGGTATTCTCTGGAGTTCTTATTTCCTTCTTTAGTAGCCAATTTATTGGATTAAGAAATTTCTTTGCATTAATTATTACGCTAGTCCTATTCTCTCTCCTGATGGCTGTTTTTGCTCTACCAAGCTTCTACCATGCTCTCCACTATATGATAGAAAAATATAAAATGAGTAATTGGAAAATAAAAAATAAATTTAATTAAATAACATTTCCGAGACTGCTAACACTGACTGTCTAGCATGAACTTCTACTCTTTTATCGATTTGTTCTTCTTCTGCACCTGGACCTATTATCCCAAAACCTATAGGCTTCATTGAAAGTAATTGTAAATCTATTATTGACTTAGTAACTGCCTGACCCATAACTAAGCCATGATCCGTCTCTCCTTTTTCAATAATTCCTAAAACTATTACGCCTTCAATTGATTCCCTAAGTAACAAGCGTTTAACCTGCAGTGGAAGTTCCATTGACCCTGGAACCCAGCTTATTTCTTCAATCAGTAGATTATTTTCAGAAGACATTGATTTAACAATTTCAACCATTTTTTCTACTTTGTCTTTATGATAACTTCCTGCCACAATCGCTACTGACTTTGCCATTATTTTATAACCTGCATCTCAGTTATTAAATCTACCGTATTTTTGGTTTGCGTTTCAACTTCTAAATTAATCATATCTCCAATTTTCTTGTCTAGCATTGTCGTAATTCTTAGCGTTTCGGGAATTAAATAAACTGTGAAAATATTCTTTATTTTATTTACTTCCCCAATAGTCAAGCTTATTCCATTTAGTGAGACATACCCCTTTGGAAAGATATATTTTATCAAATCATTACTTGTCTTGAAGGAAAGAATATGATTATTGGTTGTCTTTTCTATCTTTGATATTTTAACGATTCCAGAAACATGGCCTGAAACAATATGTCCGCCAATTTCATCCCCAAAACGTGCTGCCCTTTCTAGATTAACTAAGTC
>JAERSJ010000154.1 GCA_016845825.1 Methanobacteriota archaeon
CTCGAAAATTTTTGTCTAAAAAACTAAAAGAGACGGTTGTAAAACGTCGAGTTTTAATATCTTTAATCGTGTTTTCAGCGCGGCAACGTGAAGAACGCGAGCAGAAAAAACGAATAAAAAAGGCGTTAAGACGACTGTTTAAAAGACGCCAAGAACAAGAACAACATAGTGTTTGCAAATACGTTTGCAAATACGTATTTTTATGCTTTGTTTTGTTATTAGATTGGTACACATCATTCACGAGCACAGCGGCTTTAACTGATCGATTTTATCATTAATATTCTTCCCAACAAAAGACGGCAGTACAATGTCATCAGAATAAGGTGTGAATTTCACAATAAACCCTTTACTTTTCATAAATTTTATATATTTAGAGTGATTTTTAACTTTAGTGGCGGAAATAGGAATTGTGAGTTTTTTTCCATCTTCATTTGAAAACGGTTGTATAGTCCCTACGATGGAACTGTTGTAATTACCCTCTCCGTTCGACCAAGGATGCATATGTTTTCCGTCATACGGACCTAAACTTTTTGTCAACTCATCTACTTTATCATAATATGTGTCGTCCGGTATATTTATATATTTCACAAATTTGTTTATCAAAGTTTTGCTTGGGTAATACATATATACTCCATTTGGGGCAAAAACCATTTCAATTGATCTTCCGTTATAAGATCGACATGTTGTGTTATTGTAATGGCATGTTTGGTTTTGATCTCTGCAAATATTAGCGGCGGGGTCCGTGTCGTAATTTATAAAGTAATTTCTTTCTACTAAGTTTGTTAGCATGTCTACATAATCGTTTGCGGATGGCAAATAATACGACGACAACGGGTGAGTGTGGTAAACGTTAGTTGACGCCCACCCAGGATCGTTAAATTGAAATGTGCCCTTTTCCCCCGGGATTTTAACGACAGATTGTACTTTGTTGTTTTTAATCTGGAATACACCTCCTATTTCTGTTTTACTTTTCAAATATTTGCGAATTTCCGTCACGTATTTGGACGGAATAACAATACGCGACGATATTGCGCGACTATCTTCCGCTTGTTTTGGTTTTGGTCCGTCGGGTCCAGACCAAACTATAATCGCCGCTAGACCGAAATACACGACAAATCCGCCAAACAATAGACCGGCGCGCCGCGGCCCTCTAGTTTGTTTTCCTGTATAAAATAAAAATGCGACAAACATGACAGATATGAGAAATAGTATAAAAAAACCTACATAATTTTTGTTTTTTTCCATTTAGTTTTTTATATTATACAAGCAAAATAATTAATTACTTTTCCAAAGTAATGTGTCGCAATAAATTAGTGAATTGTTTTAGTTGGATTGGTTTATTGATAAAATATTTTATGCCCATACTTTTACATTTCTTCTTATCTTTGTCGATGATTGATGCGGTTACAATAACGATTTTAGTCAAATCCCACTTATTTTTTATAAATTCATCTATGACCTCGTACCCATTTACCACAGGCATAAGTAAATCTAACACTATTATATCGTAACAATGTGTTTTTATCATGTCTATAGCTATTTCGCCATTATTTGCCACATCGATATTTACATATTTTAAAGTTGTCAGTATACTTACAAGGAGATTACTGTTATTACTGTTGTCGTCAACGATTAGAAATTTTTTGTCCATATTAATTGTACCCGTTTCCGACGAGCCATCGCTGCTATCGCTATCGTCACACATATACGAAGGTGTTGTGTTTTTAGCTAACACGGTGCAAATACTATTAAAGAGTTGAACTTTGTTAACGGGCTTTAATAATTTAATCTCAAAATCAGTGGTCGTGATAAACGTGTCAATCGAAGACAACGCTATCATAGGAAAAAATGGAAATTCTTCCTTTATTTGCCGCGCTAAATCAGTTCCTGTTATTCCCGGTAAACAGATGTCAATAAGCCCAATATCAAAGTTGTAACGTCGCCCCACTATTAATCTCAGCGCCTCGAGCGCGGATGCACACACTACGGGTACCATATCCCATTCGAATAATAATTCCGAAAGTAAAATGCGGTTATCAGCGTTGTCGTCAACCACCAACACCACTTTACTTTTTAATATCTTTGTGTTGCGCTTCATAGTTTTGTCGTAGTCATCATCGTACGATTTAAATTTGAAAGTGAACGCAAACGTTGAACCGGTATTATATTCACTAGTTTCCAATATTATATCCCCTCCAATTAGATTACATAATTTCTTGCATATGGCTAACCCCAGTCCTGTCCCGCTTCCGTTTCTACCGCGCATAGTGGCGTCCTGACACTGTTCAAATGCCTTGAAAATTTTTTCTTTATTTTTTTCGGAAATCCCCACTCCACTGTCTTTCACTCTAACAATTAATATATTTTTGGATAAAACATCAAACGTGATTTCGATGTACCCGCCTATATCACTGAATTTATGAGCATTTGACACTAGATTAATTAATATTTGAATTAATTTTTGTTTATCGAGGATAATAAATTCAGTGATATCTTCACTTACGATAAACTTATACTTTTGTTTCTTTTCTAGCAATCGCTGCCCCATGGCATCTAACACTGCGTCTGTGACTTCTTTTATTGAAAAACATTCATTATGCAATACCA
Organism: Methanobacteriota archaeon; assembly: GCA_016845825.1. Taxonomy (GTDB): domain Archaea; phylum Thermoplasmatota; class Poseidoniia; order MGIII; family CG-Epi1; genus CG-Epi1. The sequence goes on from JAERSJ010000154.1 coordinate 2,608, forward strand.
TTTTGCCAGCCGAAAGTTTGAAATAGTCCAGCACATCGTTGATTATCTGCATTAGTTGGATAGAACATTGATTCATGCTATTTAAATACTGTCGTTGCGTGTTATTTATGTGAGTTTGCGTTAACAGTTGCGAATACCCGATAACCCCGTTAAGTGGGGTGCGGATTTGGTGACTCATGTTTGCCAAGAATAATTGCTGGCAATCAGCGACGTGGTCTGGCTTCAATTGATTTATTTTGTATTGCAATATCATCTGCATTAAACTAACGTAGGGGTTTAGGTATTCTACTATTTCGCTTTTGTAACCATTTTTTTTATTAAGAAGACAAAGAATGCCTATTATGTCGCCGCTTTCTATAGAAAGCGGAATAGTTACAATAGTTCGTATATCGTAAGCTGCTGTGTAACCAATATTTTTTGTTGTAATTTTGTTCAGTATTTTTCGCGTCGGTATAAATGAAACGTTATTGACTGATTGTGAATCTAGACTAATATGGTTCACACACTGAAACATATCGTCGTGATACATAAAAACGGCACCAGACTGCGACTTGCTTACCTCTAAACACACCTTTAACAAATCTTTAACATTCTTATCGCGATTTATACGATTTGATAAAAAATTAACTAACTCAAACATTTATTAATAAAATAAATAAAAAATAATCTTTTTCTCTTGGCTATATAATAAATGTCAGCAGGTTCTAATTCTCTAGCATCCGCCCTTCGTACATGTAAAGTAAATCCCAAGATAGCTAATCAAATGTATTCAGCCAGATCCATTAACTCTCATCCCGCCGTAGACGGCCGTCATTGTTGTCCCTGGAATGGAGTAGATACAATGGGAAGACCCGTCATGCCGTATTCATTTAATACTAATTGTGCCGGCGGAAGTAATCCAATGGATCGTATTTCCGTAGAAAACAATGTTTCCAGACCCCATATTCTAAAATTCCAAAACACCCCCTATTGGGAGCTTGATTGGCCGGGCACCAGCGCCCCGGGGCTGACCGTCACCGGCCCCGCGGCGCTGACCACCCCGTCTTTTGGCGGCCAATTAGCGAGAGACGTCATTACAACCGGATGTGGTTTACTCAGCGACGCGCCCAGCCTATATCATCACACCCCGATGTGATAAACGTGAAATAATTTTTGATTTATCCTAAAAACTAAATCAAAAATAATTATATTTTTTAATATTAAATAAATGTCTAAACTGTACAAAAATTTAGAACACCCTTTGAAGGAACAGTTCGGTCATACTCATTGGGACTGGGATCATCCAATCGATAGTGCTATAGAAACTGCCGGAAATGTAGCTGAAGCGGCAGTAAGTCATGTATTCAATGCCGGCACGGAAGCCGTGGCCACGGTAGGGACGGGGCTGATCGCGGATCCTTTACGAGGCGCCATAATCGCTGCTACTGCTCATGCTCCTGGAGGGGGACACGATTACGCTCACAGAGTGTTTAGCAATGAAGCAATTCACGCAGGAATTAGAGACGGATTAAGAAACATTCCAAGATTATTCGCGGAAATGATTTACAAAAACGCGTTGACAATCGGGTTAATTTACGCTGGTTATACTACATACAGTGGAACGGTAGGATGTATACAATCCGGAGCAGCTATGGCCGCTGCTATAACACTGTTTCTAGGTGGCAACCCTTTGTGGGGTAGTGCGATAGGTGCAGTGTGGGGAACTTATTGTACCGCGCAAGTAGTCGTTAGTGGTGTTATAAGTGCATTTGAAACAGCAGCCTTATTGCAACTAATCTTAGAATCCTTCGAAATGGTTGGATTACGTGAGTTTCATGATAAAAATAACCCATGGTGTGGTAAAGCTGCAACTTCTCAATCAGGAAGTGGTGCAAAGCTTTGGTTAAATAATAGTATCGAGGGTAATTGGCCGCCGTGGCCTTGGCCAGGCGGGACGCAATGCCATGGCGAAGATTGCGAAGATGTTAACTATCCTTCAAAATGTAATGTTCCATATCACCCGGATTATGTTGACATAGTACCGGAAGTTGTAAGAAATGCTATATGTCGAAACGCCGACAAAATATGCTTGATTGATACTACCGTGAGTAATGTTGGAAGTTCAGTGGATAGCGCTAGCGAGTGCATGGATAAAGTTGCAGAATATACGGCGAAACTGATAAGCAAAGGTGTATTACCTAGAATAGCAGGAGGAATTGCTGCATCATCTGGAGCTTTATGCGCTCGTAAAGTTTTGTATAATATTGCTCATGGAATAGCAGAAGGTTTTGCAGATACTGATTGCGCAGGTAATTTACAAATAACTTGGTGCGAGGGAAATGTCCCTCCTGACGATGTAATAAAGGATTATCGAAAATGCAAGGGCACCGCAACGACTGTGCCGGCGACGTGCACCGGCACCGCAACGACGACGGTGCCGATGACGTGCACCGGCACCGCGGATGACCCGTCGAAGGACTGCACGGCTAGTGCACGTCGCCGATTAGAAAATGCAATGTCCAGCGGACAACCACCGTGGACGCAGCAGGAAGCGGAAGAGTGCCCCAGTGGCTGCGACTATATGCCCGCGCACACACCCGAATGCTCACTCACCAGCGCGGGGTGCCCAGCCGGATGCGACTACACGCCCGCGCACACACCCGAATGCACCCGCTACCCCTCCGGCACCACCGCCAACCCCTTCGCCGGACCACGAGTCGCCTGCCCGGCAGGATGCGACAGCCATGAAAATAATTTCGCGGCTTACGGTTGTAAAGCCAACCCAGACTCGGACGGTTGTTCGCCTGAAGTGCAAGGGACTGATGCAATACCGATCTCGGTTGCAAATATACCAGGGGGCAGAGTTGGCGCCGATTTTAGGCATCAATACGATCACGCTGTTGATCCTGTTGATCAATTATTGCACCCAGAATGCGTGGATGGTTGGCAAACGAGTCCTCACTACAGTGAAGGCGAGATACCGACGACTGAAAACATCGGATGTAGTTGTAAAGCCGGTTCTGTTTTGCAAGTTCATTCCGATAATACTCAATGGAGATGCTTGGCGCAAACTACACCCGCTCTAACCAATGACCAACCACCTGAGCTTTTATTCACTGGTGGACGGTGTCTGCAAGGTTACAATTTTCTAGGACATCACAAAGACGTGGATTCATGTAATGCCGCCGCAGTAGCAGATGATCAGTGTGAACATATGTTCTGGGTTCAGACCGGAGATTCGAGACGTTGTTATTGCTCTACATTCGTTGGAGATTATGGTGTACCCGTGCCCCTGGACGGACATCCGTGTTCTGACACCCCCGATACCTGGCAAGTAAACCCCCAATATAATGTATATCGCATCAAGCGACACTAGGATTACAATGTTTGGGTGACTTCCGTTCGCTCTACCTTTGTCATTTATATAATTATAAATAAATTTTACTCGCATTTCGCCGATTCCCGCAGACGAGCCTGGCAAGCGTTCATGATTCGATTTATTTGGCATTAAGCGGCACTGAATGCTCGTTTTTTCATTTTTTATATTTTATAATAACAAATGGAATTATCAGTACTAGTACAAATAAATTTGGTTAATTTAGTACTGAGTCTTGTAACTGGTATCACGTTACAGTACGTGTTTAACGATCTGTCAAAAAACTCGGGGTTTCTTGTTACTAATAAAAAACAACAATTTACGATTATCGCTCATATTTTTATGGGAATGATTGTTGGCTTACTATTATTACCAGTTAGATACACATTCGAACCAACAGAAAAAGAAAGCAGCAAATTGCCAAAGTCTGTTCTTTACAGACAATCAGCCGGTCTGCTTATATTCTTTATATATACCATTAGAAACTTTTGGAAACATCCCAAAAATTTGAAGAAAAAAATGAAAAAATGCGGGTTAGATCATAAATACAGTTTTTTCAAGTCTTCTGTAACTAGACAACAAATGCAACTACTACTGGGGATATCACTATCAACTATACCAGCCTTATTTATTATGAAAAAATCAAAACAAAAGATTACAAATACTTCTATTATATTTTTAACAATATCTGGATTATCGTGGTTACAAATAATTGCTCAATTTGTTAACGAGCATAAAGTCAATTATGATTTGAAAAGACAAATACTTAAATGCGCAGGCAGATAAATAAAAATGATCAAAAAGGAAAAAATATTAATAAAACAAACGATGAAACAATGTGAATTTTGTTGGTCATTTTTTAACACACGCGAATCTGTTAAAGAACACCAAAAAACGTCCAAGTCATGCCAAAAATATAAACACATTGTATTTAACTGCGTTAACTGTGGATTTTCTACGCGGGGTGTTAAAAACATACATAAGCATATTTCATCAAACTGTGCCTCTGTCGAAGAAAAGATTGAAGATGAAAAACAGGCAAGTGAGCAAATAAAATACAAAAATAACATCACATTGGTTGACGAACAGGATAATATAAATTTTCGCAATGGCAGGATCGAAACAGAGGATAAAATACGTTGCACCCCCTTGAGCCATGAAGACATCGAAGTATCAATGCAAAAATGCGATGGGCTGTTTGATATGTTGAAAAATCGTCGAGCGTATACGAAAATTTTAGGCGAACTGCGCAAAAATAGACTGTGTTTATTTGGTCGAATAACCCTGGATGACTACAATGATTTGGTATTGAAACATGTTACGCGAGTTAAGAATATCCTAGTAAACAAGGGGTATGCCGACAAAAAAATAACGACTATCGTTTCAAAGGGGTTATCAGTGTTGGAGACTCGTTTTCTTTCATTCGGAAAATACACGAGTTTGCACCTAGAGGTCGACGATATTCAAACGTTTTACAAGGCTCTAGTTCTTTCAACCAGCCATTCAAAAAAGTTTACACCGTATAATGCGCAGAGTTTGAGTCGTAATTTCTACAACTACAGCGTTGTATTATTTCCTGTACAAAAATTAATTGAGTTATTCATGGTTAATGTGTACGGTTTTTGGAACATAATTTATCTAAAACTCCCGAAGTCACTTAAAAGCGATCCGTACAGTTTTTACGTTCTCGAGCGCGTAAACAATAACACAAGACACTGGGTCATGGATTGCCGACTCGAAGAGTTAAGTAATGTTTTCGCCGCCAATGTTGTTCCCTTCATGGTGAATATGTTTCGAAAAATATACCGCGATGTTTTCAACGACAACGACTTCCGCCCCGATTACATGAGTAAATCTCAGATAACAGAATGCGATTGCGAGCAGTTATTGCAGAATATATTTACATTATCACACCCGCTAAAATCAATAGATATCATGCGAGATGTTGTAAAAACAAGAGCAGCCTACAAGCCCACAGTAAACGATAAGTTCAATCTGTACGGCGACGATAACTTGCAGAGAAAGCGTATGCAAGGTAAATTCAAAGTAGATTGCGATTGTATAACCAGCCAACTTTTTGACAACAAGGACGACGCCATTGTTACTTTTTATAAAAATAAATTCTATTAAATTTTACATAAAAATATAAGCATAATTTAAATATTTATATGTATATATATATAAATAAAAGAAAAAATGTCAGAAACTCCAATTCGCTTTCGTATTCACGACACTTTACATTCATTTCCAGGCGAGTATTACAGCTCTGCAAATGCACTATTCCAACTGTATCGTATTGTCGGGTTATTACCATTTTACGTTATAGATACCGACGACGGCACTGATATTAATCCGCCTATAGAGCGGAAAAATGAGATAAATATTTCAGTCCAAACACAAAAATACAATAATACTTGCACCAAGTTTATCGATTGTGTCATCTGCACAGATGCATATCACCCGAGCGACGACGTCGTGATCCTAGAATGTGGCCATGTTTTTCATGATAAATGTATAAAGGAGTGGGGCCATTATAAACCAGAATGCCCACTGTGCAAGGCAGCAATCCCAGTTAGCTAACTTTTCAGCGGCAAGCTATTCAATCTGTCTACTAGACTACTTTGTTGATTTACTGGTGAATGAGATTCGCAAAGAGATCTATGCGATCTGTGCGAATAACTGCGGGATGATTTATTGCCATTGCTCGACTGCGAAACGATATGACGGTGTTGTTGCGTTGTTGTTGGTATGGTAACTTTCGGATATAAAGTTTCCATGGTGGGTGATATTGTTTCCTTTTTAAAAAAGGTATAATATATATAAATCGCAGCCATTATTATTACAATTGCAATCACTATCCATTTCGTGTAACTTTTCTTCTTAAGTGTTGGATTTTTCACATTAAGCATATTAGTTTCTGGGACGGTATTATTGATACTCGACTGTGTATCAGGTGTGTTTATGCCGTTACTAGTAGTATTCGACATAGGAGAGGGGTGTGTGAGTGTTTTTTCAATTTTGACGTTGACTTCGCAATTATTATCTGATTTTAACAATAAATAATATTGTTTGAAATTATCGGTATCAGATTTAACGGTTCCAGAAACAACACCATTTTCAACAAATTTATACTTGTAATGCTCGTCGTTATTGTTAGAACGTTTCAACACATCATTTGTTGTTACAAATGCGTAAAATGGTTCCTTATTTTGCGAAGTCAAAGTGAAAGTTAACTCGAAATTACTAGAGCCTTCGTTTAGATCTATAATGCCTTTATTGTTTGTTACCGGGTATAATCGATTAGTTATCATTTTTGTATCTGCTCTTTTTCTTTTTAAACATCATATATTAAATTAAAACAATGATTTTTAAAAAAGAAACAGATGTGTGGAATAATAACCATATATTGCAACAACGCTAAGCAGCGGCAGTTAAACGAAATCATAAACAGCCATGAAATGCTAGCCAATAGAGGCCCGGACTGCGGGTCTTTAATTATAAATAAAAAGGAGATACTGGGTTTTCGACGACTGTCCGTGGTAGATTTATCAACAAACTCTAACCAACCATTTTTTAACGCGGATAAAAGCGTCAAGTTACTCTGCAATGGAGAAATATATAACCATAAAATACTAGAAAAAGATTACGATATCGTTACAGAATCAAACAGCGATTGCGAATGTATTATGCATTTATACAACAAAGTAGGTTTTAAAAAAATGATTAGTTTATTGAATGGGGACTTTGCCATAGTACTTTTTACGCCGGAAAAAGTATACTTTGCCCGTGATCGTATTGGCGTGAGACCTCTGTTTTATGGATTTACAAACGATGGAAATTTTGCATTAGCTTCATATGCCAGAGCATTATCAGGGTTTTGCTCAGAAATTAATCAAATAAAACCCGGGTGGGGTTTCTTTAACAAACGAACGAAAAAAATTACATTTACCGAATACACCTTGGCGCCGACTTATAATAGTTTTGGGTCGAATATTACGACAAGCATTCGCAAAACTCTCGTAACAGCCGTAAAGGATCGGTTGATGTCAGACCGCCCTATATGCTGTCTTCTCTCTGGGGGACTCGATAGTTCGATTGTAACGAGTATAGTATGCAGGTTAATCGGGCCTAAAAATGTCAGAACATACTCTATCGGTATGCGAGGATCGGAAGACTTAAAATATGCTAAAAAAGTATCCGATTATTTGGGCACGAATCATACAGAGGTTTTATTCACGGCTGAAGAAGGATTGAATTGCATTCCGCATGTCATAAGAGACATTGAATCATACGATATAACAACAATCAGAGCTAGCGTGGCTATGTGGTTATTGTCTAAGTACATATCTAAAAATACAAAAAATACAGTTTTATTGTCGGGGGAGGGAGCAGACGAATTATTTTGCGGCTATCTTTATTTCCATTATGCTCCGAATTCAAAAGCCGTTTTCGATGAAAGTTTGCGTTTGTTAAAGCAACTCTATCTTTACGATGTTTTAAGAGCTGATCGTTGTGTTTCATCCCATGGGTTAGAACTGAGAGTTCCGTTTCTAGATCGTCATTTAATTCAACTGTGTCTTTCTTTGCCAGGCGAAATGAGGATGCCGAAGCAGGGTATGGAAAAATTTATTCTTAGAGAAGCATTTGAAGGTTTTTTGCCAGATTATATATTAAATAGACGAAAAGACGGAATGAGTGATGGTGTGTCGGGGGGCAAAAAAAAATGGTACGAACAAATAAAGGATTTTGTACACACGCAAGTGAGCGATGAAGAATTTGAAAAAACAGAGAGATTTCCAAGCAAAGAAGCGTATTATTATCGAAAAATATACGATAATATATTTCCAACATACCAACCTGTATATACATATTGGTTACCTAAATGGATAAAACATGGCGGCGATCCTTCCGGAAGGAATGTTAAAATATTTAACGAATAAAATTTTTATTGGTACAAATAAATTAACTGATGAGTGATAATAATTATATAAAATTACAACATTACGATGATATGACAACTCGCGCTGTCAATTGTCAAGATTCAGAACATACCGGGTTTACTAAAAAATCGTTCAATGTTTATGAATCAAATTGTGTTGACATTCCAACATATAAAGATCCTATATATGGCTTTTCATGTGATATGTGGGAAGGATATGATTGCGCTGGGAGTATAATGGCAAATCAAAAAACCTACGACTCAAACGAGCTTGCTAATATGAGTCCTGCGTTAAAACAGGATGTAGAAGGGAAGGCTACTGAACTTCGCAATATAGCATTGGACTTGCAAAATCATTGCCCTGCTTCATGCAACAAATGTGGCCACACAGAGCCAGTTGGGCATGGCGTAGGACTAACGATTGCGCAATCAGTACCACAGTATTCATCAAGCACTCCAATGACAAAACATCATTGGCAAAGATCATTACATAGAATACCATCTGGGTATAAACGCCCTACTATAATTCCAAATAAATACGACGTGCATGTTGATGTAAATAAAGGCAGCGATACTTCAGGGGATGGTACTTTGTTGAATCCGTACGCAACAATTGTAAAAGCAAAACAAGAAATAGATGCACATCATATTATTATGGAACCATATGAAGCAGCCCCGATTATAGAACGTTGGGGCGGTGATAATGACGAAATGTCACCATCTGAACTACGTCAGGCACTGAGAAATACATTTGGTATTACGAATGTAGCAGACGTGATCCAATTCATGAATGCAGCAGATACTTCTGGATCCGGCGGAGTGACATTGCAACAATTTAGACATATGTCTGACATAAATTGGACACCTGGTACTGTTATTTACGGCGGAAGAAGCTATACAGTTGATTATACAATGAGTGGTCCTACGCAGCCGTCTGTTGTAAGGCAACTTTTGCGAACCGCGTTTGGCATCGAAAATGTGGGCGACGTGATCCAATTTATGACGGAGGCTAATACGGACGGGGGAGGCGTGTCATGGGAAGAGCTTCAGCATATGTACGATATACAATGGAGGCCACCCCGGGGCACCGTAGTCCGCGGCCCTGCACCGCCTTCTGACGTGAGGCAGCTTCTGCGAACCGCGTTTGGCATCGAAAATGTGGGCGACGTGATACAGTTCGTGACTGCAGCTGACGCGAATGGGGGAGGCGTGTCGTGGGAAGAGCTCCAGCATATGTACGTTATACAAGGGAGGCGATCACCGGATGCTACTGCAATGAGTGGTCCTACGCGGCCATCCGACGTAAGGCAGCTTCTGCGAACCGCGTTTGGCATTGAGAATGTGGGCGACGTGATACAATTCATGACCACAGCTGATGCGAACGGGGGGGGCGTGTCGTGGGAAGAACTCCAACATATGTACGACATACAATGGAGACCACCCCGAGGCACTGTAGTCCGCGGTCCTGCACCACCTTCCGACGTGAGGCAGCTTCTACGAACCGCGTTTGGCATTGAGAATGTGGGCGATGTGATCCAGTTCATGACTACAGCTGATGCGGACGGAGGAGGTGTGTCGTGGGAAGAGCTCCAGCATATGTACGACATACAATGGAGGCCACCCCGGAGCACCGTAGTCCGCGGCCCTGCACCGCCATCTGACGTGAGGCAGCTTCTGCGAACCGCGTTTGGCATCGAGAATGTGGGCGATGTGATCCAGTTCATGACCACAGCTGATGCGAACGGGGGAGGCGTGTCGTGGGAAGAACTCCAACATATGTACGACATACAATGGAGACCACCCCGAAGCACCGTAGTCCGCGGTCCTGCACCACCTTCCGATGTGAGGCAGCTTTTGCGAACCGCGTTTGGTATTGAGAATGTGGGCGACGTTATACAATTCATGACCACAGCTGATGCAAACGGGGGAGGCGTGTCGTGGGAAGAACTCCAACATATGTACAATATACAATGGAGACCATCTCGAGGCACAACAACTGCAATGAGCGGTCTTGCACCACCTTCCGATGTGAGGCGGCTTCTGCGAACCGCGTTTGGCATTGAGAATGTGGGCGACGTGATACAGTTCATGACTACAGCTGATGCGAACGGGGGGGGCGTGTCGTGGGAAGAACTCCAACATATGTACGACATACAATGGAGACCATCCCGAGGCACTGTAGTCCGCGGTCCTGCACCACCTTCCGACGTGAGGCAGCTTCTGCGAACCGCGTTTGGCATTGAGAATGTGGGCGACGTTATACAATTCATGATTACAGCTGATGCGGACGGGGGAGGTGTGTCGTGGGAAGAGCTCCAGCATATGTACGACATACAATGGAGACCATCTCGAGGCACAACAACTGCAATGAGCGGTCCTGCGCCATCTTCCGACGTGAGGCAGCTTCTGCGAACCGCGTTTGGTATTGAGAATGTGGGCGACGTTATACAGTTCATG
>JAERSJ010000155.1 GCA_016845825.1 Methanobacteriota archaeon
TAAAACGCCAGCATACGTTAACACAGTAAGTAGCATTGAATTTTTTTCAATAAATAGAGCACCAAGACCAACGGCAATTCCAAGTAAAAACCATCCAATAACCATTCCAAAAATCAGAGGTAAAGTTTTGTTAAATCCGAACTTTGAGGAGTGTACTGCCGATAAGAGATTATTTGGCCCAGGCAAGAAAGAGACTGGCAAAGTAAATATGAGCATGGCAATTAAACTTGAGAAATCTATGATATGAAAAACCTCTTACTCCTTAGGCGATACATAACACTAAAGGAAAGGCGGTCTATATTTTGTCTTTTATTTTTGAACTGCGACTTCTTTTTTTGTTATTTGGATATATCCTATTGATTTCCAAATTAAGAAAATGATAACAATCGGAATAATCGCTACCAAGAAAAGGGAAATAAGAATACACAATATCGAAGCAACGGCTTCTAACAGAGAAATTATAGGATTTGCTAACCCACCAGTAGTTCCAGTAGAAATTGCTCTTGTGGCAACAGTTCCAAGTTGAATAACTCCGGAGACACTACCTCCCGCAATTACCGAGAGTGTCCATTGTGCAGATGGATCTAGTTCACCTTCCAAGCTTGCGGAAGTTACGAAAATCCCTCCGATAATTGCAGCAGGCGTAGCTACAGCATCAAGTAAATTATCTATCCATGGAATAAAATATCCTCCAATCTCTAGCAAAGTAGCAACTGCGAAAATAGCGATTGCCCAGGTATCATCAACCCAGACAAAAGAGCCTTCTAGTTTATACAAGTCCAATCTACTTCCTACACCCATCATCAAAGGAGGTATGAACACACGAAACCCACACGCTGCAGCTAATCCAAGACCTAAACTTAGAGAGAGAAGGATTTGTACAACGTCCATATTAAGCCATAATTAAGGAGATAATAAGATATGCTTTTTGACCCATTCAATCTATAACCCCTTTTCAATAGACAAGTATGGCTTCAGCAGTAACTGAGTTAGAAGAAATAGCTGCGCAAATATATGAGCAATTAAGTACAGGTAAAATTCCTGAGATGGCAGTTCCTACGCGTAGTAAGAATAACATAATATTCGATGAGAAATCTAAAGTTTGGAAATATGGGAATTCAGAGACAACTAGAACAGCTAAGAAACTAGATGGAGCTTACATGCTTCTTAGAACCACTTACCTTTTAGATTTTATTAGAGAGATGTCAACACAAAGCAAATCGTCTACCTTAAGAGAATTATATTACATATCAGAAGCCTGGGATTTAGGTAAATTCCATGCACAAGACGAATCTAATAAGTTGATCGAAGATTTAGAAATAGTTACGCACTTTCAAAGGGAAGATTTCAAAATCAGACCAGAAGAAGACGGAGCTAAAGTTCTAGGAGATGTAACACTTACTGAGATAAATAGGAAAGGGCAACCAATGAAAATTAATTGCCGAAATGATGTAGGAGATACTGGATATAATATACCCTATAATGTTGAAGAAAATAAAATAACATTTGATGATTTTGGTAAGTCTACATGTATCATTGCAATTGAGACTGGAGGTATGTTTGATAGGTTAGTTGAAAATGGATTTGATGAAACCCACGAGGCCATTTTAGTTCACATTAAAGGGCAACCAGCTAGATCAACGAGAAGATTCTTACAAAGAATGCATCAAGCCTCAGGTTTACCTCTTTTATTGTTTACAGATGCAGATCCTTGGTCCTACAGGATTTACAGTTCAGTAGCGTATGGAGCTATCAAAACAGCACATATTTCTCATATTTTGGCTACACCCAGTGCAAGATATTTGGGAGTTACACCTTCTGACATTATCAATTATGAACTTCCTGCAGATGAATTATCAGATAGAGACAAAAGCGCATTAAAGTCAATTTTAACAGATCCAAGGTTCAAAAGTAAATATTGGCGTAACGAAATAGAATTACAATTAGAAATTAATAAAAAATCAGAACAGCAAGCTTTAGCTAAATATGGACTTGATTTCGTTACGAATACTTATCTTCCTGAAAAATTAAAGGAAATGAATATTGGTTAAACGGTAGTATTAATCAAAAAAGTCAACTTTCAAATGTTGCTTTAGTTCTTCTACTGAATTTACAACAGGCGCCCATTTGCTGAGGAGTTCACTTGGATGATGTCCCCAACTTACACCCACTCCTCTGACTCCGGCAGCATCTGCCATTTCGAGGTCGTATGTTGTATCTCCAACCATTATTAGATCTTTAGTGCCTGTTGATTTCATTATTGAAAATAAGAGGTCTGGATTTGGTTTAGGATTAGGAACAGAGTTTCCTCCTAAAATTACTTCAAAACGTCCTTCAAATCCAAAGTGCTTGATTACTCGGTCGGCACCACGCTGACTTTTTCCAGTTGCAACTGCAGCACGAAATTTATTTGCTAAAAGTTCAGGTATTCCATCGAATAGTTTTTCATATCTAGTTGCTTCCATGTAAGTTTGAGAATAAACTTTAGCTAAAGCTCGAGGATCATATTCAGGTCCAAGCTTCTGCATTATATCAATCAAAGGTAGGCCGGTAAGTTTGAGTATTTTTTCTTTAGGTGGGCATTTTGCATTAACACTTTTCCATGCAGCTTTATGAGATTCCAAAATTGATCGACTGGAATCTATTAGTGTTCCGTCCAAATCAAAGACTACGAGCATACTTATCCAAATTAAGCCATAGCTTTGGCCATAACACCTCTAACCTGCTCAACGTGTTTATCAATAGACTCTCTTTTCCAAGAATCGGTTTTTATTGGATCTAAAATGTCAACTCGGCACTCTCCAGGGTAAAAATTCATGGATTTAGCAGGCCATCGTTTGTTCGCATCATGTAAAATTACTGGAACAATAGGTAAATTAGTAGCCAGAGCTAAATGTGCAAATCCCTTTTTGAAAGGTAAAAGTTTACCATCTTCACTTCTCGTACCTTCTGGCCAAATCCAAATACTAAGATTATTATTTTTAACTTGCTCAGATAAATTATTCATTGACTCTATCGCTTTTTTTCTATTACTTCTATCGATTAATAAATGACCAGAAAGCCAATACACTTGCCCAAAAAAGGGTATCTTAACGATTTCTTTTTTTCCAACTCCACATCCTCCGTAAGGGCAAAGAGCCATAGCTACAAAAATATCTAAAGCAGATGCATGATTCATAACGTAAATTGCAGGTTTTGTATCATGAATTTTACTATAATTTGAGTATTTTATTCTAGTCCCCGTAATTCTAGTCACCACAGGCCCGATTATCTTTCCTGTTAAATTACCCAATTTAATCCTAAGATTTCGAAAAGGTAAACATATAATCATTAGACCAATTGAAATCAAAGACCAAAGTGAAAGCCAAACAAAGCCAATAATGAAACGTATACTCAGAGAAACTATATTGACTTTTTTAGCACCCATGAAGCACTAGTCATATGTTTCTAAGATACTTTCAAACTCTTGTGCAATGCGAATATCATTATCGGTAATTCCACCTTTATCATGAGTTGTAGTAGCAACTATTACACGATTATATTCACAAACGGTCATATCGGGGTGGTGGTTTATTTTTTCAGCAACTTCAGCTAACTTGTTTATGAAACCTATAGCTTCTTTGAAATCTTTGAACGTAGTTTCTCGCACTAACATTTTTTCTTCGGGGTCATAATCCCAAGGCCCAATCATCCTAGTTCGACTTGCAATTTCATCTTCTTTAAGTAAGCCCATTACTCATAGGACGAAATGAACACTATTTATCTCTAACTCAACAACACATTTTAATTACCCTTCAAAGTGCGAAGATTCAGTAATGCCCACAATAGAAGAAAAACCAGGGACAGTTTCTTGGATTTTAGGCAATATGCCTTTTGTTGCAATTATAGAGGGAGGATTTCTTGTTTTATTCGGTATAGTAGCCTACATTTATTCAGGACAGGCATCAATTACAGCTTTGATTCCTTCTATCTTTGGTTTAGGAATTTTGGTTCCAGGATATGTGGCTTACAACAGCCCAGATTTGGCAAAACACGCAATGCATGTTACTGCAGTATTTGCTTTACTCGGAGTATTAGGTAGTTTAGATTCAATTTTAGGATTTTTAGATGGAGAGTATAGTCTCGCAAATATTTCCAAAGGTGTATTGTTAATAATTTGTGGTGAATATCTGTATTTTTGTATATTGTCTTTTAGGGCAGCTAGAATTAAAAGAGAGCAAGAAGCACTGCAGCAATAATGGAACAAGTTCAAAGAATTCAGTATGTAATAGGTATTTTGGTATTAACCATTTTAGCAATTAGTTTTGTTCCTCAAGTAAATTCATTCTGGGAAGAATATTTTGTTAGCCCTATTCAATCGGATGCATGCGAAGTTGGAGACGTTGACTGTGATAAGACTGGAGCTAAGTATAACATTTATAATACAATAGCTTACGGATTTTGTTTTTTTATATTCTTTACGATAATTAACGAGTTGTTAGAATATTGGAAGATAGTAATAGACGACAAATTTGTTTTTAATTCGATTCCTTTGCTAATCTTAGGAGGAGTAGTACGAACGCTTGAAGATGCAGATGCATTTGAACCTCCAATTCAGTACATAATGATTTCACCCTTAATCTATGGAACGATAACAGGCATTGCCTTGTTTTTCATAGCACTTGGAGTGTGGCTATCAAAAAGTGAAATCGACTCTAAAACAAAGGCAATAGGCCTGATTTCTTTTGCAATAGGCAGTTATGGAATTTGGTGGTATTTTGCCCCTGGAGAGTGGATACATCCAACATCATGGATCTTAATTGTAATCTCAGCGGCTGCCCTTACAGCAGAATTTTTGCGAAGTAAACCCTTGAAGGATCCCGTAATATTCTTTGGAATAGCAAGCACATTGTTAGTTATCTTAGCATATCTTAATTTGTCACAAAATGAATTAGTTAATCCTGAAATGCTTTGGGATACTGTAATTATTGCAAGCCTTCTAACTGTATTAATTTGGTTATCAAGCTGGTTTATTTCTAATCATGGAATTCCAAACATAACGTTCGTATTGTTATTTGTTTTATTTTCTTTTAATTTATACCTAGTAAGAGAAGTAGATAACAATTCAACAATGATAATGTTTATGACAATAGGAATACTTATTTCCTTGATTGGAAGTTTAATTTTTTCACATTCAAAATGGGCTCCTGCAGCACATATGTTAAATCCACTTTATCTGACACTTTATTTCGGACATTTCATTGATGGTTCTGCAACATATCTAGGAATAGACAATTATGGCTATGTTGAAAAGCATGTTTTACCAACTTGGTTTATAGAAACTTTTGGTACGGCAGTCGTAATGTTGCCTCTAAAATTCTTGGTAGTTACTGGAGTTATAATTGCCTTGGAAAATGAAGAGCATAAAGAAGATCAAAAACAAATGATTAGTTTGCTAATTTTATTTTTGTTGGCTTTAGGGCTAGGTCCAGGAACGAGAGATATTTTACGAATAGTATTTGGAACTTGAGACTTATTAGCCAAGTTAGGAACCCTTAAGTACTCTCACGAGTGATTCACAAGTATGCAGATGTTAAGAAAGAGCCTCATTGCAATGGCTTTTTTCAGCTTTTTACTGTTGGCACAACCTAGTCAAGCAGAAACATCTGAAGACTTTAATGACTTAGATTTATTTTTCTACGGAGATTTGGATAATGGTAACGGAAATATATCAACAATGCAACCAACATCTGATGTAGATACTCAAAGTGATTGTCCTCAAGAAGCAAATAGACTTTCATGGCCTGGGCAAGACAGGCAATGGACCAGCGTAGGTAGCTGGGTAGTAGATTTAGAAACTCCAGGTTCCGTTGCTTCAGGTGAGCATGTGTTTACAATTTGGGCAAATTCAACTCAAGGAACAGTTGAAGACGTCCAATTCAGAATTTCAGTAACGATTGGAGGAGGAACGGCAGATGGCCAGGCAACATCTCAATCAAAAACAATTACAGATTCTTCTGAGGAAGCTACAAAGTTTGAAATATCTTTCGATTTAACAAATGAGTCTTTTAATCAGAATCCAAATGATAATGATCAATTAGAAGTAGAAATTGAATATTCAGGAGGCGATCCCGGCCAAAATCCTGTAACAGGTGGACAATCAACTGAACAAATAGTAATACTGACTTCAAGCGTAGAACATCCTGCAGGTATTGCAGAAGTAAATTTCAATCATTTCCTTGCAGATTTCCCAATAATTAGCATAGAAGATTCAGCTGAGCGAGTAGCAGTGTCCGTAATGGTCTGGAGCGCATTTGGCACTTCTGATATTAATCCTAATGAATGGACCTTAGGAGTAGTCGGAGTTTCGTCCGGAAATCAGGGTTACACAGCAGATTTTAATATGAAATCCATGCAAAATGGATCATACAAAGCATCTTTTTACTGGTATTATAATGAAGCCCAGGCAATAAGTGACACATATTCTTTCTATATTCAAGCAAAAGACATTCAAAGCAATCATTGGAAAGTCTTTTCAGAACAAGAATTATATCTTGTTATACATGGATATGAAATAGATAATGTAATCTCCCCAGGCAACATTCAAATTAATAATCAAACAGGAATTTCTAAAGTTAAAGCAGGCAATTCATTTACAATAGATATTACGGTTTCAGCTGAGGGAGATCCATTAGTGGCTTACAATCCAATTCCTGTTACAGTAATTTGGGTTTCAGGAGGCAATGAAATAGTATTGTACGAAACTGCAGTGTTTGCAACACCAGGAGCTTCAGCTTCCACATCATTTAGATATACGTTTGACAGCAACGGAGAATATTTAATCAAAGTAATAGTTGATAGGAATAATGTTGTTGCAGAGTCTAATGAAAATAACAACGTAGCTGAATTTATTCTTGTTGTAGCAGAACCAGAGAAAGAAGATTTCGTACAGTCATTACTTGATGAAGTTACTGAAGGTGGAACAATCACATTATTGGTTTTAGTTTCTGTTACTTCACTTATTTTAGCAGGTTACTTTGCAACTAGAGGTAAAGAAGAAGTAGATTTTGATTGGGAGGAAGATGACGAATTCTAAGATGGATATCCGGGGATACGAGCCAGCAGATGGAACTTTTTACGAGTACAAAGATGAAGAAGAAACTCCAAGAGGTACACACCACACTAAAGAAGATGACGAAGACATCGATAATTCAACAGTTGGAAGGTATGCCTCAGGTGAAGATTTCAAACATTGGCCATTCAAAGTTGGAAATGCTATGACAAACAATGTGCCGGAAGATGTCCAACATAAAGTGAACGATGGCGGAAGTTCTGGCTATTCTTCAATGAATCATTTTATGGAAGAAGATGGCGCTAAAGAACAGGCCTGGGTAGACCGTGAAAACGATAGCATTATTTCTCTTGCAATTAATAATTGGTTCGGTTTGAAGGGCTATATCTTATCTTTTTTCCCAAAGAAGGAATCCTAACTTTTTTTAGCCATTCAAATTCATTAGGATCTTCCCATTTTGGTTCCAGAGAAGATAGAAAACTTTCCAATTCTTTAGCCATCTCTAATTCCGTCCTCAGTGATTGACACTAAAGCTTCATTTTCAGGTAAATGAGGAGAATCAACTAGTCTGCAAACACGCTTACCTGCTTTTCCTCTTCTTAAGTAAACTCTGAACTTTGAAGTATGCCCTACAATATTTCCACCAATTGGTTTGGTAGGGTCTCCAAAGAAAGCAGCAGGATTTGATGAAACTTGATTTGTAACAACTACTGCAGCATTATTCAAATCTCCAAATCTAGCCAATTCCGTCATGTGAGCATTAATTTTTCCTTGCCTATCTGCAAGTGTACCTCTTCCGATGTATTCAGCACGGAATGCTCCAGTCAATGAATCCACAGCGAGCATCTTGATAGGACGCTCTTTTGCGATTTCACTAACTTTTTCCACCATTAGCATTTGCTGGTGAGAATTATATGCCCTTCCTACATGGATTTTACTCAATACTTCATCAGGATCTAAATCAAGTGCCTTAGACATTGAAATAATTCTTTCCGGTCTGAATGTATTTTCAGTGTCAATGATTGCAACCTCTCCACCAAGACCTCCTTGTTCAATCGGAAGTAGAGTATTCACAGCTAGTTGGAGTACGAACTGAGTCTTACCAGACCCATATTGGCCATAGAACTCAGTAATAGATTGGGTTTCTACACCTCCGCCTAATAATTCGTTAAATGCTTCAGCTCCCGTTGTAAGTTTTCCAACAGTAGCTCGTTTTTCCATCAATTCTGTTCCAGTTAAGAAAGAACCAATATTTGCTGCCTTTCTAGCTTCAGCTATAAACTTGGAACATGATTCTTTTCCAATTCCTGTGGCATCCGAAAGGGTGCCAGGTGCTTGCGTACCTATTGCTTCAAGAGTGTCGTAACCAGCATCTCTTAATTTTTCTGCGATTGCAGGTCCCACTCCAGGCAAATCTTCTACAACTTTTACTTTTGCTTCGCTCATTTATGCCTCCTTGTAATGATTAAATCTAGGTTGAAAAATCAAACCTTGATCAGTCAAAGAATCTAATATTTCATCGAGCATAGGCCCGTCTATTCCTTCTAACGAAACGGCAATACCCAAATCATCGTAATATATTCCGTCTCCTTCATCTAATTTTTTAATTGTCTGCAATACTTTACTCTCATTTTCAGAAGATTCTGGTGCAGTTTGCTCTTCTTCTACAACGTCTTCTTTGGCTTCTTCTTGGGCGATAGGTTCAGGCTCCTCTTCTGCAGTTTCAATTACTTCTTCATTCACTGAAGTGCTACTTGCAGGTTCGAATTCACCGGTAAAGTTTGAAGTTTCCTCAGAATTAGCTTCTCCACTGGCCAATTTTGTTAAACAATCATACAAAAGTGCGCTATAGTTCTCAACAGCTACGGTTGGGTAGAATTCTTTAGCTAATTGCATTCCGTCTTTTTCGCGAGAAGTCAAATTCATTTTATTGTACTCTTCGTCATTTTCACCGAAAGCTTTTGTTGCATTGATACGCTTAATTAGTTCTTCACAGGCTTTTATTGCCCAATGATTAATTTCATCCATTGAAACTGCTCGAACGCCCTCAGGTTGAACACTAACGTATGTTCTTTCACTGTCTTCAGGAGTTCTTGCTCTTACCTTACCAACGCAAAGGATAGGCACTCCGTTTTCTAGTTTTGATAATGCAGATGCACCTTCCGGATTATATTGCCCTGCTTGGAGATAGTAAAAATCTCCATTAGGGTCAATGACTCTTGCAGTATAGAATGGATCACTCTCTGAGCCTCGATTTTCCAATTGGTCTAGCACGCCGGCTATTAGTACGCGAGATAATTTCCCTCCAATTTCTGAAATTAAGTAGGTAGGTGAATATTCTCTATCTTCTACGTGTTTTTCTATTGCTCCATTTAATTCTTTTGCTAGAACAAGAACACCAGGCTCTCTTCTTTGCGCCATTTAGCCCTCCAATGCAGCGAGGAATTGTCTAGCTGCGTTAGGAACATCAATTTCAGTAGCGGGTTCGCAAGATTTTGCAAAGAATGATAATCCATATTCATCAGATCGTGCGAAGCCTCTTAGTTTCAAAGGTTTTAGTAAAAGGGCATCTTCCATTTCTTCGACTAAGGCTTCAGGGCCAAAGTTTTCTTTTACAAATTCTAAACATGAATCTAAATCTCTTCCAATTAATCTCTCAGTAATTTCACGATTCAAATATGCAGTACATGAACCACTTCCATCATCAAATATCATTTTCACTCTTAGATCGGGTTCTGCGTTTTTACGGTCGTCACCATTTCTGATTAATCTTTTAGTTTCTTTATCTCTAAAGATAAGTCCGCTTCCTTCTCTTATATTGAAGACATGCCCCTCGATAACTGCATCGGAAGCCCCGTTACGTTCATCTAGTTGAGCTAAAGTATAGTTCATTCCAGCTTCGTAATCAGAAAGGGATGGCAGATCTTCTTCTTCTAGTTCAGTGAATTTTGAATATTCGCCAAATTGCAAATCCGGTCCGTTGAATTCCTTAACATATGCATTTTCTACAGAGTAAGCTTTTCCAGCTACAATATTATGATCTTCCCAAGAAGTAAAGCGACATGTTCCACTTTTATCACCTATATTTCCACCAAAAATGACTTTTTCTTCACCTTTTATGTTTATAGTACGAGGTTCAACATCAATTACTCTTAATTTAACTGATACATTTCTCATACCTGGCTTTAGATTTACAACTTCTAACTCTTGTGCAGCTTGGGCGTTATTAGTTTTGACAACTCCTAAATCAAGTTCTTTTAAGTCATTGTCTTCAATATTCTTCATAATTGCGCGGTCGCCTATGTTTACAGTAATAATATCGTTCCAGCTTTTAGTATAAGCATTTGAAATTTCTACAACATCATTTGGTTGAAATTTAAATTCATCATTCCAAAAAGTATACCTTAGTCTGCTACTAGCATCACCAATTTCGCCTTCATAAATTGTCTTTTTGGATCCTTCCTTAGTGTTTATTTCTTTTTTGTATACAGAAATAATCTTAGCCTTGAAGCTTACACTAGTTTCTCCAGGTCCAACTTGAGCGAGTAATTTTTCTCCAGCTACACTCAGTTCATTTGGATTTCCATAATGTTTTCTTACTATAGATTCTTTAGCGGTAGACAGATCAATTCCATATTCATCTACATATCTTCTTAGTTCGTTTGCAATTACATTGCGTTCTAGCTTATCTCCGATAGCTTTTACGATATCGTCGATGTGTTTCTCAAAATCAGGTTCGTTTTCTTGCATTAGAGCATCTCCTTGTTTTTTAGATTCGGACTCCACCCAAATCTATCCATTACTACCAGTCAGGGTATATATACTTTTGGGTTTTACGCCTTAAAACCCTAAAAGGCTATAAGGTTGTAGTGGGGTTTTACCTAAGTCAGGGAAGTATTATAATCGGCCCTCTCGTCGTAAAGATAGGTAGATAACTTGAAAGTAGATGAATTGACACCAAGAACTGGGCGTGTAAACATGCCAGTTAAGGTAATAAGTTTGGACGAACCGCGTTCTATGGACAATGGAACAATGGTTTGTGAAGGTTTAGTTGGAGATGAAACTGGCACAGTAATAATGAGTTTCTGGAACGATGAAATAGAAGTAGCTCAAGCCGATGTGGTTTTAGATTTAAAAGATGCAAGAGCTAATTTAGTGAGAGGGCACATGCGCTTGAGTCTAGGTAAGAAAGGTAGCATGAAAGAATCCAATATTGCTTTAGATACAATAAAGCAGTCTGTAAATTTATCAGATTTAGAATATGAGATGCCACGTATGGGCGGAGGAAGAGGCAGAGGTGGCCCAAGAGGAAAACCATCTGGACGCTGGGGAGATCTAATGAAACTTAAGAGAGAAACTGGTAACAAAAAATTCTTCAATCGAGATGAAATGACAGAGGAACAAATAGTCGCAGCCATTAAGGAAATGGGAGGCGAGTAACTCTGGCAAGAAGAGGGAGGCATAGGCGCCGAGGTCCAAGTAAAGCGCAACCTCCTGTAAGAAAAGATAAAAAGATTCAGAAGAGAAATAAGCCAAAAGCAATGTTAGACGAAGGCCGTCGAACAGAGATGATTTATTTTCTAAAAGAAGTAGTCTCAGAAGCTGGCGTTTCAGATAAATTAGCTGAACCATTTATGGCATCTTTAGCAGCTAAAGGATCTAGGGAATCGGTAGATAGTGCGGTAGAATTTTTAGATTCAAAAATAGAGGAAGAATTTATATCTCAAGATGCTCGCGATCCAATTAAAAAGATAATGAGACGCTTTACCAAATATCGTTAAATGAGTATAATTCCTAGTAGAAGTAACTTAGGACATCATTGGAATTTAAAAGAAAGCACAATATTTCTGAATCATGGTTCATTTGGAGCCTGCCCAAGTAAAGTTTTAGAGCATCAAAAAAAATTAAGAGATGAGCTAGAATCAGACCCCATAAATTTCTTAGACGTAAAAGCCAAAAAATTATGGGCTGATGCAATTACAACTTTTTCAGAATTCATAAAGGCAGACAAAGAAGGCATAGTCTTTGTTCCGAATGCAACTTCTGGAGTAAACACAGTTCTACGTTCCATGGATTTAGAGGAGAATGACGAAATATTAGTCTTAGATCATACTTACCAGGCATGCTGGAATGCAGTAGATTTCGTTACAAAGAAATCAGGCGCAAAAACAGTTGTTGTAAGTTTGCCTTTCCCAGTTCTTAGTCCCGATCAAATTATTGAATCTATACTAAAATCAGTAACAAAGAGAACTAAGTTAGCATTAATCGATACAGTCACGAGCCCTACCGGAATCAGGCTTCCGTTTGAAGAAATAGTTAAAGAACTTCAATCAAGAAATATCGACGTATTGTTAGATGCAGCTCACGGGCCAGGCATAGTACCATTAGAGTTAAACAAACTCCAAGCAGCTTACGTTACTGGAAATGCTCACAAGTGGTTATGTACTCCCAAAGGTTCAGCTTTTCTTTACATTAGGGAAGATAAGAGAGACCTAATTCGCCCATTATCAATTAGTCATGGCGCATCAGTAGATGGCAACATAAATGAAAAAATTAGATTAGAATTTGATTGGACAGGAACACAGGATCCTACGCCTTGGTTGTGCATTCCGAAAAGCATAGAATTCATTGCTAGCTTGTCAGATAAAGGCTGGGAAGGTGTTATGAAACACAACACAGATTTAGCAATCAAAGCCCGTAACATCCTTCTAGATACTTTGAAAACTCAAAAATTATGTCCAGATTCCATGATTGTTGGACTGTCTGCAGTATTGCTGCCAGAAAACGATATCCCTTTAACATCGGCATTAGAGCCTGACCCTTTCCACACACTATTATACGAGAAATACAATATTCAAGTTCCAGTATTTGCTTGGCCACATCACAATAGACGTTATCTTCGCACAGCTTCTTTTCTTTATAATTCAATAGAAGAGTATCAATATTTGGCTGAAGTTTTAAAAAAAGAAATATGACCGGATATTTTTAAAACAGGCTAATCTGCGATGAATGTCTATGAATTCAGATGATGAAAATTTTGAGGATTCGCCGGAAGAAGAATTATCAGATGAAGAATCATTAGAAGAAGAAAAATTGGAAGAACAGTCCGAAGAGGAAGAAATAGATCCAAATGCCCCTCTTCGTCAACCAATCGTTGCAGTTCTAGGGCATGTAGATCACGGAAAAACATCTCTTCTCGATTATGTAAGAGGAACAACGATAGTAAAGAGAGAAGCAGGGGCAATAACACAACATATAGGCGCTACAGAAGTTCCATTTGATACAGTTTCAAAAATCTGCGGCCCTTTGTTGAAAGAAGGAACAACTAATTTACCAGGCTTACTTTTCATAGATACTCCAGGCCATCATTCATTCTCGACTTTGAGGTCTAGAGGTGGAGCTTTAGCAGATATAGCTGTTTTAGTAGTAGACATTACTGAAGGATTCAAACCTCAAACAATTGAATCAATAAATATTCTAAAACAGCATAAGACTCCTTTTATTTTAGCACTAAATAAGATAGACAAGTTGCCAGGGTGGAGGACAAGCAAAGGCTCTTTCCTAGCCAATAAAGCAAGCCAAAGCCAAACAGCACAACAAACATTCCAAAATAGGATGTATGAAATAATAGGAGAACTCGGAACACACGGTTTCGACTCAGCACTGTTTACAGACATTCAAGACTTTCAAAAGACAATAGCATTAATTCCAACATCAGTAAAAGATACGGGCGAAGGAGTTCCTGAATTATTTATGATTTTAATGGGGCTAGCTCAAAAATATCTCAGAGACAGATTATTACTTGATGAAGGTTCATCAGAAGGAACGGTCCTTGAAATTAAAGAAGAAAAGGGATTAGGAAAGACATTAGGTATAATTATCTATAACGGAATATTGAAAGCTAGCGACACTCTGATAATTGGAGCACAACCTGAACCTATAGTTACTAGAGTTCGTTCATTATTAAGACCAAAAGCTTTAGATGAAATTCGAGACCCACGGCAACAATTTGACGCAGTAAAAGTAGTAGGCGCAGCAGCAGGGTTGAAAGTTGTAGCTCCAGATATAGAAGGAGTTGTTGCAGGCGCACCATTTTACAGCGCATCCTCAGAAGATGAAATTGACGATGCATTAGATAGACTTACGGACTCAATGAAATCAAATGTAAAGTGTACAGATGAAGGCGTAGTTATTCGTGCAGACGCAATAGGTTCACTTGAGGCATTAGCTTATGAATTATCAGCAGTTAATATTCCGATTGTAAAGGCCGTAGTAGGCGACGTCTCTAGAAGAGATGTTGTTACAGCAGACCCTTCGGATGAAGAATATAGAGCGATTCTTGCTTTCAATGTAAAAGTGCATCCAGATGCTAAGAAAGAACTTCATGAAACTGGAGTTAAAATATTTGAATCAGACATAGTTTATAGATTATTAGAAGATTACCAAGAATGGAAAGAAAAAATAAAAGATAAGCAGGCCCAGCATTTGAGAGAGGATTTTTCACATCCTGGTAAATTTGAAATATTAGAAGGCCATACCTTCAGGACTCGTGACCCTGCTGTTGTGGGAGTTAGAGTACTTGGAGGTCGTATTGCGCTTAATCAAGCAGTTCTTAGAACAGATAATTCAGTAGTAGGACATATTCGCTCATTAAGGTCAGGAGAACAAGTGTTGAAAGAGGCTTTACAGGGCGATGAGGTGGCCATAGCCATTAGTGAAGCTACAGTCGGACGCCAGATATCAGAAGGCGATGTTCTTTACATTGAAATGGACGAACGCGCTATATTGAAGATAAGAGAAGCAGGCGTAAAATTGGACCCTATTGAAGAAGATATAATAACCGAAATGCAGAAGATTAAGAAAAAAGATCAACCTTTCTGGGCAAGATAGTTAATTATTTTGAAGAATTAAACCAAGGAATCAAAACCGATGTATTTGATTTATACTGTAAATATTCGGAATCATTTCCGTATTTTTTATCTGCAGATGCTTCCAAGAGAGGTATCCCGCTAACGAATAAGAGTAAGAAAGTAGTCCAAAGAGGTCCGATAACTGTCCATAGAGGCACTTCGTACGAATAGCAGAATACAAAAATACCAAACCACAATAAAATATTCCCAAAATAATTTGGATGCCTACTGTATTTCCATAATCCACTAGTACACCATTTTTCACCATTTAATTTATGGTTAAATTTACTGTAATCGGCCCATGCTTCGATAATTAAACCAATTGAAAACATACTAATTCCAATTGACGCTAGAGTATTCACACTATCTGGAGAATCTAAACTATTGAAATAGACAACAGGTAAGCACGTTAGAAATACCCATAAAATTTGCATTATCCAAAATCCTAAGAAACTCCAGAACTTTGATCTCATTTCATCAAAGCGATTGTCTTCGCCCCAAACTAGTATCCTGTAAGAAAGATAAGCCCCTAGCCTTAGAGACCATAATATCACCATCAAAGATCCAATTATTTTAGGGAATGAAAAGTCTTCACCGAACCATAGAGTTACAGTTGCTAAAAGTAAGAAATTCGCAGTACCTGCAAAATCAGTTACTTTGTCTATTTGCAGCCCGTAGGCTATAGCAAAAAAGCTTAGTTGCATACACACTGTGATTAACAGTGAAACCAGAATAAAATGTTCGTCGTTTTCTATAAAATTAACCATCTCGAGGTTTGGCCTCGTTCACCTTTAACTCACGGCCTTCGGCTTCATGTCCGTTTAAGGCCTCAATTGCAGCTGCAGCATCATCTGAACTTGCCATTTCGACAAATCCAAAGCCGCGGCTTCTACCACTCATGCGATCTACAATAACTTTCGCATCGGATACTTCCCCGTGCTCTTCAAAAAGCTCTCTTAGTGTGTCGTCTTTGAAAGACCATGGCAAGTTTCCTACATAGATGTTATTACTCATTTCTTAAATCCTGTCTTGATGTATCAAGACGACCTTCCAGAAAGTCCTCCATTTAAGGATTATCGCCTAAAATTCGTTTCCTAACTCTCTTCTAGTCTGTCCAGGGTCAATAAATGGTAAAACAAATGCAATCAGAAGTTGACAACTTCCTCCGATCATAATTGTAGTGGTATATGTGAAATTCTCTTCAAAATATCCTGCCATTTTTAATCCAAACAAAGCCCCGAAATTCAAAAGAGCCATGTACAAGGTAAACTGTGTAGCTCCAACCTTTGGCCATGTAACATTCATAAATAATGAAATTAGAGAGATCCCCATAGCAGCCCCAAAGAAAGGATATATGACAATCAACCAGGTCATAACAGCTTTATTTTGCCACAAATCTTCAGCTAGGGCAATTGTAAATATCGATAATCCAGTTAATACAGCAAATAAACTTGCAATACGTCTAGCACCAAACTTATCTGCAATAAGTCCACCAATAATTGTTCCGGCGATTCCAGCAGTTACAGCCCACCCTCCGGTTACAGCAATATATTCAGCATCGCTCCACCCTAGCTGTTGAATGAAAAGTACATTCAGAACAGGGATCAAAAATTCCCAGAAATAGGTAAGCATAGCTAATAGCATTCCAATAAGCGGAGCTCTAAGTGATAAAGCTTTGACAATGTCGCTTTTT
This sequence comes from Methanobacteriota archaeon, assembly GCA_016845825.1. Lineage (GTDB taxonomy): Archaea > Thermoplasmatota > Poseidoniia > MGIII > CG-Epi1 > CG-Epi1. The sequence goes on from JAERSJ010000155.1 coordinate 16,655, forward strand.
TGCGGAGCTAAGTCAAATGCTTGTTGACCAACGGTATTATTTCTTAAGAAAAAGAAATATGCAGCACCACATCCAAGAGTTAGTAAGTGAACCCACATACTTCCTGCAAAATCACCAATAGTTAACAGCAAAAATAAGTCTAAAGCAATTATTATTCCAAAATCAACTCCAAGAGATTGAGGAGTATGGGTTCCCATATCCCAGCTTACTTGCTTTGCTACTTTCTTTTTAGTCTTAGTTGGCTTTGGTTCATCTTTTACTTTAATTACAGCTTTACCTTCACCCCAAGGGAATAACTTTTCTCCAGGCCTTTCTCTGATGAATGCAGGCAAACACATAATCAATAACAGCATTGGCACAGTCAAGAATAATCCTCCAGCAATACCCAGAGATCCAATGAAGTATCCAATACCAGCTCCACCAACCATCGTACCGAAACGCTTAGCACCAAACATGAAACCGTTTATTTTACCAAATTCTTCAGGACTTAAAACATCTACAGCTAAACCATCAACAGCTACATCCTGTAAAGAAGCAAAGCAATTATGGAAGAATAGCAACCCCGTAAGAAGTGCAATTTTACTTTCTATTCCTGGGACTAGTGCAATAATTACAACGGTAATTACCATTCCAGCTTGAGCACCTAATATCCAAGGCCTACGACGTCCCATAGGTAAGTAATGATAATTATCAACGAAAGGACCCCATAAGAACTTGAAAACCCAAGGTAGGTAAACCCAGAATAGCATATTACCTATTTCTGCAGCAGTAAATCCTTGTTGAGCTAAATAAGCAATTAAAGTATATGAAATAAATCCAGAAGGAATCCCCTGTGCAACGTAAAGCGAGCAAAGAGTAAGAGCTTTAGCACTCATTCCGCCGAAGAACATAGTTGTCATCAAATTAGGTTGACCGGCAGCGTCACCTTCGTCTTCCCAGACAAATTCATCATCGCCAGATTCTTCTACTTCCACATTACTTTCAGATCTTCTTTTTTGCGTAAAAATATATCCAGTAGCAGCCATAGAAAGAAGAATTACGGGTAAGAAGATTCCACCTGCAAGGTCAGTTAAACCTGCGAGTAAAGCACTTGATGGTTTATTTTCGTTAAGATAAACTACTGAAAAACTACTCACAGCAGACATTGACTCTCCATTGTCTAGAACTAGTCTTGCTGATAGAGTAATAGTTTGATTATTTTCAATTACTAAATCAGATGGAATAGGTAACTCCCAAGTTGCCCAATTCCCTTGTGTGGAAGTATCTGTAGCAGAGTACCATTCACTTGCACCGAATTTAATCTCAATACCACCACCATTAGTTGGTTTATTTGCAGTAACAGCAGTTCCTTTCAGAATTTCGTTTTTGTATATTTTAGGTTTAACTGGAACCATTGTTCCGTTAATTTCTTCCATATCATATTCTAAACTCCAGTTTACCGAAACTTCAGGATCAATTTTCCCTGCAATTTCAACAAATACCAAAGGATCGGCTTGCCCATATCCGTATTCATTATCAGGCCGAGTTTCAAGAATTGAACAGTTATTTGATGCAGCATCCGGGTCATCGTTCAGGATTTCTCTTTCAATAGAATATCCTGCCACTAAAGTGTCTTTAACTTCAGCCGGAGTTAAATCGGGATTTGCTTCTAAAGTTAGAGCAACTATTCCAGCCATTAATGGAGTTGCCATGCTAGTTCCACTCTTACTAGTATAGCCAGTGCCAGTACCTTGATTAGGTGCCATAATGTTACTGCCTATTGCAGCCACATCAGGTTTAACTCGTCCATCTGAAGTATAGCCTCTAGAGCTGTAAATTGCTAAACTCAAGTCCTTGTCAAGAGATGCAACAGTTATAGGCAATCTCGAATCGCCAGGTGAATCTATTGTATTACATCCTGCACCCGTTGCAGAACCAAATTCATTTCCAGCACTTAAAGTGACTACAAGCCCAGATTCAACAGCGGCATCGACAATTTGGCTCCATGCTGAGCTACCGTCATTATCGATATGAAATTCTACTTGTTGTTCACCTAGGCTAGATGTCATCACTCTAATGTTAGGGGTTACTACCTTTTGATTTTCAATAGTCCATTCAACACCTCTTATGATGTCTTCAATGTCTCCGTCACAACATGCTAAAACATTTACTAAATTCGCTTTCGGAGCAACACCTATGTGTGGCGTACCAGTATTATCACCAGCACCAGTTCCTGCAGCAATTCCAGCCACATGAGTACCATGAGTTCCACTATCAATTGATTCTCCAGGTAAACAAGGTGAACATATTACAGCGTCCTGAACAGCATCATAGTATGCAACGACTTTCATATCATCAAATGTAAATTGATTGTCGTCCATATCATCTAGACCAACATGTGCATTATCCACGCCAGTGTCCACAATAGCAATAGAAATTCCTTCGCCATAAATCCCGTGATTTAGCCAAACATCATCAACGCCCATTGCAGGAACAGCATCAGCCATGTGAGGTTCTGCTTTTCCGATATCATCAAGCATTACAACACCATCCCATAATGCAACCTCAGAAATCATGTCTCGAGGCATAGTTGTTGCAATTAAATCAATAAATTGAGCACGAAATGTTACTTCGATTCCAGCATCTTCCAATCTTTGAACGTCATAATCAGTTGGATGATGATCATATCTTACGAAGACACGGGCTTCTCCAGTATTGAAGAATCGTTCACCCTGTTCTAATTTCCAAATTAATAAATCTGAAATTCCATCATGATTTTTGTCTCTAGAGTAAACATCCCACCAATTATTCTCATAAATTGGTGAATTTTCTTCAGCAGATAAATTGACAAAGCCAGTACTAAGTAATAAAAAAGTCACGATTCCAGCTGTGATAGCTTTGCGCTGCATATACATAGAGATAGGACTTTGATTAAAGAACTTACGATTTGTCAAAATCTTCTATTCCGCTTCGCACCCTTACAGCCATTCCTTGTTGGTTAAGTTCTATTTCTTTAGGCCCAATCATCAATTTTCCAAAAGCAATTAATTCATCATTAGGAGTAACCACAATGCATTCGTCAAGGCATTTTAATTTTGAATCAATATGCTCTATAAATTTACAAAATACACTTTTTCCTTTTCGATTAAATTCAGCAGTTTCTGAAGTTACAACTATACGATAAGCAGGTTTTTCTGAATGTTTATGCAACAATTCTGCACCTTTTTTTTGAAGTATAAACATTCCTCTTCTATGGGAAAGCGAAGCCACATGTTCACCGTCTAGAAGTAAATTCCTCAATCTTCTTGTTTTCCTACTTATTACTAATTCAGTTTCCCCATCCGTAAATATCTTACCGGTGCCTTTGCCAAATTGATAATCCATAATACTTCTAACGCGAGCAATATCCCATTCTTGCATTTTAAATCCTTCAATATCGTCTTGCAACAGTCCTGGATGAAATGGATATGTCTCGGATAAATGATTTGGTACTTTTCCAAAGTAAGGATGAAGCATTTCACCAGATTCAAACGAATTACTCAGATTAGAAAATATAGGCCTAATATTTGATTTTTCTCCACTTTTGATAGGAGTTTTATAACGATAAGCAGGTTCAAACTTACCAATCCAGTCAATATTATTTTCTATGACTTCAAAGACTTTCATTAAGGCTGGAGAAGATCGTAATCGGCTTTCTACCAATTCCCATAGCAATCCGTCGTGAATAGCCTGTTTAATTCTCCTGATTTCAGCAAAAGAAGTCATGAGATTATGTTTTGCAATAATCTTCTGTCTTTCTTTTTTATCGAGCTTCTTTAGTTCAGCAGCAGTCATACCAGGGAATGCTGAAAACTCACTAGGCAATTCTTCTAATTCATCTAAATTTCTAGTCCCCCATGTGAACATTAGACTGTCTCTTGAGGCAAATTTAGCATAGCTTGCACTATCAAAAACATCGCATCCCAAAAATGCAGCTAAAGCAAAAACCATGGGATGACCGCATCCAAAAAGATGCACAGGCCTTGAAATATCAAGCCCTTTTTTAGAGGCTAAAATAACTTCTGATAAAAGTTTGAAATTATTTTTCTCCATAAGAGGAACGACCCCTCCGATTGGAAAAATTTCAGCTTTTGTTTTTGAAGCCATTTCTGCGGCTTTTGTTCTTAAATCTAAATGGCGTCCACCTTGAATAGGCGCAGCTAGGAAAATATCTTGTTTGTTTGCATCGGCAGCTTCAATTCTTTTTTGTGTTTCTTCCAACTCTTTTTTAGCATCTTCAAACCTAGTTTCAGGTTCACAAAATACATCTAAGACAGTTCCAATATCAACTTTAATCTTTTTTTGGAAATCAAGTATTTCTTCCGGTTTCATCTCAATTTCGCCGTAAACATGAGATTGAAAAGTTCCACTATCAGTCATTATCGGACCCGGCCAGTTCACTAAGCCATGAACTCCTTTATCTTCAGCAACTTCCTTCAGTTTTGGATTTTTGTAAATGATATAACTGTTAGTAATAATACCTTGAGCACCGCATTCAGCCAACTCTTCCATAGAGAGCGTCATAATTTTTGGATTCACAACAGGAAGTAAAGTTGGTGTATCTAGAACTCCGTGTTTGGTTTTAATTTTTCCAAGTCGTGCAAGTCCATCGCGTTTATTGATTTCAAACAATAAATCTCCACGAAGAAACCTTTATTTCAATTCATCTCTAAATTATATCATGGACGAATTGAATCTACGAGTCACAGGTATGACCTGTGCATCTTGTGTCGCGTCAGTTGAGTCCATCGTTAGTAATTTAGAAGGTATAGATTCTGTAAGGGTTAATCTTCCTCTTGAAAAAGCCACAATCAGATGGTCTGAAGGTGCAAATGAAGATTTAGGAGCTGTTAGAGATGCAATTAGTAAAGGAGGATTTGGCTCAGAAGAATATGTAGATCCTAAGAAATATAGGCAGGAATCTTTAGAAAATGCAAACAAAATGGGTTTGCAGGTTATAATATCTTTAATTTTAACAGTCCCAACATTTTTTCTGACAATGTTTGTCGGAGATTTAGGACAGGTGTATGACCTAGATTCACGATTATTTCTCGCTTTCATTTTATCCTCAATAGTTTATTTTTATGCAGGAATGGAATTCCACAAGGGAGCCTGGCAAGCAATTCTATCTGGAAGAGCAAACATGGATGTTCTAGTCCATATCGGAACTACGACTGCTATGATTTGGTCTTCGCTTGTAGTATTTTCACCATATCTCGATTTTCTACCTTCGATTTTTTCATCAACTACCCATGTATTCTTTGATGGTGCAGCTTTCATAATTTCATTCATTTTACTAGGTAATTGGTTGGAAGCTAGAGCTAAGTTAAGAGCCACAGATGCAGTTTTTTCGCTAATGGATTTAAAAGCAAAAACTGGTTCGATTGTTAATTCAGATGACTCAGTTTCAGAAGTGCCAGTTGAAGAAATATTAATAGGAACTGAAATATTGGTTAAGGTTGGTCAAACAGTACCCTTAGACGGAATAGTAGTGAAAGGGGCAGCTTCAATGGATATGTCAATGATGACGGGAGAATCTAATCCTGTTTTTGTTAAAGAGAACGATTTAGTTATGGGAGGTACAATAGTTTTAGATTCAGCAATTCATATAAAATCAACAAAATATCATGATGATACAGTATTAGCAAATGTCATTAATTTAGTAGATGAAGCTCAGATGGGTAAGGCTCCAATTCAAAAATTGGTAGATAGAATCTCTGCAGTATTTGTTCCTGCAGTAGTAATTTGTGCCATTCTTGCTTCGCTTACTTGGATGTTTTTCTCAGAAGGATATGGAGATTATAATTCTACAGAATTAGCCATTATGGTTTTGGTGTCAACCCTAGTGATAGCTTGTCCATGCGCATTAGGATTAGCTACTCCGACTGCACTCATGGTCGGTACTGGTGTTGGAGCTCAGTATGGCTTGTTAATCAAAGGTATAGATGCTTTGCAGAATAGCTATAATACAAACACATTAGTTTTAGATAAAACAGGAACTCTTACAGTAGGCACACCATCAATAACAAATATCAAGTCAATAAGTTCAGATGAAAATAACATTTTGGCAATAGCAGCTTCTCTTGAATCTGCATCCACACATCCAATTGCTAAGGCGATTTCGCAGGCCCATTTAGAAAATAGCGAAGAATTAATTTCTTTTGACAGGATTGAAAATATAGGTGGAATGGGATTAGTAGGCTATCTAGACAATCAAGAATATGCGATAGGAAACCAGCCTCTAATGGAAGAGAAAGAGGTCTTTGTTTCTAATCACATTGAAGAATTAGTGGATGTATTGTCAACTAGTACCGTAGTCTTTGTTTCTAAAGGAAATAAATTGCTTGGTTGGATTGAGATGAAAGACAAATTAAGGGAAACTACAAACTTAGCAATTTCAAAAGCAAAAGATTTAGGTCTTAAAGTAATTATGCTAACTGGAGATAGGGCTGAAACAGCTTTAACGATTTCAAAAGAAGTTGGAATATCAAGGTTTGAGGCTGAGGTCAAACCCGACGGAAAAGCTGAATTTGTAAAAAAGTTGCAGACTGAAGGTGCGAGCGTTGCTATGATTGGTGACGGAATTAATGATGCAGCAGCTTTAGCAGTTGCAGATGTTGGAATTGCAATGGGTGCAGGTAGTGATATTGCACTAGAGGCTGCAGATATTGTCCTTCTTCGAGATGATTTATTGGATGTAGTATCGACATTAGATTTGGGTAAGGCTACAATGGGTAAGATTCGAGGTAATTTAGCTTGGGCATTTGTTTATAATTTAATTGGTATTCCTTTAGCAATGGGAGTCTTAATTTCCTCGACAGGTTGGTTATTGCCTCCGGCATTTGCAGCAGGAGCTATGGCATTATCCAGTGTTAGTGTAGTCTTAAATTCTTTGACACTAAGATCTTGGAAGCCATTCAGGGCATGATTTCTTAATCAACCTTCAATTTACAAGATTATGACTGAAACGTTAAAATTCCAGATAGACGGAATGACTTGTGGCGGCTGCTCAGGAAGAGTAAAAGGCGTACTTGAATTAAATTTAAATGTTGAATCAGCAGAAATATCTCACGAAGAAAATAGTGGAATAGTGAAAACTAATGGCCAGATAACTGCAGAAGAATTGGTGAAGGTAATTGAGCAAACAGGGTTTTCTGCAGCTATTTCGCCCAGCTCGTAAAATTCCTCAGACCATTTGGAGTTCAGATCGGCCTCTTAATTTTAGACCTAAATTATCCACAATTTTTGCTTTAGTTTCAGGACTATGGATATTCGGAACAGGTGAAGCAATTTTGATTGGTGCAGGAATAGGGGTAAGCCCCTGGACGGTTCTTGCTCAAGGAATTTCTGAACAGACAAGTTTTACGGTTGGTTTATCTACGTTTATTGTAGGAATAACGGTTCTTTTTCTTTGGATACCTCTTCGAGAAACTCCAGGTATTGGGACAATTTCAAATATTATTGTAATATCTTTGTCGATTGACGTTATGGGCCCTTTTATCCCTGAGCAGACAAATCTTTTGACACAGATAATTCAAGCATCGATAGGAATTATTCTTGTTGCAATAGGGAGTGCATTTTACCTCACCGCAAATTTAGGTCCTGGCCCTAGAGATGGGTGGATGACAGGCATTCAAAAGAGGACAGCATGGCCAATCGGAAGGGTACGTGCAGGAATTGAAATATCGGTATTAGCAATAGGTACTTTTTTAGGAGGAGTTTTTGGACTAGGAACAGTAATGTTCGCGCTAAGTATAGGTCCCATGTTGGCAATATGTTTGGGAATTGTTAAGAAATGGGCTATCTAAACTATAATTCTATTAAAGCCCCATCAAAATGACATCTTAACGGGCCGGTAGATCAGTCTGGAAGATCGCCTCCTTGGCATGGAGGAGGGCGCGAGTTCAAATCTCGCCCGGTCCACCATTTGGTATGTATGGAACTGACTCCTGAAATTCAATCTACTGTAGCAAAAGGTGTAGCACTCACAACAGTAATGCTTTCAACAGGAGTATTAGCTAGATATTTCAACGTTAAAGTAAACTATACACGTAAAATTAACCATTTTGCAATATTTTTCTTACCTGTATTTATTGATCAACAATTTAATGCTGAAACTTTTGCAGATTTCATTTATTTGGCAATTAGCGCCTTGATAACTACATTATCTTTAATTTCGTTTTATGGACCCATTAGACAAGCTATCCCTCCATTCCAACTAATGTTTGAGGGATTTGATAGGCCGGAAGACAGACCACACACATTGTCCTGGCTTTGGACTCAGTTTGCAGCAGGTTTTGCTGTAATGCTGCCTATGATATGGTTATTCGGCCAATGGGGATTAGAATCATTAGTTGTAATTCCAATTTTGATTAATGTAATCGGGGATGGATTAGCAGAACCTGTTGGCGTTAGATTTGGAAAATATCGTTACAAGACTAGAGCTTTATTTACCAATAAAGAATATTTTAGAACATTTGAGGGGAGTGCTTGCGTATTGATTACTGGCTTTATTGTAATAGCAATGCATACCGATTATTTTTCGACGATACAGTTTACTCTTGCAATGCTATTTGTACCTATAATAATGACATTAACTGAAGCTTATTCTCCACATACTTGGGATACGCCTTTCTTGATGTTTACAGGCTACGTTTCATTATTATTGATAATGCAATTTTGAATTTTTTAATCAAATACTCATGCAAGAGCTTCGTTAATTCGCTCTTCTAATTCAGATTGAGAAACAGCCCCACTTTCAGAATAAGTTACCATTCCATCTTTATCTATGATGACTAGTGTAGGACTTCGGTCAGCACCGAAAGCATCGGTCATTTCCTCACTTCCGAACACGTAAGCCCAATTTTTACCTTCGGCTCGATCTTCTAAATCCTCCTGACTAACATCTTCAGTTTGTGTTAAGGAGATAACTTCAACATCTTCTGGCATTGTAGTACTGTTACAATAACTTTTCAAGACCTCTTTTTCAAAATTGTGGCATGATCCACATCCCATATTCATAAATTCTAAAACAACTACTTTTTCATTTTCAAAGTCAGATAAATTAAAAGAATTTCCTTCACTATCTGTTAAAGTAAAGTCTGGAGCTTCACTACCAACTTCAACGTCAATAATGTTGTCTTCAGTTCCACTATCCATGAAATAACTGTTGATTGAAAATCCTCCAACGATTCCTGCGATTAAAAGGGCACCAAACAAAGTTCTTGTATCCATACTTCAAAGTTTACGGCACAGATTTATAGGTTATGCAGATTTTAAGAAGGTTAAAATTTTACGATGGTATACTTCAGGTTTTTCTAAAAAAGCCCAATGTGTAACATCTTCAAATTCGAAAAAAAGTGAACCTTCAATCAATTTATGTATCTCCTTACCAGATTCTGGACTTACCCAATTATCGTTAGATCCAGACATAATGAAAGTTGGAATATTTTTTTTACCGATACTTTCGAAGATACTATTCATAGATTTATCGCCGACATATCCTCCAGTAGACAACAGGTGATTTTTCACAGTATCAATTGTTTTTTCATTCCATATATCTAAATCATTGTAAACTTTAAGAGCCAAATCTTTGGTTTCGTTCTCTTCTAAAACTTCCAATTCCTGAACCATTTGTTTCTCCACCTCATGTTTCAATTCAGAGCTTATTTCTCCGTTACTTTCAAATGTTTGAAGTAAGGAAATTAGAACTGGAGAAGTAGGTAGTTGAGGTACACCAGTAGAGGCTATTAGAATTAAAGATGCACAACTATCCAATTTATCTGCAACCATTGAAGCAATAGAGCCTCCAGCAGAATATCCTACCAAATTAATATTTCTTTTAGCGCCAGTCGGAATAAATTTTTCAATCAATTCATTAGCTTGATTGACGTATAGATTTTCAGAAGCAACATTAGGTACGTAATCAGATTTACCTCTTCCATAAAAATCAAAAGACAAAACTTGAAATCCTTGTTCAATAAGATCTTGAGTTAGATTATTGTAAATGTCTTTAGAAGTGGTTAGACCGTGCATTAGAACTACTAAATTATCAGAAGCCTCGCCGGTAATTGAGTATCTTACTTTTCCGTATTCCAAATTAGTAAACCTGTCTATGATTTCCACAGTCAACTTTTGATGGTAGATTTATAAAAGTTATTAGCTAGAGACTACAAGAAAGGTTTAACAAATTCTTCAGATAATTCCCATAATTTCACATTATGTTTATCATTTTTAGCTTTACTTGAACCTTTTTTCACTTGAGAATTAGCGAAGAACTTTCCAGTAATATTTTTAACTTCATCTGAGCATGCCAGGTGAACACTAGTTTTTGCACCGTCCTTTACGTTGATTGCAGTTAGCATCATTGCTAGTCTTATTGCATTTCTCCAGAAGAAATTATTATTTTTTCCAAAATTTGTAGATACAAATCCGGGATGCAAGCAATTTGCAGTAATTCCAGTACCTTCAATTCTTTTCGCTAATTCATAAGTGAACATTACGTTAGCGAGTTTAGATTTTTTGTAAGTTTCAAAGCCAGCATACTTCTTTTCACCATTCATATTATCGAATTCAAAATCAATACCATAATGAGCACTTGACGAAACATTAACAATTCTTTTGTAATTGCTTTTTTCAACAAGGGGAAGTAGTTTTTTCGTCATTAGAAAATAGCCTAGGTGATTCAAAGCAAATGTTCGCTCAAATCCTTCTTCAGTAACTTCTCTAGATGTAAAATAAGCTCCAACATTGTTTAACAAAACATCAATTCTAGGATATTTTTTGGATACTTCATCAGCAACTCGAGAAACTTCTTTCATCAACATGAGATCCGCTATCAAGTAATCAATGTCTACATGGCTATCAGCTACTTTTCTTATTTGCTCTACAACTTTCTTCCCTTTTGTTTTGCTTCTTCCAATAAGAATTAGATTACATCCTTTTTTTGCTAGTTCGATAGCAGCTTCTTTACCGATTCCATCGGTAGCTCCTGTGATTAGGCAAGTGCGACCGTTCATGATTTCACCATTAGATACCTATGATAATGTAGGTTTCCAGATTTAAACGCCTCATAGACAGGAGTTCCCTGTACTCCAGCAAAGGTCTCAAAGCTTTTTTTCATTCCCATTGGCACACTTTCACTAATTCCTCTAACTTTACTATCATTAATATCATCTAAAGCCTCTAAAACTTCTTTGGTAATTTCTTTTTTCGATACAATATCAAACCCAGCTTTCAAAAATATTTCATGTAATTTTTCCATACTCTCTTTATCCCTAAAGTCAGTCCAACAGAAATTTCCATCGGCCTTAAGAGAACGATAAACCTCTTTCACAAACGCTTCCACATTTCCATAACAATGCGATGATTCTACGTTGTAAATTATATCTTTGGAATTGTTTTTCAGTGGAAGGTCTTCGGCATTACCAACTTGGAAAGAAAGATTCTTTTGTGAAGAATACCAATTACTTGCTAATCCAATAGCGTCTTTGGAAAAATCAAATGCAGTCAACCTTTTTGGATTATATGTTTTAGCTATCCAAGAAGCTCCACCGCCCCTTCCACAACCAACTTCTACAACCTCTTTTCCCTTCAGATCTACGTCACGAATGTTCATATTGTATAATTGGATGAAAAGACGATTTGGTTCATCTTCTTTTAATAATTTTAATTCTTTACCGTCTCTGTAACCATAATTCATGAAGCGGAAATCAGCCCTTCCATGTGCTTTTGCTAATCTTTGATACCACCATTTCCACATCCAGTTTCTAGTTCTACCTGGTGCAATTCTCAGTAGAGTTGCAAAAATGCGGGCAGGGATTCCCATTGCCATCTATAGGAAGCTGGATAATTTTTCTTTTAGACCATCAATTCCAAGGCCTTGGTGTAGTATTTGTTCTTCTTGCCCACAGTTGCCAGGCCTAGTAGTTCCCATGTAATCGTAATTTGGAGCGAATCCACGTTCCAATAACCATGTTCCAAAGCGAACTCCGAGCCCAGTCCTTGAGTTCAAACTTTCAACGACTAAAACAAAAGGAGATTTCCCTATTTTCTCCATTGTATCTTCATCCACTGAACTTAAGCTTGGTTTGTTTATCAATCCAACATTTATTCCATTTTCACGATATTCTTCTACTACGTGCAAACATCTGTGTAGCATATCACCGTAAGATACAATCCAACCTGCATCCCCATCTCGTATGATTTCATCAGATCCAGGAGTAAATTCATACCCTTCACCATAGAAAGAGTTTCCATCAGAATTCAAAATTAATGGAGTCTTAGATCTATTTGAAAATACAAATCTTAATCCATGATCGTTGAATATTCGTTTAATAATCGCATCCATTTGGTTTACATCTGCGGGGAAGTATAATCCAGTAGAACTTCCTTCTTCTACATAGTTATCAGCAAAGAAATTGTTTAGGCCAAAATGGCAAGTATTGTCAGACATATTATCCACACCTGCGTGTGAAAAATGAGCTAAAACATTGGCTTCGTTGAGTCTGGACATTGTTATTTCTGAAATCACCATTTCCATAAATGCTGAAAATGTAGCAAAAATTCCTTGATGCCCTTCTTGTGATCCAAAACCAGCTGCAGCAAGATAATTTCCTCTTTCATGTATTCCAGCTCTTGTGAAACATTCAGGGTAATTTTCTCTTACAGCAGTCAAACCTACAGAACCTTCTAAATCAGAATCAAAAGCATGAACTTTCTTTCTTTCAGAATCGCTCATTTCATTTAGCATACTAACGACAGAAGTTCCAAATTGTTTTCTGCAAGCACCTTTCTCTCCAGATCCTTTGAAAGTTTGGTTAGCTTTTGAATTGTATTCTTCAGCAGTTTCTTTTAATTGTTTAACAGCCTCATGATGGCCCTTGTTTTCTAAGTAAGTTATTCCAACATCTAATGGAATTACATCATGCAATTGACATTCACCTTCTAATTCAGGTATTCCAGGACCCATTTTTCTCTTACATATTACGGCTACAGGCCCTTTAGTTTGCATAGATTTTGAAATCGCATCGAATAATTCAGAAAAGTTTTCTCCATCGCACGTAATCACTTGGAAGCCTTGACCTTCCAATGTTTTAGATACGCTGTATCCCTTCATGTACGTTTCAGGATTTCCTGCAATCGTCACATTATTATCATCAATAATCCATTTAACATTCAAATTATTAGCAACAGCCAATCGAGCAGCTTCAGCATTATTTCCCTCCATCTGAGCCCCGTCAGAACCATACATCACAACACAGCTGTTTGGATTTGCAATTGCAACTCCGTTAACATGCCCTGCAGCATGGCCCAATCTTCCAGTGGAAAAATCAATACAATCTAACAACTCCGGTTCAGGATGTCCAGCTAATCCGGATCCATATTCTCTATAGTGCATCAGTTTTTCAGTAGGCATTTTGCCTCTGATTGCTCCTCGAACATATTGTACAGCAGAGCGATGTCCAGCTTCATCAAAGAATTCATCATGAATTGCTTCTCCACCATCCCGAAGTGCATCAACAATGAGCACTTCAGGAACAATATCATACGGACCGCCAGTGTGTCCTCCAATCCCTTTAGCTCTGGCAAAAGCAGTAGTTGCTATTACAGCATCACGTACCAATTCAATATTATTTTCAAGAGATTTCAGTTCAGAATCGGTTAACTCACGCTTGGCACTTAATTCTAAATTTACAAAACTATCAAAGCTTAATGGAAAAACCATAAAGCTCCATTTAGAAAGAGTCCTTAAACGTTCCGTATTAATTTGCTTTTAGATTTAGAATATCTGATTTTCCACCATCTAAAATGGCTATGATAGAAACTGGGAAAGGCTTTCCACAAGCTGCACCCAAAACAGAGTTATTTCCGTTGAATGAATAAACCGGAGTTTCACCATCTTTAGCCTTAGCTACAGTTTCATCAGGACAGTTTGACGATAAAATCACCAATTTTGCTGAACCTGAAGTTATTGCTTTAGTTGACTCATTTGCTCCTACAGACACTTTTCCAGTATCTATTGCAAGTCTAAGAGATTTGTTTAGATCCATCTATTTCTTTCCTCCTTTTTTAGATTTAGGTTTGTAAATTGCACTTACAGCACCAGTTCCAAGATGAACTGGCTGTCCTACAATGATGTTTTCAGCAACACCAGTTAGAACATCAGATTCTCCACTTAAACCAGCTTGAAGAAGGTGAGTAGAGGTAATTTCGAAAGCAGCTCTGGCCAATACTGAAACCTTAGCACCTGAAATTCCGTGTCTACCTATAGCTTGAATGGCTCCTGTATTAGTCATAACATCTGAGACCAGCATATTATGTCTAGGATCTACGGCCAAACCTTGCTCCGATAGAGTCTTGTGTAATTCATTAGCTATTGCGATTCTTGCAGCTTCAATTCCTAGAACTTCAGCTACTTCGTGTATTGAATTAGTATTAGTCCTAGTAGGATCAACCCCATCTACCTCTAGAATAGATTTCAAATCAGACCCTTCTGTAAATATTACAAATTCATCGCCTTCTTTTCTAACAATTGCACGTTGAATATTTCCAATTCCATCAACCATCAAGTGGCTTACTTTATCTTCGAGAAGGTATAATTTTTTGAAAGAAACATTATCTTCTTCTAAGATAATAATTCCTTTTTCAATAGTCATTTTAGACTTTAGACGTCCTTTCTTCTTAATTCTAGCAGCTAATTCTTCAATAGGCAACCCGCGAGTCTTTAATATCTTCATATCAGGTTCGATCAAAACTCTAAGGTTAGTAATATCCGTACTTATTTTTGCTAACTGAGAAACAGATTGAGCTTCAATTAGGTTTGCGATTTCAAGAGCTTTTTTCTGTGATGCTGAAACTTTAGGCTCTAAGAAAACCTCCATAATTGGAGTTTTAGGTATTCTCCTTGCATCAACAATCTCAATAAGTCTTGGCAGTCCCAGTGTAACGTTCATTTCAGCAACACCGGCGTAGTGGAAAGTACGCATAGTCATCTGCGTTCCAGGCTCTCCAATAGATTGGGCAGCAATTACACCAACAGCTTCAGTAGCATCGACCTTATTTCGAATGTATTGGTCAATACCTCCATCTACTACAGTTTCAATTTGTTTAGGTTTTAAATTATGAGCTATACTTTTTTCAGCAATTTCTCTGACAACACCTTGAGGGAGTACACCTTCTTTTTTAGATAAAATACCTCTGACATTATCTTCCATATCATTTAGAGCAGTATATTTTTCAACTAATTCTTCAATGTCTTTAGTAGCTAATTTGTTTGTTTCAGCCTCTAATGCCACTTCTTCAACGTATAGTCCAGGTAAACTAGAAGTTAACTTGTTAGCAGCTTTACGGAATTTGTTAATTTTTTTAACAGGTTTATCTTCTTTTTCAGCTTTCTTTTTCTTTCTTACAGTTACTTTAGAAGTAACTGGCTCTTGAAGTTCAACAGCAGCAGCCTCCGCGGCAGCATCTCTAAATTTAGCCAATTTTGCGGCAGGAACTCCTGCAGCTTTAAGCTCATTATCAGTTGCTATAACAACTTGAGAAGCCAAGAAAATACCATGTGTAAATAAGCTTAATGAGACTTTTTGACTTAGCCCCATCTCTTTGAACATTTTCAAAGCAGTAATTCGTTCTTCTTCAAATCTTAACCTTTCTCTATCTAAATCTATGCTGTCTTCTACTTGAGTATAATTTCTTGCCGATTTAACTTGAGTTCCATCCATTTTACGGAACTCTTCAAGACGAATAGTCCTTGGCATTTCGATAAGTCTTTCAATTCTTAAGAATGTAACATAAGGTTCACTTGTATGAGCTGAGAGCAATAGTTCTTTTTCCTCAGGAATATTAGGCCTGTCAAAGGAAACTACTTCAGTTATGACTGACTGATAACAAATCCCTCTAGTCTTAAGATAAACATATCCATGAAATGGATATCTAAATTGTTTAGAGTTAATTGGAAATGCAACACCCAAGAGCACTTGTCCCTTTCTTGAGATTTGCTTTAGCACACCATCAATAGTGTATCCTTCTGGCAATGACCAAATAACACCTAATTTCTTTTCGACTCTTCTGAGAGCTTGATCTGCAGAGATAGGTCCATCTGAAATATCGCCTTCTTTCAAAGCCTTATCGACAATTTCATCTCTATCAATTGATCTAATTTTTGCAACGTCAATTAATTGTAAAATTTCTTTGTAATAAAAGTCTTTTTCAAGTTCCTTTAGTGTACATTTCTTTAGAGTTCCCAATTGGTAACCCAATTCTACAGTTTTTTCAGCTAATTGTGTTGAAAGTCCTCTCTTTTCAAGAGCTCTAATAGTATCTAGTCTTGCCATTATTTGCCTCCTTTAACATCTTCAATTAAGCTATCAACATCAATAGCTCTACCGAATTTACTTTTAGTAGGATCAACGGAATCCTCACCATATTGGAATTGTACAACAGTATTAGCTGTATTTCTCACAGTGTAGTCATATTTCACTCTTAAATCTTCAAGAGCATTAACTAAACGTCTTTGCATGTATCCTGAACGTGATGTTCTAACAGCCGTATCCACAAGACCTTCTCTTCCTCCCATGGAGTGGAAGAAATATTCGGTTGGAGATAAGCCACTTTTGTAAGAAGATCTAACGAAGCCTTTAGCGTCTGCACCCAAATCTCCCTTGTTAAAGTGTGATAAAGTTCTTCTTTCATATCCACGTGATATTCTTTCACCTCTTACAGCCTGTTGACCAATAGATCCAGCCATCTGAGACAAATTCAACATACTACCTCGAGCTCCAGATCTGGCCATAATAACAGCAAAGTTATCCATACCTAAATGCCATCCTGCAATTTCACCAGATTTATCTCTGACACGACCTAAAACACCCATGATTTCAACCTCTAAAGTTTCTTCAACACTTCGGCCAGGTCTTGGCTTGAATTTTCCTTTGTTATATGCATTTACTAGCTTATCAACCTCTTTAACTGCTGCAATTTGAGCGTCAGTAATTTGGTCTAAAGCATCTTGAGGTACATCAGCGTCATCTATTCCAGTAGTACATCCAGTTTCCATCAAAGCTCCAACAGCTAAACGTGTTACTTTATCGATAAAGTCTCTAGCAGCGTTGGCCCCTTGTAATCTTGATATCTCTTCTAAAATTTGCCCTTTGAAAGCAGAAATAGAGTTACCATCTACAGGTCCACTAATCATATTTCCATTTACAATTTCTACAACCATATCTAGTTCTTTATTTTCTTCAGGAGTTCTATCTGCGAAATAAACAGAAGCATTGTATTTTAGGTTCATATCATCTGGCAATAGTACAGAGAATATTTGTCTTCCAGACCATCTTGGACCGCCTTCAGCCTTAGGATATTCCGGTTTAGGCAAGTCTCCTTTGTAGCTAACTCGGGAAAGAATTCTTACAGTTTGGTCAACATCGTAACTTGCAGTTCCGTGAGTTAATAGGAACATTCCAGTAATGTGGTCGTGAATAGCTCCGATAACCGCACCTCCGAATCTTG
Source organism: Methanobacteriota archaeon (assembly GCA_016845825.1). GTDB lineage: Archaea > Thermoplasmatota > Poseidoniia > MGIII > CG-Epi1 > CG-Epi1. The sequence continues at coordinate 34,184 of JAERSJ010000155.1, forward strand.
GAGATCTAATGTGTTCTTGAACTCTCATTAAAATTCTTGCTTCGGCTCTTGCTTCTTCAGATTGAACAACATGTAAATTCATCTCATCTCCGTCGAAATCTGCATTATATGGAGGACATACACACAAGTTTATCCTGAAAGTTTTACCTTTCATAATTCTTACTTCGTGAGCCATCATAGACATACGGTGTAAACTTGGCTGCCTGTTGAATAATACGATATCGCCATCCATCAGATGCCTTTCAACGATAAAACCAGGTTCTAGACGATCGTGGTTGAATTCCCAGTTTTCTTCTGTCAACTTCACTCTTCTACCATCTGGCCTAATCATGTAATTGATACCTGGAATATATTTTTCTGGATCAGTAGGAACAAAATTTTCTTTAATTAAATCTCTCATGAATGAAAGATTATGAATATTGATTCTAACAGGAACAGTTAACTCTCTAGCAGCTAGCTCAGGCACTCCAACTTGATTAATACTCAAATAAGGATCAGGCGTGATTACAGTACGGGCTGAGAAGTTAACACGTTTTCCAGAAAGGTTTGAACGGAATCGTCCTTCTTTACCTTTTAATCTTTGAACAATAGTTTTCAGTGGCCTTCCAGAACGGTGTCTTGCTGTAGGAATTCCTGCAGTTTGGTTATCAAAATAAGTAGTAATATGATATTGAAGTAATTCCCATAAATCTTCTACAATTAACTGAGGAGCTCCAGCGTCACGGTTTTCTCTTAAACGTTGATTAATTCTTAAGACATCCACCAATTTGTGTGTTAAATCGTCTTCAGAACGCTCTCCAGATTCTAGAGTAATTGAAGGCCTCATTGGAACTGGAGGAACTGAAAGAACAGTCAATACCATATATTCAGGTCTTGTAATTTCAGGATTGAATCCTAAACATAGTAAATCGGAATTTGGTACTTTTTCAAGCCTAGATCTAACTTCTTTAGGAGTAAGCTTTCTTCCTTCTTCTCTGAATGTTGTTGGCTTATCTAAAGTAACTTTAATTTTTGGTTCTCCACAGTGAGGGCAACTTTTAGATTTTGTAGCTTCTCTAATAGCTCTTTTTGAAATTCCACCAATAGAAACAGTAGTTCCAGCATCAGAGTCCATGAGTGCCCTGATTTGCTTAGTGTAATGATCAATCCTATCCTGAGTTAGCATTAATCTTCCAGAACTTGGATGTGTTGCATTCAATATATCCTTAATAGTTTTGGAGTATCCTGAGTGAATTACAGGCATAGCCAAATCGATATGGCCGAAGTGACCTGGATCTTCATCCATTTTTCTTCCGCTTGTTTTACATCTCAATCCAGGCTCGATAACTCCCATGTGTAAATCCATTAATCCCATAGGGATTGGGAATCCATCGTCATCATAGGTGTCTGCAGTAATTACTTTGGTAGCAGATAATTTTCGAACTTCTTTAGGCCCCATCAGGGCAAAATCGATTTTACCGATTTTCTTTGGAATCATTTCCCTCATGATAAATCCTCCAATCTTAATCTAGCAACGATTCCAAGCGATTTCAATTCCTCTAGGAGCAATTTAAACGCATAGGACATAGAAACCGGATAAATGGAAGTATTATCTCCCATTGGAGAAGTTAGTACTCCTCTTCTATCCAAGTAACCAATGTGTCCGGATTGACTGTCTACGTATTGTACAGTTTTATCACTTTCATCAAGTAAACGATCTTTGATAACCATCGAAGCTCCATGAGCAATTAAACAATCACGTTCCATTTCTCCGAATCTCAATCCTCCCATTCTTGCACGACCTTCAGTAGGTTGTCTTGTTAGAAGCTGAACTGGTCCTCTTGATCTAGCATGCATTTTACCGGAAACCATATGGTGTAATTTTTGATAATAGATAACTCCAACAAAAATTTCAGCATCTATACGGCGACCTGTTTGACCATCGTACAAAACTTCTCTTCCACTGTGTTTTAATCCATATTGTGACAATGCATCTCTCAAATCATTTTCTTTTTCACCAGAGAATGCACTACCGTCTACAGCACGGCCTTCCATACTGCCTACTTTACCGCCTATCATTTCAAGAACGTGAGCAACAGTCATACGCGATGGAATAGCGTGAGGATTAATAATCAAATCAGGAGTAATTCCGTCTTCAGTGAAAGGCATACCTTCAGGTGGAACCATGTGTCCAATAACTCCTTTCTGACCGTGTCTACTTGCAAATTTGTCTCCCATCTCAGGAACACGCTGGTCCCTTACTCTAATTCTTGCAATTCTAGAACCGTTTTCAGTTTCAGAAAGCATAACCGAATCTACAGTACCTTTTTCACCATGTCTTACAGTCAGTGAAGATTCTCTAACTTTTTGAGGACTTAAGAAATCAGTAGGTTCAGCTAAAAATCTTGGAGGGCTAGTTTTACCAATCAAGACTTCTTTACCTTTCAAATCAATTTCAGGATAAATGAGTCCGTCTTCTTCAAGGTAGAAATAAGCTTCTTCAGAACGTGCACCGCGAACTTCAGGTCCTGGGATTACAAATCGATCTTCCTGTCCACCAGGATATCTTCTTTCCTCAGACATATATGTTCTAACGAAAGTAGACCTTCCAGTTCCACGGTCTATTGAACCGCGGTTGAAAATCAAAGCATCTTCCATGTTATATCCATGATAAGACATAACAGCAACAACTAAATTTTGTCCAGCAGGCCTTGCTCTTAGAGTGTTATATTTCATGGCTTCAGTTTGAAGCATAGGTCTTTGTGCATAATGCAGTAAATGTCCTCTGGTATCAGGCCTTATTCTGTAATTTGCTTGACCCATACCTAAAGACTGTTTTGACATACCTGCACCCATTGTACATCTTGGAGCAGAATTGTGCTCAGGGAATGGAACATTAGACGTAGCAACTCCCAAAATAGTTAGTGGATCTACTTCCATGTGTGTGTAGGAATGCGTCTTCTTTTTCTCGGTCAAATAATCTGTATTTAATGCAATTAGACAATTTTCTTCTTCTTCAGCATCGATATATTCAATGACTCCCTTGTCTATCAAGTCTTCCCAGACTAATTTACCACTCTTTAAAGCTTCGATATCGCTATCTTTAATGGCTAATTTATTTCCTCTTTTTGTAATCATCAACGGCCTTCTTATTCTACCAGGATCACTATTGATAATCACATCATTCAAAGAATCGTCATATCTTACATTAACGACATTGCTGATTAGGCCCTGTCTTCTTCTTTGAATCATTTCTTTTACAAGATCGGTAGGTGCTTTGTGAGCCCCAATCAAATCTCCATTAAAGTAAACTTTACCCCAAGCAGGCTTTGCTTTATCTATGTCTTGAATATCTAAATTAGCAATGGAGTCCATTATGATTTGATTTGGCACATTCTCAGAAACATCAACCATTAATGCTAAATTTTTAACCAAACCACAGTTTTGCCCCTCAGGAGTTTCGTTAGGACATAACCTACCAAATTGAGTAGGATGCAAATCACGAGCTTCGAAGTGAGGCTGAGATCTAGTTAATGGAGAAATAACTCTTCGCAAATGTGACAAAGTAGACATATTACATGTCCTATCTAACAACTGTGAAACACCTGCGCGTCCCCCGGTCCAGTTACCAGTCGCCATTGCGTGCATAATTTTGTTTGTTAAAACATCTCTTCTTACTGCATGGTGAACTCTATTCTCTTTTCTTTTAGAGTACGAGCGTTCCATTTGGTATTTCATGTCATTTAGTAAAGCTTGAAGCCCAGAACGGAATAATTCTTCCATTAAGTTCCCAGCTAATTTTAATCTTTTATTTGCGTAGTGATCTTTATCATCAGGTTTTCGATCTCCTACGTGTAATTCTAGAACTTCTCTCGACATACGTCCAAGGAAAACAGCCTTTTTCATTCTTGAGTCTTCTGTAGTACTCAAGTGAGGTAGTAAGGTGTTATCCAAGATGTAGTTAATTCTCTTCTTTCTGTATTCTTTAGATTGCCCTGCAGCAAATCTTCTTTCTAAATATTCCAATGCTTCTTGTGTAGTGTAAATTCCTTCTTCATTATGCACTTCCTCAATATTAGCTAAAATTAAATTTTGTAAATCTTTGTTATCTGTAATTGCAGCCATTATGTCATCTGCAGATTCCATTCCAAGCGCCATTAGTAAAATCGCAAGAGGTACTTGTCCAGATGCAACGGGAATTGACACAGACAGAATACCATCTTTCTTCTTTTCGACAACTGTTAAAGCACGGAAACCTTCCCTTTGCGAGAAAACTTTTGCTAACTCAGTTTGTCTTTGGTATCTTTCCTCTTGTTCTACCATTACACGGTTAGGTGCTAAATCTTCAAGACATACAAGAACACGTTCGGTTCCATTTACAATAAAGTAACCGCCAGGATCCATAGGATCTTCAGATTTTGCCTTTAGTCCCTCACGATACTCAGCATCGCTAGAACCTTCCCCAGTCAAAAAGTTTCTGTGAAGATTACAAAGAATAGATTTTACCATAACAGGCATATTTCCTATTTCTTCCTCTACTTCTTCAATTTCTATTCCTTCTTCAACAATTGTAAAATTTAAGTAAATTGGAGCTGCGTACGTCATATTCCTTAGACGTGCCATCATAGGAATGGAGTCAGTTTGAGAACCATTTGCCTCGTATACCATAGGCCTTCCGATTCTTATTTTTCCTAGATTAACGATTACATCTAAGTCACCTAATTCTAGGCGTATTGCCCCTCTTAGTGATTCATCAGCACCCACAGAAATATTGTCAACAACTCTCTGCATCCATGGTGCTTGGTTTTTGTCGTGCGGTAAGAAATCGTTAAAAGAACCCAATTGGTGATTTACTAATGCAGCACTTGGTCCGGAAACACTACGGCTATCAAAGAAACCTTTGATTAATGCACGGGAATTCATTCTTCCACCACCAATCGGTATGCGAGGTTACTGCCTGCACTTTCACTAAAACGATGAACTTCTACAACGTCATTTGGTTTAGCCTCTTCATCCAATGCTTTCAAAGCAGGATCTTTCAAAAGTATTTTAGGCAATTGATCTCTAGTAATATTCAAAGGACTTAGCTTTCCTTCAATTTCAGATTCCTTAAGCAAAATGTGCTTCGGTACGAGCTTGTTTAACCACAGTATGTTGTCGTTCATTTTGGCATCCTTTTTTCCAAATCATTATGGCGGGCCTGAAGGGATTCGAACCCTTGGCCGTCCGGTTAAAAGCCGGACGCTCTACCTAGCTGAGCTACAGGCCCTACTGTTCGCTAACCGTTAGATTAATGATATTGGAGCTTGTGGCCAGTCGGGTGGTTTATATAACATCTATTCCAAAATAGCTTATTTTTCTAGTTTAAACACGATTTTAGCACAAAATATTGCGTTTGATAAAGCTTTTATCATATTTCAAATATTAAATTAAGGAAGTAGTATTTAAAAGAGGTGGTTTTCAAAAGAAGCGGTAATACTTATGTCAGCCCCTCTTAACCAATCATGCCTAAAGTAGCTTTTTTGACAAGCGGTGGAATCGCACCCTGCCTATCTGCATCAATAGGAGGACTAATCGAAAAATATAATGAGTTAGATCCGAATATTGAGATGGTAGGATACATGCATGGTTACCGAGGCCTTCTTCTCGGGAAATCGGTTGTTTTTTCCAATGAAGTAAAAAAGAATTATCAAGTTTTGTACGATTTTGGTGGAAGTCCGATTGGCAATAGCCGAGTTAAATTGACTAACGTTGAAGATTGTATAAAAAAAGGATTTGTTGAAGAAGGAGAAAATCCACTGGATGTAGCTGCAAAACAATTAGAAAAAGATGAGATAGATATTTTGCATACAATTGGTGGAGATGATACAAACACAATGGCAGCAGCTCTGGCCAAGCACTTAGAAAATTCTGGTAAATCGCTAACAGTGGTGGGCCTTCCAAAGACTGTTGATAACGATGTTATTCCAGTTAAGCAAACATTAGGGGCGTGGACTGCAGCTGAACAAGGTGCTAGATTTTTCCAAAATATTGTTAACGAAAATACTACAAGCCGTAGACAATTAATTATTCACGAAGTCATGGGAAGGCATTGTGGATGGCTAACCGCAGGAACTGCATTGGAATACAGGAAACTTTTAGACAAAAAAGAGTATTTGCCAGAATTATTTGTCTCAAAAAAGAGGTGGGATGTACATGCAGTTTATATTCCAGAAAAAAATATTGATTTTAAATCTGAATCTGTAAGACTTCGCGAGATAATGGATGAAAATGATTGTGTTAACATATTTTTGAGTGAAGGTGCAGGTATGGATACGATTGTTAGAGAAATCGAATCAAGAGGAGAATCAGTACCAAGAGATGCTTTTGGACATGTAAGACTGGATGACATTAATCCTGGACAATGGTTTGCTAAACAATTTTCTGAAGCTTTAGATGCAGATAAAACATTAATTCAGAAGAGCGGTTATTTTGCAAGATCGGCTAAACCAGGTTCAAGAGATTTGGAATTGATAAAAAAATCAGCATTTATGGCAGCCGAATTGGCAATTAACGGACAGAGCGGCTTAGTAGGACTTGATGAAAATAATTCAGGAAATTTGGGCTTGATTGACTTACAATTGATAAAAGGTGGAAAAGAATTCGATACTTCACAACCTTGGTTCGTAGACTTATTAAAAGAAATTGGTCAAGAATAACCCCTAATTGTTTTATTGAGGCCGTTTTGCGAGGTTATGAATAAAGAAAGTTTAGCTAAAGTCGCAAGTGGTATTGTCGCTTCTAATAGAGGAATTTTGGCAGCTGACGAAAGCACCCCTACTATGGGTAAAAGATTGGCTTTAATCGATCAGGAAAACACTGAAGAAAATAGGAGAGATTTCCGTCAAGCCTTGTTCGATACAGATGGAGTTGAAGATTACATTTCTGGAGTTATATTATTTGAAGAAACATTAACACAAAAAGCTAAGGATGGAACTCGTCTTTCAAATATTTTAGAATCTAAGGGAATTTATCCTGGAATTAAGGTTGACAAAGGAGCCCACCCTATGGATTCTTCACCTTCTGAAAAGTTAACAAAAGGCTTGGATGGTTTATACGAAAGGTGCTTAGAATATCACAAGCAGGGAGCTCGATTTGCGAAGTGGAGAGCAGTAATTACAATTGGAGAAGGAATCCCTTCAGATGAATGTATTCAGGCCAATGCATCAGCCCTAGCAAAATATGCAAAAGCTTGTCAAGATGCAGAATTAGTTCCTATAGTTGAACCTGAAGTTTTAATGGATGGAGATCACACAATTGAGACATGTTACGAAGTTTCTGAAAAGACATTGAAGACTGTTTTCAAAGAGCTAGAAAACGAAGGCGTCTATTTGCCAGGAATTTTATTGAAACCAAATATGGTAATATCAGGAAGTGAGTGTAAAGTTCAAGGAGATATGATGAAGGTTGCAGAAATGACAGTTAAGTGCCTCACAGCTTCAGTACCTGCTGAAGTTCCAGGAATAGTATTCTTATCAGGCGGCCAATCTGAAGTAGAAGCTACAGAACACTTGAATGCGATGAACAAAATGGGAGATCATCCATGGGCTTTGAGTTTTTCATATGGTAGAGCATTACAGCAATCAGCATTGAAAACATGGAATGGCCAAAAGGATAATCTTGAATCCACATATGCAGTATTTCATCACAGGGCAGAAATGAACTCTTTGGCTTGTAGTGGCGAATATAGTTCATCACTAGAAATTTAAAAATATGAAAAAAATGACCCTAATTGTAATCGCCATGCTCTTGGTAACAGGCGCAAGCGGTGCATATGGGTATTTTTTCATTTACCAATCAGAGGATTCTGATGAGGTAGAAGTTCAACAAGAACAGGTTCAGGAAACAAATGATACTGCAGAGGAGGAACCAGAAGAGCCCGAAGAGCCTGAGGACCCTCCAGTTGAGGATAATAATTCTTTTTTTAGAGGATTACGAGATGAATGCTTTGAGCATAATGGAATTGAGAGGTGCTGGATTCTCTATGTTCCAGAGCAGACTGATGAAACAAAATCAATACCTTTGATATTTGATTTACATGGATTAGAAAGAAATGCACAGCAGCAGTACAATATGACAGATATGGATAGGATCGCAAGAGAAAATAATGCCATCATAATTTATCCTCAAGGATTTGGAGATTCTTGGAACTTTAGAGCTTGCTGCGATCCAGCCAGAGAAGAAGGAATAGATGATTTTGGTTTCATACGTACTTTAGCTTTACAAACCATAGATAATTTCCCTATCGATTCAGATAGAGTTTATTCTACAGGTTGGTCTAATGGTTGCGCAATGTCCCAAGCACTTGCAAATGAAGAATCTGATTTGATAACAGCAGTTGCTTGTATGTCAATGTATTTCATTGGAGATCAAGATTCTAGCTATTCACCAATACCTATTATGGAGATTCATGGATTTTTAGATCCAATTGCGCCTTATGCTCATGTAGGTCCTACAGGCTTCTTCTTCCAACAAGAAACTTGGAATACGGGCGCAGTTCAAAATTTGTATGCTTGGAAAGATATGAATGGATGTTCAGGCAATACTCCAGACTTGAATGAACAAGAAGTATATTACAATATTCAGGGATTTACAGATTGTGATAATGGTACTGAAGTGTCTCTTGTTACAATTCATGCAGGAACGCACAATATTTATGCAAAAAATGACCCCGAATCTTCTGAACCGGGAACTCAGGGGACTGTAGATACAGCTCAAATTGCCTGGGATTTCATGAGCAGATTCTCCAAATAATAAATCTTATATTTGCCTGTAGGTGTTATTTAGCATGGGTACTGAAAAGAAAGTTAAACTTTCAGAAGGAGAGGCTCTCAAAAATAAAGATGCCAAAGGCTCAGATAAAAAAGTCCAAATTTGGATTCCCAAGTCTACAATAGCTTACGAAGAAGAAAAATTAAAATTACAAATTGAACTTTTAAAATTGCAAAATCATGTTAAAAAAACAGGTCAGAGG
>JAERSJ010000156.1 GCA_016845825.1 Methanobacteriota archaeon
CCTGCTGAAGCTATTATCAAACTAATGAGTGATTAAAAAATGGATTTTGCAGAAACCGAAGACCAAAAAATGATTCGCGAAATGGTACGTGAATTTGCCGAAGATGTTGCTGGCCCTACTTGTAACAAGAGAGATAAGGAACAAATTGCACCTATTGAGGAATTCAAAAAATTCGCAGAACTGGGATTTGCAGGAATGACCATACCTGAAAAATATGGTGGTCAGAAATTAGATGATATTTCAGAGGCTATTGTTGTCGAAGAATTGTCAAGAGTCGATCCGTCTTTAGGAGTCATGATAGCAGTCCATGTCGGACTTTGCTCGATGACAATAGCACTTAGTGGAAATGAAGAACAGAAAGAAAAATATTTGCCAAAATTAGCCTCTGGAGAATTCTTAGGCGCATATTCTTTGAGCGAAGCTGGTTCAGGAACAGATGCTGCTGCAATGGTAGCAAGAGCTACAGATGATGGTGAGCACTATACTTTGAATGGTGAAAAAATGTGGGTTACAAACGGAACCACTGCAGATCTCTTCGTTCTATTTGCTAAAGTAACTGATCACCCTGATTACGGAAAAAAGAGTCACGGAGGAGTGACTTGTTTTATAATTGAAAAAGGGTTTGAAGGATTTGAAATTGGAAAGAAAGAAGACAAGTTAGGAATCCGTTCAAGTGATACATGTACATTGATTCTAAATGAATGTAAAGTACCAAAAGCAAACGTTCTAGGAGATGTAGGCAAAGGGTTTCCAATTGCAATGAATGCGTTAGATAATTCGAGAATAGGTATAGCTGCTCAAGGACTTGGTATTGCACAGGGAGCATACGAAGCTGCACTGAAATATTCAAAAGAACGGGAAACTTTTGGTAAACCAATAGCTGCTCACCAATCAATAAGTAATTATCTGGCAGATATGGCTGTTAAAATTGATGCTGCAAGATTACAAGTTTACAAAGCTGCATGGGCGAAACAAGAACATTATGAAAATGGATCGTCACGCCATACACTTGAAGCTTCAATTGCAAAGCTCAGTGCAGGTGATACTGCAATTTGGGTTTCAGAAAGAGCTGTACAGGTATTGGGCGGATATGGATACACAAAGGATTTCCCAGTAGAAAGATTTTTCCGTGATGCAAAAATCACTAAAATTTATGAAGAAACTCAAGAAGTTCAAAGATTAGTAATTGCTCGTGAAATTGGAAAGTGATAGGAAAAGTTTTATGAGTATGTTTGTAAGATGCTTTACAGACTATTTTAGTCAACACACAAATTATCGGTGCTAAATAATGCGTATAGGAATACCAAAAGAGAACAACGAGATAGAAACTCGTGTAGCTATTGTACCAGTTTCAATACCTAAGTTAAGGAAATTAGGTTTTGAAGTAGTAATTGAAAAGGGTGCTGGAGAAAAATCAGGATACTCTGATGCTGAATACGAAGAAAAAGGTGCAAAAACCAAATCATTAGATGAAGTAATGAAATGTGAATTAATTGCATCGATTGATGTTCCAAACTTCAAAGATATGAAAAAAGGTCAAATGTTAGCATGTATGGCTGATCCATTTAGAAATTTAGAACAAACAAAAAAAATAGTTGATGCAGGCATTACGCTATTATCTTTAGAAGTAATTCCTAGAAGATTATCAAAAGGACAGTCTATGGATGTTAACTCTAGTCAAGATAATTTATCTGGTTACAAAGCAGCTTTGATAGGTTCCCAAAACATTGCAAAAATGGTTCCTATGATGATGACTTCTGCAGGTACTGTAAGGCCTGCTAAATTTGTAATTCAGGGAGCTGCTGTAGCTGGCTTACAAGCTATTGCAACTGCTAAAAGATTAGGCGGGGCAATTCAAGCAATAGATGTAAGGTTGGCTGCAAAGCAAGATACCGAAAGTTTAGGTGCAAAATTCATTGATGTTCCTGGATGGAAAGATGCTGAAAGCTCAAGTGGACATGCTTCCCTTTTTACAGACAAGGGACTTCAAGAAGCATTTGATAATGCTCTAATGGATGCTGTAAAGGACGCTGATGTTGTAATTACTACTGCTAGATTATTCGGTACAAATGCACCAAAACTATTCTTCGGAAAGGAGAATAATGATAATATGACAAAAGAAATGAAAGAGGGGTCTGTAATTGTTGATATGAATACTGATACAGGTGGCAATATTGTTGGAAGTAAAGAGGGAGAAATAATTGAAAAAGATGGAGTGACAATTGTAGGAATACCTATGCTATGTAGAACTGTTCCAAATACTGCATCTATGCTTTATTCAAATAACGTTACCAACTTTGTAACTGTTTTAGTTAACGAAGGTAAATTAGCTATAAACCAAGAAGAACAAGTGCTCACTGGAGATGAAGGTGGAATTTCAGCAGGTTATGGTGGAATTTTAATTGCTGAAGACGGGAAGGTACATGATAACCATACTAAACTAATGGAGGCTATGAAATAATGGAATTAGTCACACTTATAGGCGCAATTACTGTATTCATATTAGCTATTTTTCTAGGATTCGAGCTAATTACAAAAGTACCTGCTACGCTCCATACTCCGCTGATGTCAGGAGCTAATGCAATTTCTGGAATTACAATTGTAGGAGCTTTGATTTTTTCAAATACCGATTTCAACGGAGGCGATCCTGGACTTGCAGCATGGCTAGCATTTTTTGCACTAATTTTAGCTACAATTAACGTAGTTGGAGGATTTGCAGTTACTAACCGAATGTTAAACATGATTGCTGGTAAAAGAGGGGGTAAGTAATGGACGAAGCTGTTTGGGACATAGGATATCTTGTAGCATCAATACTTTTCATAATGGGTCTAAAAAAGTTAGGCCATCCTAGAACTGCGCCAACCGGAAATTTGTATGGTGCGATGGGAATGCTAGTAGCTGTAGTAGTTACAATTGCTCAAATGGATTTTGGTGAAACGAATAATTTTATTCTTATAATCTCCGGACTTGTTATTGGAGGATTCATTGGATATCTAATGGCAATTAGAGTACAGATGACAGGAATGCCAGAAATGGTTGCCTTATTCAATGGATTTGGGGGTGCTGCAAGTGCACTAGTAGCTGCATCAGAAGTCTTCAGAAGGATTAATGAAAATGATTTGCCCGAAGGGTTAGAATTACACGTTGCTTGGACTGCAATTGGCTTGTCTGCTTTAGTTGGCTGGGTAACTCTAACAGGGAGCTTGCTCGCCATGATGAAATTAAAAGGCGGAATCGAAATTTTTGGAACCTGGTACAGAACTCCAACCTGGGGTCCTGAATGGCTAAACTACGTTAAAGGATTCGTCTTAATTTCAATTGTAGGGCTCCTCTACATGACTATTGAAGAGCCTGGAAATCAAGATTATGTTATAGCTATTATTGCACTATCATCTATTCTTGGAATTTTATTCGTACTTCCTATTGGAGGTGCTGATATGCCTGTTGTTGTAAGTCTGTTAAACTCATTATCGGGTATAGCTGCAGCATTCACTGGATTCATTATAGGAAATAATGTTTTGATAATTGCAGGATCTATGGTAGGGGCGGCTGGTTTAATTTTAACAAATATAATGTGTAAAGCAATGAATCGTCAATTAATTGATGTATTGTTCAAATCATTTGGAGGCTCAGATAAAGAACAAGTTACTAGGACTAAGGTTGGATCTGATCCTGAGGAAGTGGCAATGGTGTGTGATGGAATTTCTAAATGTGTTATTATTCCGGGATACGGAATGGCTGTATCACAATGTCAGCACCAAGTTCGTGAATTTGCAGACATTTTAGAAGCAAATGGCTGTGAAGTAAAATATGGAATCCATCCTGTTGCAGGTAGAATGCCAGGACATATGAATGTCCTATTAGCCGAAGCAAGTGTTCCCTACGAAAAGCTGATTGAAATGGACGATATTAACTCTGAAATGGGTGAATGTGATGTTGCAATTGTTGTTGGTGCAAATGATACTGTTAACCCTGCTGCAAGAAGTGGCGAAGGTCCTTTAGCCGGAATGCCAATAATTGATGCTGACAAAGCAAGAGTTGTTATTATGGTAAAAAGATCGTTATCTGTTGGATATGCTGGAGTAGACAATGACCTGTTCTACGAAGATAAGACAATGATGCTCTTTGGAGATGGTAAACAAATGATGACTGAACTAGTTGCTTCTCTGAAAGACCTTTAGAACTTCTGTTGACCTTCTAGTTTAGTGACTTGCTCAGTATCGTCAACTAAATTAGTAATGTCATCTATTTTGTTAAGGGGCTTCTGTAATTGATTCGTACGCGTGCTAACTAAGCTAGTAAATTCTCTTTTTGCGTCATCAATTCTTCTTCCCATTTTATCCATAGCCTCTACATATTTTGACCACTGTAGACGGAAAGTATTGAGCAAACTCATAACTTCTGTAGCTTTTTCTTCCATGGCGAAATTCCTTGTTGCTTGATGAATCAGGGAAAGAATTGCATAAAGAGTGAGAGGTGAACAAAGAAGAACTTTATTTTCTAAAGCAAAATCGATAACTGCGCTGTCTTCTTTATTAATAAATGAATAAATTGATTCATTTGGAACCAACATTAGTACGTAATCTAAAGTTCCAGATGAAGGATCAATGTAGCTACGTTTTGTTATATCTTTAACATGCTTCTTAACGTCTCTTAAAAATGCACTTTTCTCAGAATTGCGAATTTGTTCATCGTCTGAATCAATATATCTCTCGTAATGAGCTAAAGGAAACTTTACATCCATGTTAATTATTTTTTCTTTAGGTAACTTAAAAGTGAAATCAGGTCGCTCACCTGATTCGACAACACCTTGCTTAGTATAATTTACACCTTCCATAAGTCCTATAACATTGAGAATATCCTCAACAATTCTCTCTCCCCATTGTCCTCGCTTTTGTGACGAAGATAATATCTCACGTAGTTTGATTGTTGTCTTTGTCAAATCCTTGGTTTGAGTATTAGTGGATTCTAGATTTTCATTAAGCTTGATTGAAGCATCTTCTATGGATTTCAACCTTTTAGACATTTCATTTAGATTCTCGTCAATTAGTTTTTTCTTATTCTCTAAATTCGTATCTGATTCTTTACTTAGTCCTTGAAATTTATCATTTGCTAGCTTAAAAAATTCTTCAGTATTTGACTTATTAACATCCAAAGCTAAAGCTTTGAATGTATTTTCCATTTCCTTTTTGATAGATTCAATATCGTCATCATTTGAATTATTATCTTTATTTGCGATAGCATAGCCTATGCCTATTCCAATCACCAAACTCAATATAATGTAAATTTCTACCATTCTGTAATGTCCATGCCGAGCTGATATTAATTATTTCATTGCACGAAAGTTATCTAAAAGTCCTCCTTTGGCTAACTTTGAGAATTGTACTAGTTGAACCTCAGCATCCGGGAAACATAGGGGCCGTAGCTAGAGCTATGGCAAATTTTGGATTGAATGATTTAGCAATGGTAAAAGGTTGTGAATTAGCTGATGAAAGTTATGCACGATCTAAATCTGGAAGACCTGTTCTTGAAAAATCAAAAAGATACAGCACTATCGAAGAGGCAATAGCAGATTGTGACATTGCAATTGGAACTAGTGGCATAAGGCCCGAAGGCGATAAAAGGTGGTTTAGAGCACCTCAAGATGTTAAAAAGATTAACGAAATAATTGCTGATAGGGATAAACCTGCGCTTTTGTTTGGTAGAGAAAATCATGGACTTTATAGAGAGGAATTAGCACTCTGTGAAGCTACTATCACAATACCTACAAATTCGGATTATCCAATTCTTAATTTGTCTCACGCAGTGGGAATTGTACTTTATGAAGTTAAGAGGGATGAAAAAATAAAAAGCTTAAAGAAACAAAAATCCGTTTCACAAGAAGAATTTGAACGATTAGTAGACAGAATCATGGACTTACTTGAAAATAGTAGCTATCCTCAAAGAAGATTGAATCGCTCAAGAACAACTCTGAGAAGGTTAATTTCAAGAGGAAACCCGAATGTAGGAGAATATGAAAATTTAATGGGAATATTTAAGGCAATTAAAGAAGGTAAAAGGTGAATACTGATCATATACCATACAAGATGCCAACAAGAGGATGGTCGTTAAGCCAAAATTGGGTAAATCTTACGTTCATGCATTGGGAAGTAGAACCTCACTTGTTGGAAAAGTATATTCCTGAAGATTTGGAATTGGAAACGTTTAATGGAAAAACATACGTTGGAACGATACCATTTAGGATGGAAAACATAAGACCTAGATTCTTACCTTCTGTTCCTTTGATTTCAAATTTTCCTGAATTTAATATTCGTACATATGTCTCAAAAAACGGAATATCTGGCGTTTTATTTCTGACTTTAGATGCTGAAAGTAGAATTACAAGCATGTATGCTCCTTGGGCATATGGCCTTCCCTATGTATTTGCAAAAGGTGAAGTAAAGGAAAATGTTGAGGGCGGATTTTCATGGCACTCTAAAAGAAAAAGTAATGGAATTGGCATCAAAGGCGAATCAAAGCCCAACGGCCCCCTAAGAAAAGCTAAGAAGGATAGTATTGAGGAATTTCTCTTTGAAAGATATAGTCTTTATGTAACCTACAAAAAAAGAACACATATTGCTTACACTTGTCACGAACCGTGGGAATTTCAAGATGCTACTGCTATAATTGAAAAAAATTCCCTAACTGAGTTCTACAATCTTGGTATTACTGATTTACTAGAGCCTGATTTGGTTCATATGAGTAAGGGAGTTCAAGTAAAAACTTGGAGTGCGGAGGCTGTATAGATGAAATACATAATGGTTACAGGACCAATGGGGGCCGGCAAGTCCACTTTTATGAGAAGCTTACCTAAACCTTGGGGAAATTTTGTAGTTCCTAATAGCGTACCTGACATGTTACTAGATTACGCCTGTAAATTAGGCAATCTTATGCTTTATGAAATCGATGCACCAACGGCTACAGGTAAAGTTTGGATAGATTGGCTTAGAGCTGCAAACGTGCAAATTGTTGTTGGAAATGGGCTCGAGAAACCTGATTCTCACTTTATTGAACTATGGGATTACCTGGAAAGAAATACTCCCGATACAAATCGAATAATTGTTCTAAACCGGACTAAAAAAATAATCCCAGAATGGAATAAGTACAATAACAACAATATATTTTGTATAGGAATGGGAGAGGTGATTGATGAAGAAACTGCTCAAGCTTCAAAAAATGATATTATGGCAGTCGTAGATTATATTACTAACAAATATGAATAAAGAGAAAAAAAAGGAAAGTTTGCAATTTTTACTTGCCGCTGCAAAAGAAATATTTGGTGAAAAAAAGTTACTTGGAATGTTAGTTGCAGAAGGTGCACCTAAAGATAAGAATCTTGTCGAAATTGTTGAGGATGAAAAGTTAAGATTTCTACACCTGACTATGGCTTTAAAAAATTCTGAAATTTTCCTTAATCATTTACAAATTAGACTCAAGGAGATGAGTGAAATGGCAAAAATAATGGAAGTTGGGAATTCAGAATTAATAGAAAAATGGCTAAGTGATGAATGTAAGCCATGTCTAATTGAGCATGTTGTTGAAGGATATGATGAAATTTACAAAATATTAATTGAATTAGATGAGCGATTATTGTGGCATGGTTGGCCCCTAATTGGTAAGCTTCATGACCCTATAGAATAAAGAGAAAGAGAATTTATACCTATTTCGCTAGTGTATTGAGTAAGAATGAGCGAAATGCACGTTTATCGTTTCGGTCCAAACATGACCGATGGCAAAGCTGACATGAAAAATTTGTTGGGCGGAAAAGGAGCCAATTTGGCTGAAATGGCTCTCTTGAAAATACCTGTACCACCTGGCTGTACTATTACTACTGAAGTATGTACTTTCTATAATGAAAATAATCAAACATATCCAGAGGAACTCGATGGTCAATTAAAAAAGGCGTTGAAGGATGTTGAAGATAATGTAGGGACTATTTTTGGAGATTCTGAAAATCCTTTGCTCCTATCTGTAAGATCTGGAGCTAGAACATCAATGCCTGGTATGATGGAAACTGTTCTCAACGTAGGATTAAACGATGTTACACGAGAAGGGCTTATTGCTCAAAGCGGAGATCCAAGATTTGTATACGACGCCCAAAGAAGATTAATTCAAATGTATTCTGATGTAGTAATGGAAAAAGCTTCAGGCATTGAACCTGAAGAGGGAATGGGAATACGTAACCAGTTAGAACATGAATTAGAAAAAATGAAAAAACAAGAAGGTGTAACTGAAGATACCGATTTATCTGCATCAAACTTGAAAGATTTAGTAGAAATTTACAAGGGAAAAGTATTAGAAGTACTCAAGAAACCATTTCCTGAAGACCCATGGGAACAACTATGGGGTGCTGTGTCTGCAGTTTTCTATTCTTGGGATGGAAAAAGAGCAAAAGCTTACAGAAAAATTGAGAATATTCCTGAAGAATGGGGAACTGCTGTAAACGTTCAAGCAATGGTTTATGGAAATCTAGGAGAAGATAGTGCTACAGGTGTTGCATTTACTAGAAATCCTGCCACTGGGGAGAATAATTTTTACGGAGAGTGGCTATCTAAAGCCCAGGGTGAAGATGTTGTTGCTGGGATTAGAACTCCAAATCCATTAAATGAAATATGTAGAACTGAGCATAGTGGAGATTTGCCAAGTTTAGAGCAAGCTGTACCTCATTTGTATGATGAATTGAATACAATTAGACTAAATCTTGAAGACCACTATAGCGATATGATGGATATTGAATTTACTATCCAAACAGGAAAACTTTGGATGCTTCAATGCCGAATTGGAAAACGTAATGGTCCTGCTGCTATTCGTATGGCTTCTGAAATGGTAAAAGAAAATAGAATAGATGGAAATACTGCAATTGGAAGAGTTACCCCCTCACAATTGGATGAATTACTTCATCCCATAGTTGATCCTGATGTAGAAAAAATTACCTCAATTTTGGCAAAAGGTTTGCCAGCAGGTCCCGGCGGAGCTACATGAAAAGTCGTTTTCACTGCTCAAGATGCAGTAGATTGGGCTGCTAAAGGCGAAAAAGTTGTTTTAGTAAGAGAAGAAACCAATCCTGAAGATGTTGAAGGAATGCGAGCTTCTGTAGCAATATTAACTTCTCGCGGAGGAATGACTTCACATGCAGCCTTAGTTGCAAGAGGTTGGGGAATGTGTTGCGTGGTCGGTGCCGGTGAGATGAAAGTTGACTCAATTAAAAAGAAATTTACTGTAGGGGAAGTGACTGTGAATGAAGGGGATGAAATTACACTAAATGGAACTGCAGGTAAAGTCTACAAAGGTGAATTACCCCTAATTGAAACTGATATTTCAAGTGATTATTTGACACATTTCTTAGAGCTTTGCGACAAGGTTAGAAGGTTAAAGGTAAGAACAAATGCCGAGACACCATCCGATGCGAAAAGAGCATTAGACTTTGGAGCCGAAGGAATTGGACTTTTCAGAATAGAACATATGTTCTATGGTGAAGGGTCTGAAGATCCGCTTTTCCACCTTCAAGAGATGATTATGGCGAATAGCCAGGAAGAAAGGAAGACTGCACTTGACCTATTGTTCCCTTACATGAAGAATGATATCAAAGAGACTTTGAGAGCAATGCAAGGCCTCCCTGTTACTATTAGACTAATGGATCCGCCTCTGCATGAATTTATTCCTCATGATATTAAGAGGCAGAAAAAGCTTGCTGAAGCCTTAGGGATAAATGCCCAAGAATTAGAACGAAGGTCTGATGCACTTAAAGAATCAAATCCTATGATGGGACACCGCGGTGTAAGGTTAGGAATAACACACCCTGAAATAACTGAAATGCAAGCCAGAGCCATTTTAGAAGCTGCAGCTGAACTTTCAGGTGAAAACGTAAAAACTTTCCCTGAGATTATGATTCCTCTAACTGGAATGGAAACTGAATATAATCATCAAGAAAAGATAGTCAGGAATGTAGCTAGTAACATTAAAGGATTAGATAATTACATGGTTGGAACAATGATGGAAATTCCGAGAGCAAGCTTCGTAGCTGACAGAATAGCTGAAACTGCTGAATTCTTTTCATTTGGAACTAATGATTTGACACAAATGGCTTTTGGATTCAGCCGTGATGACACTGGTGGGTTTATGCCTGCATATTTAGAGAACGAATTATTGCCTGAAGATCCTTTTGCAAGTCTAGATGAAGGCGTTTGTGAACTGGTTAAAATGGGGATTGAAAGAGGTCGTAAAACAAAACCCGACCTTAAAGTTGGAATCTGTGGTGAACATGGCGGAGAGCCAAAATCGGTTCACTTTTGCCATGGAGTAGGTATGGATTATGTTTCATGCTCACCTTTCAGAGTTCCAATTGCTAGATTGGCTGCTGCACAAGCGGTACTGAATGAAAAATAGTGCTAAATTACTTCTGGAATTTAGTATAATTTTAGGAATATTGACACTAATAGCAACTTACATCGTATCAACTACCAGTGGAAGAGTTGCCCCATTTATACCAATTATATCTGAAATGCCTTTTTCGGAACCTGAAGAGAGTATTTTCTCAACTGGACTAGGTATTAGCTTGTTTGGAACTTTACTAATAGTTCAGGTAATCTACCGATTATTCAAACCATTAGCAGAGGAACTGGGTGAATTCTATATCAAGGGAAATGAAAGAATTAGAATTATTTCTACCATAGGATCTGTATGTGGAATAATTACGGTAAGTTTCAATTGGAAAGAATTTCCTGTTTTACATGGAGTTACAGCATTCACTTTGTTCACAACATATCTAATCTCTGCAACTTTCAGCTACGACCTAATGAAAAAGAGTGGCTTCGATAATAAAATTAGAAGATATGCTGTAATGGCTGGATGGTTTTTCTATGTAATGATGGCCGTATTCAGTGTTTTAGATAACCTAGAAATGTTAGAACAAAAGGATGATTTTTTCCACAGAATGGATAACCCACCAGACGCTAACACTGAGAGAAGTATATACCTAAATTTGACCGCCCTGTGCGAGTGGTCAATGGTTTTTTCGTTCTATATTAGCTTAAGTACATATCGTGATTTTCTAAAAAATACACATATTTAGAAAGTTAATTAGTTTATAATGGGGTTTTATTGAGATGTTATGGCGACCGTTGACCAAGAACTACTCTTTGCCATTAGAGGGATTGAAGTTCTATTAGAATCTGGCGTGGGTGTGGCAGAAGCAATGAAACATGTTGCTGATGAAGACTACGGCGATTTAAGTGAAATTTTTAAACAAATTTTTAGAGACACAGAAGGTGGAAAAAACTTCAGTGATGCTATTAGAACTCAAATGAGAAATACAGATTCCTCTGGACTGAGAAAGGTTCTATCGAGCTTAATTATGTCTATCGAAGAAGATACTAACGTAATTGATAGATTAAGATCAATAGCTGAAAAAGAGGCTAAAGAAAGGCGTGTTAATTTGGATAATTTCATTGAAGGCCTATCTTCAACATCTGAACAATTTATTATCGTTTCAATTTTAATTCCTATTATTGTTGTAATAGGAGCTGTGGTTAATGGATTAGTAGAATCTGCGAAAGCCTCTGGTGGAGGATTTTTAGGAAATACTCCAACAATGCCTGATGTTTGTGTCCCTGCATTATTTATTACAGCAACCATAATTATAGCCGGAATGATCGTTCAAACTAAAGCGAAGGAGCCTGGAGTATGAGCTTGTTAGAGGACATAGTAAGTGGTGATGGATTATCATCATTGCACGGTATCATTTGGGTAGGATTGGGCGTTTGGGCCCTTATTGGAACTTTTTTCTACATTCCTGCTAAAAGAAAACAAGATAAAATTAATGAATTAGAAGCTGTATGGCCTGATGTCTTAGCTGATTTAGCTGAAGAATTACGTGCTGGTATGGGTGTCGAATCTGCCCTGGATGCTATTGCTTCTGGAAGGAATGACCGAATGGGATTGTTCCTTCGTGAGGCTGTGAAGAGAATGAGAGACGACGGTTTCGGTATGGCAATGCGAGATTTTGCTAAACAAACTGAATCTCCAATGATTATAAGAATTGTAAGTATATTGAATGTTGCGCTTGGTTCATCCGGAAGCTTTGCAACTACTCTTGAAAATATCTCAGAAGAGTTCTGGGAAATTTATATGCTCAGAAAAGAAAGAATTACAAAAACTCAAAGTACAGCTAATTTCATACTGTGGGGTGGGGCAGTCATCTGTCCAATTTTACTAGGATTGATTGTATCAGTATTTGGAAGCGGAAAGGCCGGCTCATTCGAACTTAACGTTGACCTAAGTTTATTGAATCAATCATTATTTTTCTACATGATGGTGTTAGGAGCTGGAGGTGTTTGGATGCAATCTGTTATCTTGCAAACAACTAAGACTGCAATATGGCGAATGCCAATGTACATGTTCATAGCTACTACTACACTATTACTAGCACTAAGGATATCAATCGTATAAATATGCAACAAGGACGAATAATAGAACAATACCCGACTGCCAACATCGTCGAAAGACCTGATGCTGAGCGACCACTTTACCAGGTGACAAAAGCTGTCAAATCTCCAAGCTATGGTGCTCTAAAACCATTGCTAGATGACGATAATCTTGAAGAGATTATGTACAATCATCCAGATAAAGCTGTGATGGTTGCTCATAGAAAACATGGTATGTGTGTAACTAATGTAAAGTTAACTAGCGAGGAAGCTACTGCAATTATTCAAAAAGTTGGAAAATATGTTGGTAGAAAAGTAGGTCCTGGAAATTTGCTATTAGACGGAAGGTTGCCTGATGGAAGTCGTGTAAATGCTACAATTCCGCCAGTCTCTCCGAACGGTCCAACAATGACAATTAGAAAACAGATGAATGATCCGCTAACTGTTGTTAATCTAATGAAATTTGGGACTATGTCTCCAAGACTAGCTTCACTATTATGGATGTTTGCAGATGGAATGGGCTCTGCTCCTTCTAATATTTTGGTTGCAGGTGGTACTGGTTCTGGTAAAACTACAACTTTGAATGTGTTGGGATTATTTATTCCTTCAAAAGATAGATTAATTACAATTGAAGATGTAACTGAAGTTCAATTAAAGCACGAACATCATGTTCAGCTTGAAACATTTAACTCAACAAAACCAGAAGAGCCTGAAGTTGATATGGATTCTTTACTGAAGAATACATTGCGCATGAGGCCCGACAGAATAATTGTGGGTGAAGTAAGAGGGCCGGAGGCTAAAACTCTGTTTACTGCAATGAATACTGGTCACGATGGATGTTTTGGTACTGTTCACGCAAATACTGCACAAGAAACTGTATCAAGATTAATCAATCCTCCTATGGAAGTTCCTCCAATAATGATGAATGCTTTGCATTTAATTATTATGCAAAGTAGAATAAATGTTAATGGAAAGCAAATTCGAACTATTACTGAGGTGTCTGAATTAGCTGGTTTAGAAGGCAGTAAACCAAGGCTAAACACTTTATTCAAATGGAACGGACAATCCAACCAATTGGAAGAAACTGGAGTACCAAGTAAGTTACGTGAGCGAATATCCAAAGCTGCAGGTGTTGCGCCAAGACAGTTTGATGAAATGGCTCAAAATAGACAGAAAATTCTTGAATCATTAGTCCAACGTAACATCGATGATATTGAACAAGTTAGTACCGTTGTACAAAACTATTACGCTAAGATGTAAAGAATATGGTAAGCACATACTCTGAAGCTGGCGTAGATATTGATGCAAGTGAAAGAGCTACTGAAGCTCTTATTGCCCAGATTAAAGGAGTCAACAGAAAAGGCGACGGTGAAGCCATAAAATTAGATAACGGATTTGCAGGATTGGTAAAACTTGGCGATGGTGCATTAGCAATGTGTACCGACGGCGTAGGTAGTAAATTATTGCTAGCAGAAGAAATGGACTCAATTCATACTGTTGGAATAGACTGCGTTGCTATGAATACAAATGATCTGATTTGTGTTGGTGCTGAACCATTAAGTTTTGTTGACTATGTAGCTTTAGACAAACCCGATGAAAAATTAATGGCTAAAATTGGAATGGGCTTGGCTGAAGGATGTAAGCAATCCAATTGTACCTTATCTGGCGGTGAAACGGCCATTCTTCCTGAATTAGTTCACGGTTTTGATATTGCTGGCACCTCTGTTGGCTACGTTAAACAAGATAAGATAATAGATGGAACGAAAATAACTGAAGGCAATGTTCTAATCGGTCTAAAGTCTAGTGGACCACATTCTAATGGATATACGCTAATTCGTAAATTATTTGACGGTGACAAAGATCTAGGAAAGAAATTAGTTGAACCTACGAGAATTTATGTTAAGGAAGTAATGAAATTAATTAATCAAGTAAATGTTAATGGAATTGCTCATATCACCGGAGGAGGTTTAGATAATATTAGTCGAATAAATGATAATTTTCAGTATGTAATCGATAATCCTCTGCCTGTTACTTCTGTATTTGACTGGTTACAAGAAAAAGGAAGTATTGAAACTAAGGAAATGTATCGAACGTTTAACATGGGAATGGGTATGGTAATTATTGTTGACAAAAATGATGCAGAGAAATCTGTATCAATTCTTGGCGAACATGCACAAATTATTGGTTCTGTAGAAAGCGGAAAAGGCGTAAATCACTCAGCTTTTTAATTCTGCAACCTTAAATAATTCAAAGCTGAACCCGACTTAAACCATTCAACTTGAAGCTCATCCATACTATGATTACAAACGAAAATATCCATAGTTCCGTCACTATGTTTTGCTTCTACAGTAATTTGAGAGTTTGGACCTAGTTCATCAGTTCCTTTGATAGTTATTCTATCATCGACTCTCAATAAATCCCAAGAAGACTCATCTGCAAAAATTAAAGGTAAAACTCCTTGCTTCTTCAGGTTAGTCTCTGCAATACGTGCCATACTTCTTGCAATAACAACCTTACATCCTAAAAATCTAGGAGACATTGCTGCATGTTCTCTGCTACTTCCTTCACCGTAATTGACATCTGCAATAATTGCCCACGGTTGATTATTTTCATGATAATTACGTGCAACCTTCGGAATTTTTCCTTTATTACCATCTAATTGATTAATTGCGGTACCTTGTTCTTCTGTAAATGAATTGTGAGCGCCAATGTAGCAATTATCTGAAATATTATCTAAGTGGCCTCTAAATTGTAACCAAATTCCTGCAGGAGAAATATGATCTGTAGTACACTTACCCTTGACTTTTACCAAAATTGGTAAATCTTCCAAATCCTTCTTGGTAGTTGCTACAAATGGTTCCAATAATTGTAATCTTCTACTATCAGAAGACACATCTAAATCTACTGAAACCAACTTCTCTGGAGGTGAAATAAAACCTTCCAGATTAAATTCAAAACCATTTTCAGGTAATTCATTTCCTGTAGGTGGTTTAAACAAAAATTTGCTACCATCTTCTGCAACTAAATTATCTGTAATAGGGTTAAAATCTAGACTACCTGCAATTGCCATGGCCGTTACTATTTCTGGGCTTGTTAGGAAAGATAATGTTTGATGATTACCATCATTTCTACCACTAAAATTACGATTATATGAAGAAACAATAGAATTTACATCTCCACTATCTATGTCGTCTCTTTTCCATTGGCCAATACATGGTCCGCATGCATTTGCTAATACAGTTCCACCAATATCATCAAAAATTTGCATTTGACCATCTCTTCTGATAGTGTTGTCGATAGTATCCGAGCCTGGAGTAACCATAAACTGAACTTTTGATTTCAAACCTGCATTTCTAGCCTGCAATGCGATTGAAGAAGCTCTCTCCATATCTTCATAGGAAGAATTTGTACAAGAACCTATCAAAGCTGCTTGAATATCAGTTGGCCAGCCGTTCTCTCTCGCTTCATCTCCTAATTCTGATACGGGTCTTGCTAAATCAGGAGTATGTGGACCAACTATTGCCGGAACTAATTCCGATAAATTAATTTCAATAATTCTATCATAATACTGAGCTGGATTAGTCTCAACTTCTGAATCTGGAACTAAATATTCAGAAAACTCTTTAGCCATATCTGCAACTTCTGATCTGTTTGTTGCTCTAAGATAATCATCCATGGAATTATCATAAGGGAAAAGTGAAGTTGTAGCTCCTACTTCAGCACCCATATTACAAATTGTACCTTTACCAGTTGAAGATATTGTAGATGCGCCTGGGCCAAAGTATTCTACAATGTGACCTGTACCTCCTTTAACTGTTAATTCTTCACAAACTTTCAAAATAACATCTTTAGCGGAAGCCCAACCTGATAATTCACCTGTTAAATGAACTCCAATGATTCCGGGCCATTTAATTGTAAAAGGTAAACCTGCCATAACTTCCATAGCATCTGCACCCCCTACACCAATTGCAACCATACCTAGGCCTCCTGCATTTGGAGTATGGGAATCTGTACCAATCATCATTCCACCTGGGAACGCATAATTCTCAAGCACGACTTGGTGAATAATGCCTGCACCTGGTTTCCAAAAACCGAGACCATATTTCGCTGAGGCTGATTTCAAGAAAGAAAATACTTCTGAGCTTATTTCGTTAGCATATTCCAAATCTTTATCTTTTCCTACTCTCGCTTGAATCAAATGGTCGCAATGGACTGTTGAAGGGACTGCAACTTCTGAACGCCCTGTTAGAGCGAATTGAAGCAATGCCATTTGAGCTGTAGCGTCTTGCATTGCTACTCTATCTGGCTGCAATTCAACATACGACTTAGTTCTCTTTGGCTCATTTTCAATTTTAACTAAATGACTAAAAAGAATCTTTTCTGTTAATGTCATCGAACGCTTCAAGATGTGTCTAGCCTGCTCTATCTTCTCAGGCATTTGAGAATAATAATTACGAATCACACCAAAATCAGACATATTTTTGACTAAAGAATTGATTATATTATACTATCGTCATCCTCTACTTTGACAGCCATGGCCCAAAAAATCAAAGCCAGGAACCAAAAAAGAAAGGAACAGGGTATTCGAAGAGAACGGCCTGAGGCTGGAACAATATATTCATCATCACCAAAGAAAATAGCAATTCCCGCCAATACTGAAAATACTGAAATAATGTATGATACTAGACCAGTAAGATCCATTACCAGGAGTCCCACATTGTTTTCTTAGCCATCTCCATTGAGTAAAAAGTATTGTAGATTAGTGATTTTTTCCAACCGCTAGGATTAATCTCTTCCCAATCAACTTCGTCTCCATCCTTAACTTTCCTCATACCATATTCGAATGCTCGGTTACCAAGTAGTGCGAATATTCCTCTACGAGCAATATCTGCTTTCTTCCTTTGATGAAACTGTTTTTTCCATAATTTATCATAATCTAAGGATTCGGATATTGCCCTCTGAGCAAGAGCTCCGGATTCAATCGCATAATTCATTCCAAATCCTCTCCAAGGATCTTGAAAACCTGCGGCTTCACCAGTGTGATAAACTCCATCCTTAATTGCAGTCTTAGGGAAATCGACACCACCTTGGCCTCCTACAGTACCTGTAGGTTTTGCGCCATCAACAATATTCCTCAAAATATCTCGCTCTTCAACTGCCTTGTACAGTAATTTCCTAACTTGTTTTGCATAGGGCTTTGAACAACAATTCATAATTTTAATAGTATCATCATCCATCGGAATTACATACAGATACCAGCCTCTTGGCGAATATTTTTCATCGTGCATGTACAAAAACTGATCTCTAGGAAAGTCTGAATTTTCATAATATGCTCCGAAAGCAACCATATCAGTACGTTTTGGACCTGTAGAAAGAATATCTCCTGCTTTCGGCTTAGGCCTTGATTTAAACTTAAATTCAACACCTAAATCTTTAGCCTCATTAGCAAGTCCTCTCTCGAGTGAATTCTCGCCACCTCGCAGAATCAATGGTAATGGCTCTTTTAAGGAAATCGTAAAATCTCTCTTTTCTGTAGAACAAATAAACTTTTTTGCGTCCTTGAAAGTGAACTTGGGATTTAATCCCCATCTATTCAGATATTGTTTAGCTCCAGCTTCAGAGGAAGGTGTGTCTGGACTTTCCTTTAGTAAAACTTGATAATTAGGGTGAAATTGCATGCCAACATCTTCCCTTGATTCGTGAATCACGACTTTCTCATCATTCTTAGCGAAATTAATTGCTGCAGAAAGTCCAGAAAGACCTGCGCCAATTATTCTATGTTTTTTAGAATCATTAGCATTAGAAGCTACTGCCATTAATATGAGATTAGCAGAGGTCTTAAAATTTGTATTGCCACGTTGAAAACGTTTATTAATCGGTATAAGTTCCGAAATTGTGTCGAACAAAGCTAATAATTTTTGGGAAAAAAATATAGAAACTAAAAAAATTCCTAAAGATGAAGTTAACTTCGATGTTATTATTGTCGGAGGCGGGCCTGCAGGATCTGCAGCAGCCTGTTATGCTGCTAAAGAAGGACTCAAAGTTTTACTATTAGAAAAAGAAGAATTTCCAAGGGACAAAGTCTGTGGAGACGCCGTAGGAGGAAAAGCTCTAAGACATTTAGA
>JAERSJ010000157.1 GCA_016845825.1 Methanobacteriota archaeon
AAGAGTCTAACGAATTAGTCTCTCAGATAAAATCTGAAATCTAATCGATATTCACCTGCTTCCACTAAGAACCCCAAATCATCAATGGTACCACCATTTGTTAACTTGCTAATCTTTTTGAATATGGCTTGATCTTTTTTCCTGCAAAATAACTTACCTTCTTTAGGAACTTTAGTAAGCAAATTAGAATATATTTTTTCGAGCTCTTTTGCACTTAAATCTTCTAACTTGTCCATTACTTTAGTCTTTGTTTGTGAAAGTAAATCTTTTTGCATTTCTAATAAATTTCTTTTGACTTCTAATTCGGCAGCTGGAATCTCCTGCTGTTTTAGCTGCTCAATACGCCTAGATGTTTCTGATTTTATCTGAGAAACTAATTCGTTAGACTCTTTGGAAGCCTCATCCATTTTAGCTTCAACCTCTTCAACGGTTGCTTTACGTATTTCTGCTGCCTTCTCTTTGCCGGTTTCTTCAACCTGCTTGAGAATTTCCTCAAGACCCATTTTACAACACGAAAATGATTAATGCTGAAATAACTAGACCGAAAATAACAATTGTTTCAGGAATAGCTGTGAAAATAAGACCATTTGTAAAGTTCTTATCATCTTCAGCGACTGCTCCAATAGCAGCTGAACCAATGTTACTCTGTGCTAAACCGGTACCAATTCCTGCTAGACCAACTGCTAGAGCTGCCCCTATGGCTATGTACCCTTTTGAAGTTGCTTCTGCGGCCTTTACCGTATCTTCGTTGTCTGCGTGCTCATCAGCACTTACTGCTGGCATGGTCAACAATGCTACAAAGAACATTGCTGCCAAAATGTATAGGTTTTTTTTCCCGTTCATGGTGTTACCTCTTTTTCTTTTGTATACTTTCGTATATAACCGAAAGGACTGTAAAGCGTGCCCCCACCTTGCACAAATTTTGTAAAGAATTCAACATATTGCAACCTTAGTGAGTTAATTCCGGTTCCAATAATACCAAGTGTAAATACAGTCAAATGTCCAATTAACATTACAAAGACTGCTGCGATTATGCCTGCTGGACCTGAAGGCCAGAGAAGTGAAAATGAAATAAAGTTTACAGTATAAGCCAAACCATAGTCACTCAGACCTATGGCACCTATACGTGCATATGAAATGACATTCGAAAATATTGTAGGGAATTCTAAAAGCCCAACTACACCTTCGCCAATTATGGCCAAGCCTAACCCCGTAAGCATAACAACCAAACCTATTGTTTGGAAAGATTCTGGTAATAAGCCAACAAGTGACACTAGCGAGAGAAGCCCTCCCCATAAAATCATGAAAAATGATAACTTTGCATAGATTGCATGTTTTAGATCATGATGTTTCCATTCATTCAAAAATCCTAAAATTAAACCTAACGAAATATGAATAACACCAATTAATATTGAAGATAAAAGCATTAATTGAGCACCGTGAGGATCGAACTTATGAATTGGGAGGTGCCAGCTGAAACCTTCTGCTTTTTCAATCAAAGGTATATCAAAACTAGGTCCGTAATATTTCGCAAATAAAGCTGAAGTATAACCAAGTGTGTTTCCTATGTTGTAGAATGATTGACCAAAAGCTTCCGCATAAATGAAAGTTCCAAACAAGAAGGTATAGATGCCTGCTGTTCTCAATATCTTACCTAAGTTTGCTAGAGCTTCATTGTGTGCGAACTTGGTTAGTATGTAATGTCCGAATAAAATATAAGCAAAACCATAACCTGCATCCCCAACCATTAGACCAAAAAATAGTGGATATGTGATAAAAATAATCATTGTAGGATCATATTCCCAGTGCTTAGGTGTGCTATACAATTTTGTAAATAATTCAAAAGGTTTCGCAACTTCTGGATTATCTAACTTGATAGGCGGTTCATCACTTGAATTATTGTCTACCTCATAGTAAATGTCTAAACCTTGTAAAGATTGTTGAAGGTCTGAAACTGAGTCTGAAGGAACCCATCCATCCAAAACAAACATATTTTCAGAAGTCGCTAATTTCAGTGGGAGACTAGATTTTTCTGAAAGTGCTGCATAATGCTCCTCACAAGCGACTAACCAATCACCATGTCTTGTTGCAAGTATTTCAATTTCTTGCTGTAAGCCAGCTTTTTCATGCTCAAGTTTTAGAAGTTGGCTAGATAGAGAAGTTAACATTACCTTAGGTAAACCTTCACCCTCTGGTATATCCATTGATCTAAAACCAATATTCAACAAGTCTTTTTCAATTTCTGCTGAAATTTCACTTGCACAGAAAACAACAACATTATCTTCTTTCTGAATGAAATCTATATTTTTGTTGGATGCTAAAGATGAACTATCTGAATCTGATGGAAGATGACCTGCGAATACTGCAACACTAGAATAACCTGATAGATACTTAACATCTATATTAAATTCTTCAAATTCTTTAAGCTGCTCAATACTGTTACTAACTTCATCAATTCGTCTGTCACAATCGCGCTCTTTCTCTTTAAAGTCATGAGCTTGAGATATAATCTCATCTAATTCAGATATTTCAGATTCTATTTCTGAATCTAACTTAATCGTTGAAGGTGGACTCGATTCAACCTCGAGGAGTTTAATTACAGAACGAAGCTTCACAAGAAAATCTGAAGACTTTTCGCCATAATTTAAAGATTTACCTAGACTGAAACCATCGTCTTCATTATTGTAATCAACCACATGAACTAAATTTTGATCGTTTAGTAATTTTGATAAATCTGCTAGATCTTTTTTGTGACCACTGATGGTCATTCTTGACATTTTTTCAGACTTTAGCATTAAGATAAACTCTCCAAGAACTCTTTGATGAATTTATCTGCCGCGGCATCAACCTTACCTTCAGCCTTTTTTTTCATATCGGAATTACTCTTTTTACCCTTCTTTAAGATATCACTTTTTTGAGATTCTACGTCACTTGTTGCAGCATCTATCTCTTTCTGAGACTTCGACATAGCAGAATCTTTAGCTTTCTTCAGCAAATTTTCTTGGTCTATAGGAACTTTATTTCTTGCAGAAACTTGTTCCTTCTCAGCTGCTTCAATATCGCTAGCAGCTGCAGCTTCAGCTTTCTTAATCTTCTCCAATAAGGCTTCTCTGGACATGGTTAAATCAAATAGTGAAGTATCAGTAAAATAGGCCTATAAATATTTAAGCTATGATTTTAGATAAAAAGTAATTTAAATTGAAAAAAAACAAGTGCAATATTAAATCCCCTAGTCTGGTAGCAAAATAATTGGGCCCGTAGCTTAGCCTGGTTGGAGCACCCGGCTGATAACCGGGAGGCCATCGGTTCAAATCCGATCGGGCCCACCACTAATTGTTAAGATATAACAAAAACTATAATTCTACAACTATAATAAGGAATTAATTCAAAATATGTAAACTCGAAAACTGGCTAGATTCTATAAAAAATAATATAAATCAGAAAAACTTTTCGAATTTTTTCTTCATTTCGCTGTCAATTTTAAACTTACTACCATCATTATAGTTAATCAAAACAATAACGCTACTTCCTTCAAAAACTAAACGATTCTCATTATCTTTTGAAAAAATTTCATGTTCAATACCAAATGATGAGTTACCAATATGGCTTACTCTTGTTTTAACGTTAACTTCATCAGGATACTTGACCGGAAACTTGTAATTACAATTAAAATTAGCTAAAATAGGTCCTATTCCTGTTCCTAATTGGGTATTATCAGTATCCAGTGTTTTTACATCCCACATCCTACGAAATAATTCAACACGAGAAGTTTCGCACCACTTAAGATAAATTATGTTGTTAACATGATCGAAAGAATCCATGTCTCCCCACAAAACGGGTATTTTCGTTTCAATAGGCCAATTCTTGTCACTCATCGAAGAACTTTTTCCCAATTTGGTAAAAATTGTTTCCAACTAACCATTCGCCTCCATCTGCGATAAGCATATCGCCGGTAATTACGCTTGCGGCTGGAGAACATAAATAAAGCACTTGTTGAGCCATTTTTTCCGCATTTGTTATGCCTCCTGCGGGAATATTTGATTTAAACATTTCAACTACACTCTCATCAAGCATCAGATTCTTTTTCACATTTTCAGTCAAAACTACACCAGGACACATCGCATTAACTCTAATTTTATCTTTAGACCACTCGAGAGCAAGCGTTCTAGTAAGATTAAGGACTCCTGCTTTTGCTGCGCCTGAATGTGCTACAAATGGAGCTGCGCCCCATGCATAATTTGCGATAATATTAACAACAGAAGAACCGTCTTCACTTTTCCTAAGAAGTGGGTAGCAAGCCTTCGAAACCCTGAAAGTACCATCCAAAACAATGTCTACTACAGCTCTCCATGCGTTTTCACTCATTGCTGCAGCAGGAGTAACAAAATTACCAGCTGCATTGTTTACTAAAATATCTAAATGACCCCAATTATCTTTGATGTAGTTTGCAACTTCTTCAACTGTTTCGGTATGTCTTACATCCATTGTCTTCCAATGTAAAGTCTTACCGGTTTGATCCATCATGTCCGCAGCTGCTTTAACCAAACTCTCTTCCTTCCTAGAAGCTATAATTACATCGGCCCCGTGTTCAAGAAAGGATTTTGCGAAACCAAAACCCATCCCTGTTGCGCCGCCAGTAACAAATACTTTCTTTCCTTCGAAAAGATTATCCTTGAATACGCTGCCTGAAGGCATTAATTTGCTGCTCCAGTAAACTTGTGAACACTGTCAAATCCTTCATCGGGTAGGGACATCATAGTTTTCGATCCTGAACCTATAGCTATTGCTCTAGATAAGGTCTCAGGCAAAATGCGCTCAAAAAAGAATCTCGCAGTTATTATCTTGTGCTCATAATATGAATCTACATCCTTTTTACTAAAAGCCACTTTCAACATTAACAACCACATGTAACCCATTGCAACCAAACCAAATTGTCTTAGATAATCTGTAGCTGCCGCTCCAATTTCATAGGGATTGGAAAGGCCTTTTTGAGCCATGAACATTGAAGTTTTTTGCAACCCTTTAAGTGCCTTTGCAAAAGGTTCAATAAATTCTTTCAAATCAGCATCTTCTTTGTTATTCTCAATGAAATCTAATGCAGGATGAAAGAATCTTCTAAGTAAACGACCCATATGCTGAGGCATCTTTCTTCCTGCTAAGTCAAGAGCTTGGATTCCGTTTGTCCCTTCCCATATCGGTGCTATTCGAACATCTCGATAAAATTGTTCCATTCCATATTCTTTAATGTATCCATGACCACCAAAAATTTGTAACATTTCGGATGTGATTTCAACACCATAATCTGTTAGCAATGCCTTAATTATTGGTGTCATTAATTCTACTAAATCATTATTTTCTTTTCGAACTTTAGGATCTGGATCTTTTTCATATCTATCTATTGCCAAAGCTGTCCAGCAAGCTAGCATTCTGCCTGAGTCAATAAGAGATTTAGATCGCATAAGCATCCTTCTAACATCAGGGTGAACAATCAGAGGATCCGCTTCATCATCTGGATTTCGAGCGCCTTTTAGATCTCTACCTTGAATTCTGTCTTTTGAATAAGCTAAAGCATTTTGATATGCTATTTCAGCTTGGCCTAGTCCCTGAAGACCCACTGCTATTCTTTCTGTATTCATCATTGAAAACATTGCTGCAAGACCGTCGTTTAATTCACCAATTAAATAACCCTCAGAATCTTCGAAGCTCATAACGCAAGTTGCAGAGCCATGAACTCCCATTTTTTCCTCTATTGAAACACAATTAACGTTGTTACGCTCTCCTAAAGAACCATCATCGTTCACCTTAAATTTTGGAATCAAAAACAGACTTATTCCTTTAACGCCCTTGGGAGCGTCAGGCAGCCTTGCCAAAACTAAATGTATTATGTTATCTCCCATATCATGTTCTCCACAAGATATGAAGATTTTTTGACCACTAACTGAATAGTTATTTCCTTCTGGCTTTGCAATAGTCCTGATTAATCCCAAGTCGGTTCCACAGTGAGCTTCAGTCAGACACATAGTCCCAAACCATTCACCTGACAAAAATTTAGGAAGATATCTTTGCCTTATTTCTTGACTGCCATGCTTGTGAATGCAATGATAAGCTCCTTTGGTTAATCCCATATATATTCCAAGTGACATATTAGCTGCGCAGGACATTTCATCTGACAGTACACTTATTACATTTGGAAATTCCATTCCACCATACTCTTGATGTCCAAACAATTGAGTTAATCCTCCTTCAATTACAACTTTTGTAGCCTCTTTCATCGAATCAGGAACAACAACATTGCCGTCTTCAAACTTAACGCCAACTTCATCCCCTTCCTTAGCTGAAGGAAGCCAGTAATCTTCGTTCATTTTTGCAAATTGTTCGCTAATCATCTCAATCATATCCCATGTAGCTTCGCTATATTCAGGATAAGAACCTAACTCCTTCTCAATACCCAAAACTTCGCGCAAAATGAATTCATACTCTCTAAGTGGTGCTTTGTATTTTACCATTTTAGTTCCTCAGTGGCTTACCTTTAGTAAGCATGTGTTCAAATCTATCTAATGTAGCTTCAGTTTTTACTAAATCAACGAAGCTTTCCCTCTCCATTTCCAATAGCTTATCTTCAGAAACTTTATCCAAAAAGTCTGTATCTCCTCCGGTTAGAATGGAAGCTAATTTATCAGTTACAACAACGTCATGAGGAGTTGCGTGGCCTGATTTAACTAAGTCAGAAACTGCCAAGTCCAAAGCTGCTTTGCCAGAAAGGCCTGGGAGGTGATATTCGTTGATTTCGGGAGGTATGTAGCCATCTACCAGTTGTAGGCAAGTTTGCTTAGCATCATACAAAACTCTCGAACGATTCATTGTAATATCATCATCATCTAACAAAAATTTCATGCCTCTTGCTTCCTGGGCACTACTTGCTACTTTAGCTGTACCTAAATTTTCAAAAATCTTTACAATACTACCCATCGGCCCCTTTGGTGATTTTGAATCTGCGTTCCATCTTCTTATCATCTCTTTACAACCACCCCATGCAGGAACAACTCCAACCCCTACCTCAACCAATCCAATGTAAGTTTCTGAATGGGCTTGAACTCTATCACAGGCAAGTAGAACTTCGCATCCGCCGCCTAGTGCAAGTCCAGATGATGCACCAACTACTGGAAAACTACCATGTTTAAGGCTCATAAATGTTAACTGACCTCCCTCAACAAATTTATCAACTTCACTCCAAGCCCCTACATTACATATGAAACTAGCAAGTCCTAAATTAGCACCTGCTGAAAAATTAGTCCCATCGTTACCTATTACAAGTCCTTTAAATTTGCCAGATTCACACAAAGAAGCAGCTTCAGAAAGACCTTCTATAATAAGAGGATCAATTGAATTCATTTTACTTACAAACTCAGCAAGAAGAATTTCATCACCCATGTCCCATAATTTAATAGAGGGATTTCTGAAAATTGCAGTTTTACCTCTGCTAATGTCTGAAACTGAAAGATAACCCTCTGGCTTTGGAACCTTTTCGTATTCGCCGTCTATTGTAAAGTAATTTAGATTATTATCTTTTTCAGAATAGAAATGACCGTCCCCTATAATCTCTAAAATCTTGGGCACTTCTAAACCCTCACTTTTTAGTTTATCTGCAAACCATGAAGGCCCTAATGCATCTAACATCTCAAACGGTCCCTTCTTCCACAAAAAACCATTTTTCATTGCTATGTCTACATTGACAATATTTTGCGTAATTTCAGGAACTAAAGATGCTGCATATGACAAAGTTTTAGAGAGAACTTGCCAAGCAAATTTGCCTCCTTTGTCATCGTACTCAACCAACGCTCTAAGGCCCTTCTTAGCAGCTTTAACACTTCGTAAATTTTTAGGTTTAATCGATTTAGAATAATTACCAGTCTTCAAGTCTCTTGATTCTTTGACTTTAGATCCGGAAGATAAATTAAGTCTGTAGAATCCACCCTTACCTTTTCTACCTGTATATCCAGAATTTACCATATCAGAAAATAATTGACTTATGCCTAATTTTTCCTGTTCTGAGTAAGCAATACAGTATGGATCTGTCTCTGGTAGGTTTGAAATCATACTGCTTGTAACATGGGGAATTAAGTCTATACCTACTACATCAGCTAAACCGAACAATCCTGTTTTTGGAGCTCCAATAGGCCGACTCATGACTGCATCTGCTTCTTCTACAGTTAAACCCGACTTTACAGCTTCAACCATTCCTACTAAGGTCCAATAAGTTCCTATTCGATTTCCAATAAAACCTGGAGTATCGTTGCACACAACTACTTCTTTTCCAAGATTTATATCACAAAATTCTGAAACAATTTGAACTTTTTCTTGACTAACTTCACTACCTGAGACTATCTCAAGTAATCGAAGATATCTTGGAGGATTAAAAAAATGAGTAATCATAAAATCCTTAGCAAAAGAATCTGGCATCCCTTCTACAAGCTGTTCTCTAGGTATAGTAGAAGTGTTTGATGTAATTATTGAACCTTGCTTTCTAAACTTATCAATTTTTCTAAAGACATCGTGCTTTACATCTAGCCTTTCCAAAACTACTTCAATAATCAAGTCCGCATCTTTTATAAAATCTAAATTATCTTCAATATTTCCAGTTGTTATAAGTTTAGCATTTCTTTGATGCATTAAAGGAGTAGGACTTCCCAACTTAACTGGCTTAAGCATTTTACTAACTGCACTTTCAGCTATTACGTTACGATTAGTTGCGCCATCTGGTACTATGTCCAAGAGTGTTACAGGAAAACCTGCATTAGCAACTTGAGCTGCAATGCCACTACCCATCAGACCAGCACCAATTACTGCAACATTATTAATTTTCATTTAAGCCCTTTCTAAAACTGTTGCACAACCTTGTCCGCCTCCTACACACATGGTTGATAGCGCATAGCGTTTTCCGGTTTCTTTCAATAAAGATGCTGCTTTACCTGTAATTCTAGCACCACTAGCGCCTAAAGGATGGCCAATCGAAATAGCTCCACCGTGAATATTCAGCTTGGACATCTCAACTCCTAATTCCTTAACACATGCTAAACTCTGTGCTGCAAAAGCTTCATTCATTTCAATAATATCAACATCTTCTAATTTAATTCCAGCTCTTTTGAGAGCTTTCTGAGAAGATAGAACGGGTCCAATTCCCATTATCTCTGGGCTACAACCCGATATTGCCATTCCACGTATGTATGCGAGAATTTGCAAACTATTCTTATTAGCATAATCTTCCGAGCAAACGATAACTGCAGCAGCACCATCAGTTAATGGTGATGAAGTTGCAGCCGTAACTACTCCATCTTTATCGAAAGCAGGTTTAAGCTCAGCCATAGCCTCTAATGATGTTTCAGGTCTGACACACCCATCTTCAGCGACTCCGTTAATCGATACAATTTCATCTTCAAACTCTTTTTGATCATTTGCGCTTGCTGCTTTATGATGGCTCTCTAATGCCATATTCTCTTGTTCATCTCGACCAATAGAATACTGTTTGGCTAAGTTTTCAGCTGTGTGTCCCATCCCAATGTAAGCATCTACATCAATTAAACTTGGATTTAGCATAGGATTGAATCCAGGCATTGGAACTCTACTCATTGATTCAACGCCGCCTGCGATGAATAACTCACCAGAACCTGAAACTATTGCTCCAGCTGCTTGGTGTATTGCTTGCATGGATGAAGCACAAAACCTGTTGACAGTTACACCACCGACGTCCTTTGGAAGGTCTGATAAGAATACCACATTTCGGGCCAAATTCATTCCTTGTTCAGCTTCTGGAAAAGCACAACCAAGAATTAAATCTTCAACATCATCGACGTTGATTTTATATTTTTTAATCAAGCCATTAACAACCCCTGCAGCCAAATCATCTGGCCTAACTTTAGCCAAGCCTCCCTTTTTAGCCGGTGTAAATGCTGAACGGACATAACCACATATTACTGCGTCACTACTCATCTAATCACTCATTACTAATTTAGTATATAAAACTAAGGAATCTGGTTAATATTATAAAACATTTATATAGTTTGTAGCTAAACTTACCCTTTAAATAGATATACAATTATGATATTTTATGCAAGGCTTAAGCCAAAGTGACAAAATAAAATCTGAAAAAGAAATTAAGATACTAACACAATTAGGATTATCTAAAGATGAGGCCCACGTTTACCATGTATTATTAGTCTCTAAAGAATCTACAGTTGGAAAAATCAGTAGGTCTATTAATTTCTCTCGTGCTAAAATTTACGGAATTATAGATAATTTATTAGCAGAGGGAATTGTGGTTGAAGGAAATAAACACCCAAAAACATATTTTCCAGTAAATCCAAAGGACATATCAGAAAGAAAGTTAAAATCTATTCAGAAAGCATCAAAATTAGTTGATGAACAATTGGCTCCGTTATTCAAATCAAAACCTGTAGACTATTTAGAAACTCTAACAGTTAAAGATATGGAAATATTTTCACAAGTGGTAGACATGTGTGAAAGAGCAAGTGAGACCATAGATGTTATTGCAGCAATACTTCCATCTGAAATGCCTCGAAATGTCTGCAGAGCTTTTTCTGATGCAAGCGGTAGAGGAATAAAAGTCAGAATGTTATTTCCTGATAAAGAAACTAATTTAGATTTAAGTCGCTTAGAAGGCTACTTTGAAGTAAAGTTAGCAAAATCAATACCTGCTGCAGGAATTATCTTAATAGATAATAGTGAATTCTGTGTAGGTGGACTAGATGTTCCTGAATCCGAAAACACACTCCTAGGAATGTGGATGAATCAACCTGAATTAGCTCGACTTGCTAGATTAATATTTGATAATCTGTACGATTCTGCTGAAACATATAAGAGCTAATATAATTCAAAGGCCGGGCAGAGTTCCAAATAGATAGTAGTACATGATTGCAGATAAGCCATAAAAGAAAATAAATATTTTAAGATATCTAAATATTGCTCTAAATATGAAACCACCAGTTGATATGTTATCCTTTGGTTCATCATCTGCATGTGCAAAAGGATCTTTATCCTTAACATCCAATCTTGCCATGTAATGCTATAGTCAAGTTAAATTAAAGATATCTATTAAGACAACTAATATTAATTGAGGT
>JAERSJ010000158.1 GCA_016845825.1 Methanobacteriota archaeon
ACTTGGACTGGCAGTTAGTATGTTATCCAAAACTTCCTTAAGAGTTGAAACAGGTATTACCTCAATAATGTCTTGGTATTTTGAATCTAACAAAACATCTTGTGCATTCATAGAAGGAATAAGTACTTTCGTAACTCCAGATTCAGCTGCAGCTTCGATTTTAGCAGTCACCCCACCTACAGGTAATACTTGTCCTCTAACGCTTAATGAGCCAGTTAAAGCTACAGTTTGATCAATTTCAGCATTTTCTAGGGCAGATATTACGGCAGTTGCAATAGATACAGATGCAGAATCGCCTTCTACGCCTTCATATGCACCGACAAATTGGACGTGTATATCATATTTAGAAATATCTTCTCCAGTGTACTTTTTTATTAAGGCTGAAACATTTTCCACGGCCTCTTTTGCAATTTCACCTAATTTTCCCGTAGCAATAACTCTACCGTGATTTTTGTATTGGGCAGGAGTGACTTCGGCCACAATTGGCATTAAAATTCCAGCCATTTCAGCCATTCCAGAATTAGCTCCCATTACTGCCAGTCCATTGACCATTCCAACTTCTGAACCTTTAACTGAATAAGTTTTGTAATCTTTTCTTCTCTCTACATATCTGTCAGCAATTTGTTGCTCTAAAGGCTTAGCAATGGTCTTTGCAGTCATTACATGTTCAGCTGTAACAGTATCCTCTCCTAGCTCTATTGAAACGTCTCCTGCTACTCTTACTAGCCCTCCTAATTCCCTTAATCTCAAGCTTAAGTGATTTTGCCTTCCGGCTCTTCTTTGAGCTTCGTGTATAACTTCTCCAATTGCTCCTTTTGAAAAATGTCCTATTTTTTCATCTTTAGCTACTTCTTGAGCTATGAAACGCACTAATTTTTCTCTATTCTCTTGCGAGTCAGGAATAGTTGAATTCATGTAAACTTCGTAACCATATCCTCGAATTCTACTTCTAAGGGCAGGGTGCATTCCTTGAATAGCATCTAAGTTTCCTGCAGCAACTAAAACAAAGTCGCAAGGTACGGGTTCAGTTTTTGTCATAGCTCCAGCTGATCTTTCAGATTGTCCTGAGATTGAAAACTCACCTTCTTGTATAGCTGTTAGCAGTGCTTGTTGTGATTCCATTCTTAGTAAGTTAATTTCATCTATGTACAATACACCTCTGTGTGCTTTGTGTATTGCACCAGCTTCTACTCTATCATGTGCCGGAGTCTCTAGCCCTCCAGACTGA
Source organism: Methanobacteriota archaeon (assembly GCA_016845825.1). Classification (GTDB taxonomy): domain Archaea; phylum Thermoplasmatota; class Poseidoniia; order MGIII; family CG-Epi1; genus CG-Epi1. The sequence continues at coordinate 1,229 of JAERSJ010000158.1, forward strand.
AAAGGATCATGTCTCACGTCCCCTAACAATGCACCAGCGTGAGCTCCAGTAGCATCTATGAATGCAGCTTCCGCCTCATATTTGTGTAATACTAATCCTTTTGGAACATTTGCAGTATCATTTCGTTGGTTGGTATATCGCATTGCCATGAATATGAAAGCTGCAGCAATTAGACTGTAAAAAATAATCATAGGATTACTAAAGCCGGTTGTGATAAACCATAAAATACCAAAACCTACAACCGTAAAAACAATTAACATTTGAGATTTAGCTTTCTTTTCTTTTTCTATCATTGCTTGAGCTTTTTGAACTTGAACAATTTCTTTCCCCTTGCCAGAAGGTACAACTCTTACTCTTGGTTCGTTATTGTCTTCTTGGTTATGGTATACTAGAACATCCTGAAGTTCTTCTTTCGGAAGCAACTCAGACATTGACTTCGCCAGCATTGACTTTCCAGTTCCAGGATCTCCAATAAGCATTACATGCCTCTTTTGCTCAGAAGCTTTTCTCACAATTTCAACACCTTGCTCCTGACCAATTACCTGGTCTACAAGCATTTTAGGAACTGCAATATCTTCAGTAGACTCGATATCTAAGTCTTTTACCCATTCTCTTGGGTCCTTTAGTTCAATATTTTTTTCAGACATTCAGATTTGTTACTCGTCACTAGTAGATATATAAGTTTCTAGCTAAAGTTCCACATCATCAATACTGTCTTCATCTAACTCATCATCTATATCGTTTCCAAACAAAATGAATTTTGTACCGTAGTGAAGTATTCCACTTTCACTATCTTCACCCAATTTTCTAAATACAGATTTTACTCTCATTCCAGATTTTACGGTATCAGGTCTGCAATCGACTATTTGTGATGTTATTCTTGGACCTTCATCAAGTTCAATAATTGCCATGCAATAAGGTCCAAACATTTCATATCCTGTTTGGGCTTGATGAACTACAGTAGGAGTTACTACAGTACCAGTTCCCTTGAATTGGTAGTCTTCCATACTTCCGATGGATTCTCTTCCAGCCTCAGGATTAAAACTTCTTCTTGGATAATGGTAGGTATCTGTTATCTTACAGTATGAACCAATTAAATTATATCTAGTATCTAACTCTCTCCAAAATCTTGGTACAGACATTATTCAGCCTCCAAAATGTGGACAACAGCAGTGGCAGCAGTACCACCATGATTTTCGGCCAAAGCTAACTTAGCATTCTTGACTTGGCGTTCTCCAGCCTCTCCACGTAACTGCTTAACAAGTTCTATAATTTGAGCAATTCCAGTGGCACCGGGTGCATGACCTCTCGCCTTCAAACCACCACTTGTGTTTACAGGTATGATTCCACCTAGTTTAGTTTCACCTTCTAAACTCTTCTTGGCAGCTTCACCATGTTTGAATATTCCAATTTCCTCAAGTGCAATGATTTCAGAAATGGTAAAATTATCGTGAACTTCAATTAGGTCTAAATCTTCAGGCTTCTTATTAGAATCTTCAAAAGCTTTTTTGGCTGCAATATTTATAGCTGGAAGTCTATGTAAATATTTTCGATGATGCAAACTCAAAGTATCTGATGCTTGACCTGATCCAATAATTTTTATCGGCTTATCAGTGAATTTTTTTGCCTTATCAGAAGCACACAGGACAACGGCGGCAGCTCCATCACTATTAGGTGCACAATCTAACATCCTCAATGGAGTTGATACCATTCCAGATTTACTCACAGTTGCAGGATCTAGCGCAAAAGGAAATTGAGCCATTGGGTTCAGCGAAGCGTGATAATGATTTTTTGCAGCTACAGAAGATAACTGCTCTCTTGTAGTGCCATATTCAAGCATATGATTTTGAGCTATAATAGCATGAAGTGAAGTGAATGTTGCTCCTGCTTTAGCTTCCCATTGCTCATCCGAACCCATGCTAACAGTGTATGAAGATTCAGAGTCACTTACATCAGTCATCTTTTCAGCTCCACCTACAACAGCTACATCAATAAATCCTCCTGCAATTGCCATGTAAGCTTGTCTGATAGCCAGACCTCCTGATGCGGAAGCAGCTTCGACTCTTGTAGCAGGTATGTTTTGATTAGCTAATCCGCAATAGTCTGCAATTAATGCACTTACATGTTCTTGTTGAAGTGTAGATCCTGCAGCCATATTTCCAATATATAAAGCATCAATATCATTACTAGTTATTCCAGCATCATTTATTGCAGCGAGTCCAGTTTCTAGACCCAATTCTCTTAGTGATTTGTCCCAAAGTTCTCCAAATTTAGTAATTCCAACTCCGATAATGCTTACGTCCCTCATTTTGAATCCCCCATGTTTAGTTTTCCACGATATTTGGCATACGTAGCGTAATTAATTATTTCCATCCTTGAAATCATATCTTCTACAGTCTCACTTCGATCCATTTTTGCAATTTCGTCTGTAACTGTTAAATCAAATCCGTCACTTCCAGCTCCTGAGCCATAGGCAACTGCAAGAATTCTATCTCCTGGTTTAGCTATGTCTAAAATAGCCGCTAGGCCAAGGAAAACCGCACCAGAATAAGTATTCCCAATTCTTGGTGTTAACAATCCAGTTTTGTATTGTTCCTCAGTAAATCCCAAGCTTTTTGCTGCACGAATAGGGAACTTTCCATTTGGCTGATGAGTAACAACATAATCATAATCTTCAGGCTTGCTTCCAGCCATGTCCATAATCATTTTTCCACACATCATAACATGTTTGAAGAAAGCAGGTTTCCCTGTGAACCTACCGCCATGTCTTGGATATTTTTGTCCCTCTCTTCTCCAAAAATCAGGCGTATCTGTAGTGTAAGAAGTAGTGTGATTTATTGTTGCAATTACATTTTTGTTACCTATAATTACAGTTCCACCACCTGCTGAAGCACTATACTCTAGTGCGTCACCGGGAGCGCCCTGCGAGGTGTCAACTCCTATAGCTATACCGTTTTCGACTTGATTATTTCCTACAATTCCTAGGCAAGTTTGTATTGCTGCAGTTCCTGCTTTACAAGCGAACTCAAAATCAGCAGCAGTAAGGTTTGGAGTTGCACCGATGGCTTCGGCAACGATAGTTGATGTTGGTTTTACAGCATAAGGATGAGATTCAGATCCCGTATATATTGCACCAATATTTGTTCCTCCCAGTTTAGCTCTTTTCATAGCTAATCTTGTAGCTTCTACAGCAATAGTGATAACGTCTTCATCAGGGCCAGGAACTGATTTTGAATATACATTCAAATTTTTAGCCCATGCACTACCGTCCGCACCCCAAACAGATGCAATTTCTCCAGTCTCTATTTTGTGACTAGGTATGTACGCTCCATAACTTACGATTCCGCTCATATTTTTTCCTTAATTAAATTTTTTTAGTATTGTAACTATTTCTTCTTCGTCGAGTTCCGTCTTAACTAGAACTATTCTTTCCATTTCAGCCAATTTCATGGCTAGTTTGTCAATGGTTTTTGGCTTAATATAAATGACAACTCTAGGTTTAACAGGATGTGCTCTGATTGCGATCATAGGTGATCTTCCATAATGCACTCCTGAGAAAAAAATAGCTCTTTCATTAGACCAACCGTATAAATCTCCAAACACATTGAATGTAGTTATAGCTTTTAGTGAATCTACAATTGTGTATCCATATATTGGTCTTTCTAATATGTCTTCGTTACCTGAAAGGATTTCACCATCAATCTTCTTAATTAACTTACTAATGGCAGTTCCTGTGTTAAATTCTCTTATGTCATAAACTGCATTATTGTTATCTTTTGCAAACATACTACTTACAATTTTGCCACCCTGAGCTTTGTCATATTCTACCATGGCTTCTACAAATTTTCGTACGGTTCCTATTCCAGGAGATGCTCTTCTTCCTTTTTCAAAATCACATACAACTGAAGGTTTTACATTTAAAAGTGAGGCGAGATTTTTCTGAGAAAGTTTGAATATTGTTCTCCATTTCTTGAGAGTGTCTCCAGGTTTTTCAGAAATTACAATTTCTCCAGCCATTCTTCTAGTAAGTTGTTTCTGCACATTGCTCGATTTAAGGGCACTATATAATTTTTGTGTACTTGAGTTCGTCAATTTGTTAACTATGATTAAATATTAAATAGAACGAAGCGAAATGATACTTGTGTCATCTCAAGATTGGGTCCCTAGAAAAATTTTTTTAACGAAAGGGAAGGGCCTTAGCAAGGAACGCTTAACTTCTTTTGAGCTTGCTCTAAGAGAGGCAGGTATTGCTTCACTCAATCTTATTACAGTATCAAGCATTTTACCTCCAAAGTGTGATTTTGTTAATCAGGATGAAGGAACAAATATGCTTAGTCCAGGTCAAGTAGTTCCAGTAGTTTTAGCTCGCTCAGATAGCAATACCTTTGGAGATCTGGTTAGTTCAGGAGTGGGTGTAGCCATTCCTAAGGACAATGAGCATTACGGTTATCTATCAGAGCATCATTGTGTTGGAATGGACGACTATTCTATGGAAGAATATGTGGAAGATTTAGCTGCAGAAATGTTAGCAACAACATATGGAGTAAATTTTGACCCGGACGCCTCTTGGGATGAGAAGAGAGAATTGTGGAAAATAGATAATCGAATTGTGAAAACCGAATCTATAATTCAGACTGCTAAAGTTGATAAGGAAGGATATTGGTGTACTACAGTTTCAGCGGCAGTTTTAATTCTTTAAGAATTTAGAAAGATTTAAATGCTCTTAGAGCTTAGTACTTTGTAGAACATGCGCCCAGCTCCTGCAAATTGGTCATTTCGGGAAAATATTTCCCCGTCGGCTTTGTCAGTGACTTTAGATGGAAAGCATACGGCAATAGGAACTAGAAATGGTCTTATTTTTTTAAACTCACGTGGAAGATTATTGTGGTTTAATAAAAAAATCCGCAGGATAAATGATGTTTCAGTATCTACACGCAGCGGAAAGATAGCAGTAGGTAGTTCACAAAAAGTACTTTACTTGGTTAATCTGAAAGGTGAATCTTTGTGGCACAGGGAATTAGAAAGTTCTGTTTTATCTACAAGTATCAATTCCAGAGGTAATTTGATTGCTGTAGGAACAAATGAAGGTAAACTCATACTTTATGACGGCAAGGGCAAAAAGTTGTGGGAAGTTCATCTTAGTAATTCTGATTTTTCCGTTAATTCAGTAGATATAACTTCTGATGGTGAATTCATTGTAGCTGGAACTGATTATTCTCACTTGTATCTATATGACGTAAATGGAAATGTTTTGTGGTCAAAGGAGACAGGTTCTGAAGTTCTCAAGACATGCATCAGCGCAAATGGAGATTATTTGGGTTATCTCACCAGTGACCGTAAATTTTCATTTTGTGTTAAGAACTCAAGAGTTCTTTGGGAAAATACTTTTGATTCACAACCTTTGTGGATTGATATGGCCCAAACCGCAGATTTTGTATCATTGGGTGAGTCACCGAGTAAAGTAAATTTATATAATAAATCAGGTAGAAAAGTTTGGGGTTTTGGCAATGAGACCTCAAGAATAGGAGTTATGGCAAGCGGCGGAGGTAACGTTGTTCTAGGAAATAAAGGAGGCATTTTCAATTACAGTTTAGAGCCATATCTCAAGAGACTTTTATTAGGCTGTAAGAAAGGTATAATCAAAGCTACAGATGAAAATCTTGATACTACTGCAGCTAAGAAAATGTACGATTTAGCTTCTAAAAATTTTTCAGATGCTAATTTTTTGCAATTTTTAACTAATATTCAGAAAGCGCGAAATCTTGCAAGAGAGGCTAGAGTGATCGAAAGTACTGAATCTCCAAGTGAAAGGAGACTTGAGAGAAATGAATTTGAAGAACCCTCTGACACATCTCAAGATAATACTGAAGATGAAATGATGTCGAAATTAGTTCAACTTGCAGAGATGCGTGAAAAAGGAATTCTTTCAGAAGAAGAATTTATCATGGCTAAGTCTAAACTCCTGCGACTATAGCTTAATATAATCTCAGTGCCTAACTACATCATGAGCTGGATGACTTTACCTGAAAAAATAAATTATAACACAGATAAACATGGAAACTTACCTGCTATTTCACAAAAAAATAGTAAAGGCGATATGGAAACCCTCAATTGGTCTCAATATGGCAACTATGTAGATCAAATTTCTCTTTCTTTACTCGCTCTCGGACATAATGTTGGAGACAGAGTTTGTATTTACAGTTACAATAGAAAGGAATGGTTTGCAGCCTATGCAGCTTCTCATGCTGTTGACGGGACTGCAGTAAGTGTTTATCATACATGTTCTCCTGAAGAAGTTGAATGGATTGTATCTAACTCAGGTTCCAAGTTTATTTTTGTCGGGCATAATCCTCAGTGGGGTGGTAATAATGATAAATTACCAGTAAACAGACTTCACAATATAATGGATAGTCTTCCTGAATTAGAGCACGTAATAATGATGGAAAACGAGCAAATGATGGACCATCCGAAAGCGATGTCTTGGGATGATTTTATTTCTAAAGGTGAGAAATTGAAAAATGATGAGATTACAAAAAGAATTTCAGGAATAGATAAGGCCTCTACAGCTTCAATTATCTACACCTCAGGGACAACAGGTAATCCTAAAGGTGTAGAGCTAACTCACCATAATTTTGCTTTCATTACTAATCAAGTAATTGATCATATTGTACCTCTAGATCCACATGATAAATATGTGTCTTGGCTTCCTCAAGCCCATGTTTTTGGACAAGTCTGTGACAATTATGCGCATGTAACAAGCGCGCTGAATATGACAATTGTTGACAATCCATTACATATTATAGATTATGCTAAAGAAATTCAGCCCGATTTCTTCGTAGGCGTACCAAGAATTTATGAAAAAGTTTATTCTAATGTAAAAGCAGCTATTGAATCTAAGGCAATTGTACGTATTGGGTTGAAAATACCTTTACTTAATAATATTTTCAAAAAGGCCATACGAAAGAAAGCAGGTTTTTCAAATTGTAAACATGCAATTACGGGGGCTGCACCAATAAATCCAGAAATCATAGACCTATTCCATAGTGTAGGAATTCCAATCTATGAGGCATACGGAATGACAGAAACTACAGCCGGAATGACCTTTAATAATAAGGTAAATAATAAAACTGGTTCAATTGGAATAACATGTCCTGGAACTGAAGTTAGAGTTGCATCTGATGGTGAGTTACAATTCAAAGGAGATAACATAATGAAGGGTTACTACAACAATCCTGAAGCGAATTCCGAAGTTTTTGATGGAGAATGGCTAAAAACAGGAGATGTGGGTAGAGTTGATGAGGAAGGTTATGTTTACATTACTGGACGTAAAAAAGAAATCTATGTTCTTTCAAACGGTAAGAACGTAGCTCCTCTTGTAATTGAAGAGACAATGAAATCTATTTCTTTAGTTTCTCAGTTCTTTTTAGTTGGAGATTCTCGAAACTATTGTACAGGGCTTGTAACGCTTGATGGCGGTGCAATTCTTCGTGATAAACTTGGAATGAATCCTGACGATATTCCTAAAGATCCGCAAGAACAGATTAAGGAGTTAGAAAAGAGAGGAAGACCTATTTCAGAATTTACAGGAAGCAGTGAAATTTTTGATGAAATAAATTCCCAAATTAATTCGTTAAATTCTAGATTTTCAAATCCCGAACAAGTTAAAAAGTTCACCATTTTACCTCGAGATTTTGATATAGACAATAGTGAGATGACGCCAACTCTGAAAATTCGCCGAAAACAAATTAATGAAAATTGGTCTAAAGAAATAAACTCAATGTATACAAACTAAAATGCTGAGACAGACATTTTTCTTAGCTTCATTTCTAGGGGCTTTAAATTTATATTTTGCAGAAGATATAGTATTACAAATTCTTTCCGGAGTATTATTTTTATTCAGTTTAGTAATATCTATAATTTGGCCTGAACCTTTGCCACCTCCACCACCGGCTAATTTGTGGTCAGAAGCGCCTGAGAAGAAGGAAAGAGAAATGAAGACTTGTTCTCATTGTGGTAAAGAAGTAGATGCAAAATGGTCTATGTGCCCTTACTGTTCTAAAAGAGTGTAGTAATACTAAAAACTTTTATCAGATACTCTAGATAGGATATTGTGGAAAGAATAAATATTCTAATGGTAGCAGCAATGTTGGTTTTTATTTCATTACCAGCTTCAGGTATATCAAATCCAGAAGAAATTAAAACTGAATTATTTGAAATTCCAATTGCAAAGGTGGATTTTTGGGAAGAAAGCTTATGGTGGGAAAGTACATCAAGAGATTTAAATCGAAATAAGATTGTAGATTGGTTGGAAACTATTGATGATGAATACGCCATCGGAGTAATGTATGATCATCAACCAACTGAGGAGGACTTAATTTTGCTGGATGATTTGGGTATAACTGTTAAAGTCAGTGTAGACTTAGTAAACGGACTCTTATTAGGCACAGTTAGCGCTGAATTGTTTGAAACAATAAGTAATTTTCCTGGAGTTCTTATGGTAGAGCCGTACAATAAGGTTGTATTCTACGGAGATGTTCAAACGCCAGCAATTAAAGCTAGTAATTCTTCAGTTTATCCTGTTGGTGCTTGGGATTTAGGATTTACAGGTAAAGGAGTGAATATAGCTGTGGTTGATACAGGAATTGACAATGAGCACCCAGGTTTGGATGGTAAAAATATTGCAGGATATGACGCAGTGTGTTCTGATGATGCCTTGTGCGTGGCCTCTCTTCAAGAAGACGATGGTTCGTTTGATCCTGACGATCAAAATCAACATGGAACTGCATGCGCAGGCATGGCAGCAAGTAATGGAATATTACCAAACGGTCAGTCTTCAAATTTTACAGGTTCAGCCCCTGACGCAGATTTAGTTGATGTTAGAATCGGCACAGCAGTTGGAGCAGGTCCTTTTGAAAATTATATCCTAGAGCAAGAATTTTACGAATCTGCTATGGATGGTCTAAACTGGGTTATAGACAACAAAGACACAGCCTGGGCAGGTGTTGGAAATGAAAGTTTTGGAATTGATATAATCTCATTATCTTGGGGAATAACTTCGCACGAAAGCGGAGGTTCTGACGGATCGGATATGTTTTCACAAGTTTTAGATGAAGCTACACTAGCTGGTGTAGTGGTTTCTGTTGCAGCAGGTAATTCAGGTTCAGACAATGACGGACTTTCAGGTATGGGTTCCTCAAGTCTTTCGATAACCGTTGGAGCTTTGGATGATAAAAATACAGTAGATAGAGAAGATGACGGCATTGCTTCATACTCAAGTAGAGGTCCTCGTCGAGATAACAATGATGGAAATCCATATAACGAAATGAAACCTGATATTTCAGCTCCTGGTACAAATATCATTCAGGCTGAAGCATGTTATGCCAGCAGTAGCTGTTATAACAGACTTCCAGGCCAAGATGCTGCAGATAACGGTTACAGTGGAAGAGGAAGTGGAACCTCATATGCAACACCTGCAGTTTCGGGAGTGATTGCTTTGATGATAGAAGCAAATCCTGAATTGGATCCTCTTGAAATTAGAGAAATTTTACGTTTAACTGCTGAAAGAAAAGAAACACTTACTTCTGCAGATGGAGAAGGCGTTGAAGAAGGTCCTTGGGCTACTTATCCTGAACTGGATCCATACTGGAATCGACATTTCGGTTGGGGTATGGCGGATGCTTACGAGGCAGTTCAGTCTTCTCTAATAAATACTGATTTGGAAAATATTAATGTTGATTTACAAGCACACATTACTGGCAGTCAACTAGGATGGCAATCTGGAAATAATATTAATGAGTTTACAGGCATTGCTTGGGGACGTGGGCTAGAATTATCAAAAGTAGAATACAGTCTTGATGGCCGTTCATGGAAAGAAGCATCATATGAAGTTGGCAGTAACGAATCAATATACGTTAATTGGAAAATTACTCTTGATGCTAAAGACATATCATTTACTGGGGATCACATACTGTTAGTAAGATCTGTAGGAGATTCAGGATCTTATTCATTGTCCACACATTCGAGTTTCTATGCTTATGGTGAATCAGAAAGCTCTTCAGATAATTTCATGGCTATATCAGTAGTACTCGGAATATTAGTCGTTGGTGTGGCAGTTGTTACAGCCTATAGGAATAAATTATTCAACAATTAGGTTACAGGTAAGCCTTAAATCTAACAGGTAAAGTGTTGTAGTGTGCGCGTCAATACATTTATTGCAGTAGGTGTCGTATTTGCAGTTATTGGACTTCTTGGGTTAACTTATATTTTTCCGAAGATGATGTGTATCTCAGGGCAAGATTTTGTAGACCAAATTGATACTTCATCCGGACAAGAAAAGTACACTGACTATTCTATTGGAGATACAATCACTATTTCAGATAGTATTGCAAGAATGGAGCTTGACAATGGTAAAACACTTGTTTGGTTAGAAACAATCGGAAAATCTGAAAATGATCCGCCTTTCCGATTTGGCTCAGATATAATGGGAGATTTCGGTGTTGGAAATAGCGTAATAATTAAATTTGAAGTTGTTCAGGATGGTACTGGCGACTATACTCTAAAAGGGTATGAAAACGGAGGCTCTGGATTAGCTTCTGATACTATTACATCTCGGTACTCCACAGTTAATGAATATATATTCATGTTTCTTATATTGGGAGGAATTGGTTCAATAGCTTATGGAGGATATACATCCTTCATAGGAAAAGATGAAGAACCACAAGATGACTGGGGTTTTCCTGCTCAAGCACCAGCTCAACCTCCGGCAGCAGCTTCACCTATGATTGCACCTCCTTCCCAACAGTCACTAAATCCAGTGGCTCCACCACCTTCTGCCCCTCAGGCAGCAGTACCTCCAGTTCCTTCTAATGAGCCTACTAGTATGACAATAACGGTCCCTCCAGGCGTCGTTTCGGGTCAAGTCTTGACAGTAGGTCTACCTGACGGTAGATCGGTTAATGTTCAAGTTCCTGCAGGATGTAATGCAGGTTCTCAATTCACAATAACGGTGAACTAAATGAAAAATCAAATACAAAAAATATGCTCGATGGCCATTGTTGGCCTGCTAATGTTTTCAGGTTGTATTGACACAGAAGAAGCTATAGGTAAAAATATCAATCCTACTGCTGTTGTGGATGTAGTGACTGGTCTACGTGTTGTAAATCTTAATGACCAAATCCAATTTGATGCATCACAATCAGAAGATATAGATGGTTCAATTTCTTCTTATTTATGGGATTTTGGAGACGGTAATACAGCAACCACCAAAATGGCAATGCACAGATACCAGAGTCCTGGTGACTACATTGTTTCATTATCAGTTACGGACGATGACGGGGCTGTTGGTAACAACGATCAGGGACTAACTTACATTACAGTCTTACATGGTGAAGTCAATGAAGGTTCAGGAGTGCCACACGGAATTCTTTCAGTTAAAGCTTCAGTTGTTTCCCCTGGTGCTTCTATCGATTTTAGTGGAGCAGGTTCTTGGGCTTGGTCCCAAGATGATGACGGAGATTGGTCTGTATCTAATTCAGCAATAACTTCATGGTCTTGGGATTTTGGTGACGGCGAAACGGGTACAGGTTCAGAGGTATCTCATACATTTGGTTCTGCAGGTGGTTTCAGTAGTTTTTCAGTACTTGGTAGTTATCCAGTCAAGCTCACAGTTACTAGTGAAGAGAATATCCCTGATACAGTTTATAGGACTATTAGAGTAATTGCTGAGCAATCATCTGAATCTAAGTCTCCAGATCCTAAAGTTTATACAACAGTTAGTATTGGAGATCCACGAACATTAGATCCAGCAGAAGCTTATGATTCAGCTAGCGGAGGAGTTCTATCAAATACTTATGAAACCTTAGTATTTTACGATAGAGATCAGGAAGATAAATTGATTCCTGTTTTGGCTACAGAAGTACCTTCCACATCTAATGGCGGAATATCACAAGATGGTTTGACTTACACTTTTAAAATTAGGCAAGGAGTCACATTCCACGACGGTTCAGAAATGGACGCAGATGATGTAGTTTTTTCAATTAATAGATTGTTGATAATGGGTCTCGGTCCTTCTTGGATGTACGCAGAATTGCTTGATGATACAGATGAAGACGGTGATGGAATAGTAGATAGCATCACTAAGATTGATCAATATACGGTTCAATTTCAATTAAAGGAAGCTGCACCACGATTTTTGCCAATAATGGCTTACACAGCAGGCTCAATTGTTTCTAAAGATTGGGTTTCTAGCAAAGGTTGCGGATTCCCTGCAGCTGGAGTGCAATGTACATCAATTGAAAAGGAAGTAATGGGCACGGGTCCATACATGATGAATGAAGATTATGGCGGAAAATGGGTTCCAGAGCAGTATGTTTTGATGCAGTACTATCCAGATTATTGGAGGGGTTGGTCTGATAGTGAGAGGCAGTCCTTTGGTGTTACAGCAAAAGGTTTCATAGAAACTGTAGTTATCAAAAAAAATAATGATCAATCTGCAAGATTACTCGAACTAAGATCAGGTAATGCAGATTCAGTCTATGTTCAACCAACATTTGTTGATGAAGCTTTAACTTATGATAATATTGATTACAAATCTAATCTTCCATCCATGACTATGATTCAGATATCTTTCAATCATGATATAGCTAATCACGAAGGTTCTGCGCCTTCTAGTGATTTTTTTGCTAATGAGGATATTAGGAAAGGATTCTGTTATTCTTTTGATTATGATACATTTATCAATGATGTAATAGATAATAGAGGTCAGCAACCAAGAGGTCCAATTCCTGATGGTATGTTAGGATATAATCCAAATGGTCCACAATATAGCTATGATTTGTCTATGGCAGAAATGCACTTTAGAGAAGCCGGCGTTTGGGATACTGGATTCAGTGTTGACGCTTACTACAATCTAGGTAATGACGTAAGGCTTGAAGGTTTATTACTACTTGAAAATTCGATTGAGAGTTTAAACCCTAATTTTAATATTGAAATTCAGGGACTTGAATGGCCATTGTTTTTAGATAAACTTAAAACCAGAGAAATTCCAATTTTCATGCTTGGTTGGGGTGCAGATTATTCAGATCCACACAACTTCGCTCATCCCTTCTTACATGGTGCAGAGGGATATTACCCTTCAAATTACTTAGGATTTCAATACGATGATCTCGATAATTTAATAATGGAAGCAGCGGCTGAACAAGACACTTTTCAAAGACAGCAGATGTATTATGATATTGCAGATTTAGAACATGAAAAAGCACTACATATTTGGTGTTACCAACCAACAAGTTATAGAATTGTCAAAGACTGGGTAAATGGTTGGTATCATAATATGATGCATGGCACATTGTATTACACTTTGAGTAAGAGTTAGACACTCTATTCTTAAGTAAAACGTTCTTTAGCAGGACGTGAAACTCTGGATATATGTAGCCCGAAGATTAGCATTGACTATTCCGGTCTTGCTAGGTGTTACTATAATCACATTTTATTTGTCATATGGCATGGGAGATCCATTAGCCGCATACGTAACCGAAAGAACTACTGATGAACAATACGAAATGTTGGCTGAGAAACACGGTATTAATGAGCCAATTTATGTTCAGTATTTTACTTATCTCAAAAGTGTAATCACTTTTGACTGGGGTTATTCAGAAGTTCTAAATGAAGAAGTTTCAGACGCTTTGCGGTATAGATTTGCGGCAACACTTGAGCTTTCAATTTTAGCTTTTATATTTGCTGTAGCAACAGCGATTCCTCTTGGAATTTTTTCGTCAATTAGGCAGAATCGTTGGGAAGACCATAGTATTCGTTTATTTGCATTAGCAGGTTCTGCAATACCAATCTTCTGGTTCGCTTTAGTTCTTCAATATTTTTTCGCAGTAACTCTTGATGTTTATTTTCCTGAATTAAATTGGCCAATTACTTCTCGTTTTGATGAAGTTCTTTGGGAAATTAAAGATCCTATTGATATGAATACTAATTTTTTACTTTTTGATGCTATAGCTGCAGGTTCTTGGATTCATTTTAAGGATGCTTTAATGCACATGATACTTCCAGCTACCGTTTTAGCATATAGTTCAATGGCAACAATTATCCGGTTGATGAGAGGAAATATGCTAGATGTTTTAGGTCAAGATTACATTCGAACAGCTAAATCTAAGGGTCTTTCTGAAAGTCAAATTACCTACAAGCATGGAGCTCCAAATGCAATGATTCCTACAGTAACGCTTCTAGGAATGGGATTTGCAGGATTAATTAATGGTTCAGTATTGACTGAGACTATTTTCACTTGGCCAGGATTGGGTGCATGGGCAATTACAGCAATGCGAAGTTTAGATGTATCTGCAATACTTGCATATACTTTGTTTTCAGCTTTTCTTTACATAATCGCAAATTTAATTGTTGATATTTTGTATGCTTTCTTAGATCCAAGAGTTGAATTAAGCGGCCACTCGAGTACAGCAGAGATAGTGATAGTTTCTCTTTCAATATTACTTTTAGTCACAACTTACTTTAGCGTAAATTATGCAGTTGTACTTGGCGTTATCATTCTAGTTTCCCTCATTTCGTTTTCGTTATATTTTATGGGGGTACGATTTTGGAACAATCCCGAAGACCTTTGGCTCCTTTTGTTATCATTAGGAACGTTGTTTGTAGTTTGGTCAATACTATCAGGTTTCTTCATGACTATTTTAATGTTTTTAGCTATTTTTTATTTTGGTTATCTAGCATACAATTGGAACGATTTGAAAGACAGCCTCACACCAAAATTTGATGAATTTAAAAGAACACTGTACCAAATTAGAAAGAATCCACTCACTATGCTAGGTCTCTTTTTGGTTTTATCTTTGATTTCAGTTGCCTTTTTTGCGCCTTGGCTTGCACCGCCTTCAGAAAATCAGAGAGATCCTATGAGAATGGAAGAACATTTTTCTTTCAATCAACCCAGGAATTTTCAACCACCTTGCTATTTTTCTTGTACAGCAGATTCAGGTGAGGTAGATGGTTACATTTTGGGAAGTACAGACAGAGGTTACGATATTTATTACGGAATAGTTTGGGGTAGCCGTACTTCACTGGATGTTGCAGTTAAGGTTGTATTTACTGGTACATTTATTGCAGTTGTAATTGGAGCAGTTTCTGGATATTATGGAGGTAGGGTAGATGATATAGTAATGAGGGTAACAGATGTCTTTATTGCTATCCCAGGTTTAGTTTTGGCTTTAGCAATTATTGCAGTTACTGAAGATACTTCTATTGAAATGTTGATGTACGCTCTCATAATAGTGGGGTGGCCTGGGTTTACGAGAATTATCAGAGCGGAGGCCCTTCGTATCCGTAAATTGCCCTATATTGAAGCTGCGAAAGCATCAGGCGCTTCAGATTTTAGAATAATATTTAAACATGTAATTCCTAATTGCATTACCTCTGTAATTGTTATTGCTACTATGGACATGGGAGGTATCGTATTGTCTTTAGCTGCGTTAGGCTTTTTAGGATTCGGAGGAGGGCCCGATTTAGCAGAATGGGGTAAACTTGTTTCATTCGGACAAGACAATATCTTACTAGGTCAATGGTGGTCTTTCTTTTTCCCTGGACTGGTTATTGCCTTGTGGGCTCTAGGCTTTTATCTTTTAGGAGATGGAATTAGGGATATTTTGGACCCTAAGCAGAGGAACTAATGTTAGAAATCGAAAATTTAAAAACAAATTTCAATACTTATGACGGTGTCGTTAAAGCATTAGATGGAGTTAATCTTAAAATCGAAGATGGAGAAATATTTGGTTTAGTAGGAGAAACAGGTAGTGGAAAATCTGTTACCTGTTATTCAGCTCTGAAACTGCTTCCAAAGGCTGGTGAAGTCGTTGATGGCACTATTATGCTAAATGGAGAAGATATAACAAATGCTTCCGATGAAAGACTAAGAGAAATAAGAGGTGGTGAAATTGGTATTATTTTCCAGGACCCTTTATCTGCACTTAATCCAGTCATGACAGTTAATGATCAAATTGGAGAGATTCTAGTCCTTCATCAAAATGCAGAGCTTCAAAAGTTAGCATTAGAAAAAGAAATTCCAACTTTGAAAAGTGAAAAATGGAAAGCTTCACCTGGTGTAGAGTTTACAATTATGGCCTTTTGCATATCATTTATTTCTCTGTTCGTTATGTTAGGTCAGTGGAGGTTTTCTTTACCTTTCTTATTTGTGATTATGTTGATGTTCTTAAGAGATTATTTGCAGAGATATAATCCTGCATCTGCACTAGATTTGATGGTAATTGATGCCTTGTCTAGAGTTAAATTACCTAATCCTGAACAAATAGCCAATTCCTATCCTCATGAATTGAGCGGAGGTATGCAACAAAGAGTAATGATTGCAATGGCTTTAGCAGGTAAAGCTAAAATGCTGATTGCTGATGAGCCAACAACTGCATTGGACGTAACAATTCAAGCCCAAATATTACAATTAATTAAAGACATTCAAAAAGAGGAGAATATGTCTGTTCTTTTGATAACACACGATTTAGGAGTAGTAGCTGAAACATGTGAAAAGGTAGCTGTCATGTACAAGGGTAAAATTGTCGAACAAGCTACAGTAGAAGAAATATTTTCAAATCCAAAGAATGACTATACTAAAGGCCTGTTGGAAGCTATACCAAAAGGTAGTAAGGAAAGATTGAAAGTTCCTAATCTAGAGGAGACTAGTGTCTTATGAAGGAAATATTAAAACTTAAAAATTTGAAGAAGCATTTTCCTGTTAAAAATTCCTGGGGAACTGATGTGGCCTTGGTGAAGGCTCTAGATGGTGTAGATTTGAAAATCGAATCTGGAAAAACATTTGGTATAGTTGGTGAGAGTGGCTGTGGAAAAACTACTTTAATGCGAACTTTACTTAGACTAGTAGAACCTACTTCAGGTTCGGTTATCTTATCTGAAGAAATTACTGGGAATAATTTTAGTAGTAATAATTTAGAGGATTTAACTAGTGAAGAATTACGTTATTTCCGTAAACAAATTGGAGTTGTTTTTCAAGATCCAATGGGGGCTTTGAACCCGAGAATGTTGATTAAAGATATTGTGAGTGAACCACTTGTTATACATGGTAAAACAGATAATGTACGTTCGCGAGTAATTGAGTTGTTGGAAAATGTAGGTCTTGGTGAGGAGCACTTGTATAGATATCCACACGAATTTTCAGGAGGTCAGCGACAGAGGATAGTTATTGCTAGAGCTCTTGCCCTTGATCCAAAAATATTAGTTTTAGATGAACCTACTTCTGCTTTAGATGTGTCAGTTCAAGCTCAAATTCTCAATCTTCTCAATGACTTACAAAAGAAATATGATTTAACTTATATTTTCATTTCACATGACTTATCAGTAATTGAGTACATGTGTGATCGCTTAGCAGTCATGTATTTGGGTAGGGTTGTTGAAGAAGCAGACACTGACGAATTATTTTCTAATCCTCAGCATCCATATACCAAAGCCCTTTTGTCTGCAACTCCAAGTTTTGATAAAAATAAGGACAAAATTATGATTCTTGGAGATGTTCCAAGTCCAATTAATTATTTGGATGAATCAAAAGCTAAATTGGCTACAGAAATAACAGAGCAAGAGAAATTAGAAATCAGTGCAATTGAAGGAAAGGGAATTGACTATATTGTTCGTTCAAGTTTGAACGAAGTAATTCCACTTGTTCAAATTTCAGATGGACACTATGCAAGAGTAAGACAACAATGACTGAGCAAGTACCGATTCGTAGATTATTAGCCCACACAAAAAATCATAGGTCTACAATGTGGTTAGCTACCTTATTTTCTATTTTGAATAAGATATTCGATTTAGCACCACCTTTGTTGATAGGTGCCGCAGTAGATGTTGTAGTTAAGCAAGAAGAATCAGTTTTGTCAGATTTCGGTTATTCAGACCCTAAGGAACAATTAATTGTGTTGTCTATTTTAACAGTTATAATTTGGGTTTTTGAATCATTATTTGAATATATTTATGGAGTGTTATGGCGTAATTTGGCACAGACAGTTCAGCACGAATTAAGACTAGATGCTTATTCACATATTCAGAATTTAGAAATGGAGTGGTTTGGAGATCAATCTAAAGGGGAATTAATGTCAATTTTGAATGATGATATTAATCAATTAGAGAGATTTTTGGATAAAGGTGCAAATGAAATACTACAAGTTAGTACTACTGTTGTGATAATAGGAGCAATTTTTTTCTATATTTCACCTACAATTGCCCTATACTCGATTGGAGCAATTCCAGTTATTGTTATTGGGTCCTTTATGTTTCAATCACGAATAGCGCCCAGATATTCTAAAGTGAGGAAAGAAGTTGGTTTACTCAATGCATTGTTGTCTAATAATTTGAGTGGAATTAGTACAATTAAGAGTTTCACAACTGAAGAACTTGAGGTCGAAAGAGTTAGAAAAGCTTCTCAAGCTTACCGTGAGGCTAATCAGGATGCAATAAGACTCAGTGCTGCCTTTGTTCCACTTATTCGAATGGCCATACTTGTTGGATTTACAGGTACGTTGCTTCATGGTGGTTTGATTACTTTAGAAGGTGAAATGGCCATTGCATCCTATAGCGTTATGATATTTATGATGCAAAGACTTCTTTGGCCTTTAACTAGGTTGGGAGAAACTTTTGATTTGTACCAAAGAGCCATGGTTTCCACAACAAGAGTTCTTAATTTATTGGAGACTGAAATTAGAATTGAAGAAGGGGCTTTGCCTTTAGATTCTTCTAATGTCAAAGGAGAAATTAGTTTTGAAAATGTTAGTTTCTCTTACCCCGGAAGAGAGCTTGTAGTAGATAATTTTGATTTTAAAATTGCACCAGGCACTACTCAAGCCATAGTTGGACCCACAGGGAGCGGTAAGACTACACTCATTCGTCTGTTGTTGAGATTTCACGTGCCAAAATCAGGAAATATTTTCTTGGACGGAAATGACATATCAAAACTAAGTCTAAAGGATTTAAGATCTTCTATTTCCTTGGTCACTCAAACTATTACATTGTTCCCAGGCTCCGTCTTACAAAATATAGCGTACGGAAGTAAAGAACCCTCTGAGTCTGAAATCATTGATGCAGCCAAAGTTGCAGAAATACATGATTTCATTGAAAGTCTGCCAGATGGATACGATACTCAGATTGGCGAAGGAGGACACAAGCTATCTGGAGGTCAACGACAAAGAATTTCGATTGCCAGGGCAGTTCTGAAAGATGCTCCAATTTTAGTACTCGATGAGGCGACCTCATCGGTTGATAATGAGACTGAAGAAGCCTTGCAAAAATCTTTAGATTTTATATCAAAAGATAGAACGACCATAGTTATTGCTCACAGGCTTTCTACGATAAGGCATAGTGATTCAATAATAGTCTTAGATGGTGGAAAAGTAATTGAGTCAGGTAAGCACGAACAATTAATAGCTAATAA
This sequence comes from Methanobacteriota archaeon, assembly GCA_016845825.1. Classification (GTDB taxonomy): domain Archaea; phylum Thermoplasmatota; class Poseidoniia; order MGIII; family CG-Epi1; genus CG-Epi1. Next base: position 20,685 of record JAERSJ010000158.1, read on the forward strand.
ATCAAGTTATTATCGTCTCTGGAATGTTCAAACCGGAGTAAGAGAATAGTGATAGTCGTTTTTATCTCCCCCTTCCCCCATTAAACTTCATCGGGCCCGTAGATCAGCCTGGAAGATCGCCTGCTTTGCAAGCAGGAGGCCTCGGGTTCAAATCCCGACGGGTCCACCATTATTTCTACGAATATTTTTTATCCCAGACTCCTTGACTGACTATGCGTGCAGTAGTAGCAGTTATGCTTGCGATTATGGTTAGCTTTCAACCATCTTTGTCATTTGGAGGCGAGTCCGAAGAGAATTTTAGGATAGTTTCATACTCTTCCCTAGCAAAAAATCATGAGGACAGATGGTGGGAAGACACTAGAATGGATATGGATAAAAATCGTATGCATGATATGTTGGACATAGCACTTGAGCAAGGAAAGTATGTTTACGACGGCAAAATTTCAGTTTTAGTAGATTTTGATCACATGCCAACAAAAGAAGACGAACAATTGTTAATTGATGAAGTAGGGTTTGAGCCTTCTTGGCGTTTTCACCATATTCCAATAATTTCGGGCGAGGTTAAAACTGAACTTTTAGATGAACTACTTGAAGTTGAAGGAGTAGTTTTTCTAACTCTTAATGGTGAGTTACAAATTGCTTTGGATAATGCAATAGGCATTCATCATGTTGATACTGTTTGGGACTTTGGATATACCGGAGAAGGAATTAGCATTGCAATTATTGATACAGGTATTGATCCATTACATGTAGGTTTGAATGATTTCGATGATGATCCTTCAACTGCAGATCCTAAGGTTGTTGCATTCTATGATGCGCTAGATGGCAGCGGGGACGATGGAAGCGGTGAAACAGAGCCATATGATGATCAAGGCCATGGTTCACATTGTGCAGGTATTTCAGCAGGAACTGGTGCAGTTGGTGAAGGTCCATTAAGTGATGGTTCAACACCGTACAGAGGAGTTGCCCCTGGTGCCTCTTTAGTCGGTGTCAAGGTATTAGACGGTGGAGGTTCAGGAAGCTTTGCAGAAGTGATGAAGGGTATGGAGTGGACTATTGATAATCAAATCAAATACAATATTCGTGCAGCCTCTATGTCTTTAGGTGGTGTTTGGTTAGTTGAATTAACTCAAGAACAAGAAGAGCGTATTACCCATTTAGCAAATGAGATGGTAGCAGCGGGGATTTCGTTAATGATAGCAGCAGGTAACAGCGGTGGTTACGGAACAATAGGTACACCTGGTGCAGCTAAGGATGTCATAACTGTAGGTTCTACAGAAGATAGCAAAGAATTAGCAGTTTATTCAAGTAAGGGTCCAACTCATGAAGGCCAAATTAAGCCTAATGTAGCTGCAATCGGTTCTGCAGTAATGTCGGTTGAAGCAAACAGTGGAAACGGCTATGCATCCTATTCCGGAACAAGTATGGCTACACCCATGGTTGCAGGAATGGCAGCTCTACTTCTTCAAGCAAATCCAGACCTACAGCCTTTGATGGTTCGAAGTATTTTGGAATCAACTGCTGAATACAGATGGTTGAGTCATCCTGTAAGGCCAAACAATGATTACGGTTGGGGATTTGTTTTAATGGATGCAGCATTGGAAGAAGCAATTCAATATGATGCTAGTCTTTCGATTAATTTGAGTGCAGATACTTCTGTTATTTACTACGAAGGTAATGAAACAGATGGTGGTAACGACACTGCGTCTAGATTTTTCGTTTATGAAAATCAAAATTTAGAATTTGTTACAGAGGGTAACATTTCCAATATTGAATGGAGAGATGTTCTCATTGAAGATATTTGGCATACTGTTGATTCTATAGATAAGATAGATGTTATGCAAACTCAACTTGGAAAAGGAAATCATACTATTTGGGTTAGGGCAATTAGTTCCGAGGGAATAAGTGCACCGTTAACAATTGCTTTGAATATAGGAGAAGCACTCCCTTCTAAAAGTGAAGATACTCCAGGCTTTTCATTTGCGTTTGTTGTGTTCTCGCTTCTATTAGTCACAATTTCCAGATCTAGAAGAGCATAATACATATATATCCCCTTGATAGGGAAATATTATGCAAGAATTCAATGTGTCATTGGCTGATAAGCCAGGAGAGTTGGCTGAAGTCGCATCAGCTGTTGGAGAAAATGGAATCAATATTCTTGGTTGTGTAGGCATGGGTCGTTCGAGTGCTTCAGTAACAATGGTCACCGATGATGAGGAAGCTACAGCTAAAGTTTTGAAAGATATGGGTAGAGACTTCGAAGCTAACGAATTGCTATTGACAACACTTTCAAATGAACCAGGGGCACTTGCAAAAATGGCAACTAAGTTGAGTGATGCAGGCATTAACATCATCTCATTTTACATTATGAAAATGGAAATGGATGCTGCTGATGTAGCACTAACAACAGACAATCCAGAGAAGACTAAAGAAATTTTAGGAATATAAGCTAAATGCGGGTTGATCTTCACGGTCTACCTCTATCAGATGCTAAGTTAAAATCACAGATTGCGGTTGCTGAAGCTTGGGAATCTTCGCAACCTTCTATTGAACTAGTTCATGGTCATAATTTAGGGACTGTCATCAAAGATTACGTCCAACGTGAAAATGGCTTGCAGAGAGATATAAAACGGATATATCCTGAAATTTGTAAACTTAAATTATCCGATAAGGGGTTAGGTTCAACATTGATAAAATTTAGGAGAAAATAGATAGTAATGGATTTGACTTCTCTTCTGGCTTTATCAATTGTTTGCGCAATGGGAGCAATGTCGCCGGGACCTAGCCTTGCCGTGGTTTTGAGAAATACAATTTCCGGTGGAAGGTTACAAGGCATTATGACCGGCATTGGTCATGGGATTGGCTTTGGACTTTATGCTTTAGTTGCCGTTACAGGACTTTCGGCTCTTTTACTAGCTCATGATTCTACATTTTTATTACTGCAGTGGAGCGGAGCTCTAGTCTTACTTTGGTTATCATACAACATGCTCACTTATGTTCCTTCAAACGCTAATGAAACTCATGAAATTAGTGGACGTAAGGGTTTCATTGAGGGTTTCTTGATATCCTTTTTAAATCCTAAGATTTTAGTGTTTCTGGTAGCTGTATTTAGTCAATTCATTGATCCTGAAATGAATCAAATGGAAAGAATAATCATGGCAATTTTAGCAGGGCTTATAGATACTATCTGGTATGTTTTAGTTGCAGCCGTTCTTGCAGGCACTCCGCTGATTGATACGTTACGTTCCAATTCAGTAATTATAGATCGTGTAATAGGTTTAGTTCTTTTCTTTTTGGCATTAGCTCTAGTTGGTAAGACTTTCATTTGAGCTTTCCATTTCATTAATGGTTTTTCTAACCCATAGGGGGCCAACTATAGCAGATACACTAACAGAAATGGCAATAGAATACCATACCCAAACAATGTCTCTAGAATCAATAATTGCAAAATAATAAGCTAAAGGTGCCGAAACAAGTAAAACTCTCAATGCCGTAATTACAAGAACTGGTATTCCCTGACCTAATCCCTGCATAATTCTACCACAAGGCATTGCAATTCCAACAAATGGATATGTGAAGCATAATGTTCTCAATGCACTTACTCCAATACTTTTGATATTTTCATCGTCGGTGAATAGACTAATGATGGTTGGTGCAAGCAAGTATACAATAGTTGAAGCAATTGCAACTATAATGAACGCTCTTGAAATGGCGTAAATGATAATACTTTTCACTTTGTCAAATCTTTTTGCCCCAGCAAACATTCCCACAGTAGTAACTAGGCCTGTAGCAATTCCCATGATTGGAAGAAACATTAGCATATCCAATCTTCCAGAGATAGTGTATGCAGCCACAGCGTCAGGTCCATATCCAATTATTAAAATATAATTAAAGACACCTTGTCCAAACGACATAATAATCATTGATATTGAGGATGGAATTCCAACAACTAAAATTTCTTTCATGACATCTTTTGAAAAGGTAAAATTTTGCATATCAAATGAGATATACGCATGATCCTTGAAAAATAGCATAAATATGAAGATAAAAAATACTATCATTTGAGAAACTACGCTTGCAGCAGCAGCTCCTTTCACACCCATGTCTAATCCAAATCCTCCGTATTCGTCTAAGTCAAAAATAAAAATAGGATCTAAAATAATATTCAAGATTGTTCCTGTAGCTGCTACCATTACTGGGAATTTCATGTCACCTTCACCAGCTAGTATTGATCGGAATACAATTGAAAACACAATAAACATCATCCCATAGCAAGTGACTCTGAGGTAGCTCCATGATTCATCAATCAGCTCTTCAGGCGACCCCAACATTGAAAGAACTTTTTTACCAGTTAATAAGCCAAAGAATGTTAAAGTAATTCCCATAAAAAGCGCAATCAACAGGCCGTGCTTTGCAGCATTATCTGCTTTTTCTTTATCCTCTTCTCCAATAGCCCTGGCTATTGTAGCTGTAATTCCCGTACCAATTCCAAATGTAATTCCCATAACGAAAAAGTAAAGGGGCATATTGAATGCAACTGCAGCAATCGAACTTCCGCCCAACTGGCCAATGAACAGCATATCAACTATTGAATAGAAAGTCTGTATAGCCATACCAGCAATAACCGGAATCGCAATAGACCAAAGTGAACGTTCAGGATTTTCTAAGAATTCGTTCAGGCGAGATTCTTTTTGTTCAGCCACAATACGCCTTTCTCAATGGGCTATAATAGTGATACTATTGATTTTGTAACTTCTGTTTTATCAATTCTTCAAATTTAGATGCATTACCTTTGCATTCATTCATTTCTTCTTTGGTAACTATAGTGACATACCCTGTAGCAGTTTTTCCGATAACACAAGGAGTGACTCCTTTGGTATACTTTTCAATAGCAGAATTCCTTTCATTGAGATGGATAAAATCAATGGTTATGGGTAATCTTTTTTCACATTTGGCCCATTCATTTTTGGCCTTACCGTGAGTAATATCGCAAAGGGAACAGTGTTTATTTGAGAATATTTTACCTGCAAAATATTTAATCTCACCAAAGATTCCTCCATCTGCGTCGTAAATTCCTATTAGTTTGGTTATGCCAGGCACTACCGCCCCTTTTCAATAGTATATAAATGATTTCTCTCTAGTGCACAAATGCAGTGCGTAATGTTATATTGCATAACTGCAGTTGAAATTATTGAGTACAGACAATACTAGCGAGGAAATAGAACCTCCAACTGAATTATATGCATATCATGCCACAAGTTCATTTGCTAATGATATCTCTATGCCATATTTGAGTTATTATGCTGTGCGATTGGGAGCTTCATTTGAGCAAATTGCTTGGATTCAATCATTGATGAATCTTTTACCAAATGCTTTGCAATATTTTTGGGGTTGGGTTTCAGATACTAAATCTATAAGGACTTATTGGATTATAGGCGGTTCAATATTTGGAGCTATTTCCTTATATTTACTCTCAACAGTTAATGATCCTAACGAAATGTTACTCCTTGTAGTAATTTACTCAGTTTCGTTATCAATTATCAATCCGACTTGGGCAGCTTTACAGGGAGATTGGATGAATCCCTCTAAGAGAGGAAGTACCCTAAGTAAATTCCATGTTATAGGTGGTTTGCTTGGTTTAGTAGGTTCACTAATTGCAGTTTATTCAGTATATACTGACGGTTCAAATTCAGCGGAACCGTTTAGGCCATTATTCACATTCGCGGCAGTAGCTACATTCATTGGAGGCCTAATACTAATCAGAGTACCCTACAGAGACCCTGAAAAGACAAAGGATTTAGTTCTATCAGAAACTGCTAAGAAAGAATATTCTAACACTTTTCAAAGTTACGTTCGTGCTCAGGCATTTTACGCTTTGAACATGTCTCTGATTTGGCCCTTATTTGCTATGATTTTAATTGAGGTTCTTGAGGTAGACAATATTGTATTGGTTGCTTTTAGTCTAGTTGGTGCAGTATCTGAAATGGCATTTCAACCAATTATGGGTCGATTAGTTGACAGAGTCGGGCCGTTACCGGTTCTAATAATGAGTAGGATAGGGTTTGCTATCTTGCCTTTCATTTATGCCTTTTTTCCTATTATTGAAGTTATGATACTTCTTCAAATAGTTATTCTAGGCCCATGTTTCAGTGCATTTTTGATAACTTCTAACGCAATGGTTCTAGACCTTGCACCTAACAAAGAAAGGGCTGCATACTTTAGCTATTACAATACTCGTGTTGGAATAACTACCTTTGTTGGAGCACTTATTGGAGGATATATGGCCGGCTATCTTGAAGATTTTTACAACGACACTTGGAAAGCCATTTTCACAATATTTATTATTTCAGGAATAGGCAGAAGTATAGGAACTATTCCATTTTTGAGTCTTAGAATACCTAAAAAATATCCAGGCTCAATTTATTTAGTCGACAGACTTATGGAATTTAGGATGTTCAAACGTCGTTAGAATCAATAATATTTTTGTATTAATTTGTGAAAGTAATGAACACCAATTTCCCTTCTTGGTGAATACCTTCCTCTATCGTAAGCTTTTGATTTAATTCCCTTCTGAACAGATTCTACAATTTCTTCGTCTTCTAATTCTACTTTATCTAATCCACTTCCAGCCCCTTTTTCCATCAACTCTTCTTTCCAAACATAAGTAAAGTACTCGATTTGGGTTTCTTCCGGGGATTTTGGTTTGACTACATTTACAGAAAGCCCCCATGGATAAAAATTAAACATCATATTTGGGAAAAGAAAGAAATAGTAGGCAGCTACATTTTTGCCATAATCTTGATGACTTTTCGGTAGGTCAAATGTGTTTTCATTGTCTTTGCCTATTCCTATTTGTAAAACAGTGTTATCAATACCTTCTGTAAAGTATTCATCGTACTCTAATGTTTGGTTCAAGTCTTTATGAACAAATGGAATGTGGAAGCCTTCGAGATAATTGTCACAGTAGAGTGCCCAATTAGCCTTTACATTGTATATTCTTGATAATTCGGGTTTGTATTTGAATTTTTCTATTGGTAGCCAAGATAGTCTTTCAATCATTGGCC
>JAERSJ010000159.1 GCA_016845825.1 Methanobacteriota archaeon
TAAAAATACAAATCAATTTTTATTAAATTAGAATTGTTGTTATAAAACATAGATTTATATAAACAATTCAATGATACAAGACAGCAGCGAACAGATAGTTAAATTATGCGAGTTATGGTGGGAAACTAGGGATTTACATAAAGACCAATCACTATTCATGCCATTCGGGAAATATTACATCGAGAAATCGTACAACGCAGCTCGATGCTGGCGCTGGCAAATTGAGCAATTTATTAACTGCGACTTTGAATATAAAAATGACGATGGAACCGACGTTGTATTCAAACCAAAAAACTTAGACAAATATTTACTAGAAAGGTTGATAGGTCAATTAGGCATCGGTATCGGCTTGTTTCCCAGAGACTTATTATCTATTTATAAACGTGTAAAAATGAAATAAAGATGAAGATCGGTGTTTTGATCCCGGCTACTTCGGCACAAAGAAATTGGAAAACTTACAAAGACAGTTACCTTTACAAATACACACTGAAAACTTTTCTAATCACATATAACAACAATGAACACCAATATATTTTCTACATAGGCATTGACAAAGACGACGACATGTTTGGCAATGAAAAGATTATAGCCCAGTTCAAAAGATTTATGAATATAATGAAAAACGTGTCTATTCAATTCCACATGATGGACGCTAACAAAGGTCACGTAACAGTAATGTGGAATCAGCTATTCAAACTAGCGTACAATGATAAATGTGATTATTTTTTCCAATGTGGTGATGATATTGTGTTTAAAACAAAAGATTGGGTGAATGACTGCATTGATGCGTTACAAAAGAATAACAATAAAGGAATGTCAGGGCCAATCAACAATAATATGCGCATTTTAACACAGACATTCGTGTCTAGGAATCATATGAAATTATTTGGTTATTATTTCCCCCCTGAGATTATTAACTGGTTTTGCGATGATTGGATTAATGAAATTTATAAAAAACTTGGCTGGTTTTACCCTTTGAAGAATCATTATTGTGAAAATGTAGGAGGCAAGCCGCGCTACGTCATTAACAACGACCCTTCTTTCACTAAAAACATGCAAAAAAAATTTACAGAAGCACGGCTATTTTGTATGAAGTTGGTGAAAAGAGATTTAGATAAACTTTCACCCGATACATTGCATGGTCCGTCAATCACCCATGGCATGCCATTAAAATAATTAGTTATGTGGGGTGTGGGTGGGGACTTCGGGGAAAATAGGCAAGCCTAAAGCGCGTTCGCGACGCCGCTGTGCCGCTCGCTGTTCCGCTATTTGGCGGGAGGCTTGCAAACGGCGGAGTCGGCGAATGTTGTAGTAGTGGTTCTTACAGCGCGCGACTACCTTTGCGGCCTTTGCGGCCTCTAAGCGGCCCAGGTTGGCGCAGCGGCGAAAAGCGGTTTTTTCTTGGCTCCGTTCGTTTTCAAAAAAAGCATGGTTAGGTAAGGGATCTGTGGGGACTTTGGGGAAAATAGGCAAGCCACCTCTTAAACGCCGGGACTTGCGCCGGGAGCGACGCCGGGACTTGCGCCGGGAGCGACGCCGGGAGCGCCGCCGGGACTTGCGCCGGGAGCGACGCCGGGAGCGACGCCGGGACTTGCGCCGGGAGCGACGCCGGGACTTGCGCCGGGAGCGACGCCGGGAGCGACGCCGGGACTTGCGCCGGGAGCGACGCCTTGACTTGCGCCTTGACTTGCGCCTTGACTTGAGCCGAGAGTTTACCATAGATGTGTAAATACTTGATCTTGATGTCATTTATTTATAACAAAATATTTTAAAAATTATATTTTGTTATAAATAAATGATGGTCAAACAACAAGTATATTCGTTACCTACTGAAAAAATGTATCAAAAAGGTAAACAAATTCAACAGACCGGTTTGATGTTAGGCGGGACGCGTGATGATGTTTCAAATAATGACACCGTGTGTAAAGATGACGTTTTGAACGATATCTTTTACACCTCTCTTAAGAAAGCGTGGAATAAACTAAAGAAAGCCAATACCTTGTTTAACAATGATCAAACCGATGTGAACAAACAAAATCTTAAAGATGCAATAGACGATGTTATTATAAAAGAATTAGAAATAAAAAAAAGTAAAATTGAGCCGCAAACTTTTTCATCGCTGGCATGCCCTATTCATAATTGTAAGTTTGTTGCAACACTCGAAGAACAAACAGCTTCTCAAGAAATAACAGACTCGGTGAATATTGAAGAAAAAAGCACAGTTGATGGGGATAATGAAGGTGAGATAACAGGTTACGCCGATGATGTTGACCAAGAAGATGTTGATGGACAGGAAGAAGATTTAATGCGGCGGGGAAAACAGTCGATATTCGAGGGGCACACCCAAGAAGATATACTAAAAAAAAAATTATTTTTGCACGGGCAAGTTACCCACCGTTTTCCCGATAATAAAAATAAATCAATAGTGCAAACCGCGGTCGATAAAGAGGTTAAATCACTGGATGAACAGTTCAGCGCTGGAAAAATAAAAATGCATCGTGTTATTTCTAGTAAGATGAAGATGAGCATATCTTCACGACTATCGACAACTGACAGAAAGTATTTTCGCATGAATGAATTAACCCCCCAGCATATTAAAATTTTTAACCTTGAAGAACAGCTCAAACAAAACATGAAGGCGCTGAAAGAATATGAAAATAAGTTGCTTAAAAATGCCCCAAACATAAGCCTTGTCGTTCTTATGAATGTAGTAAAACGGCAATTAAAAAGTCGCACGATTGAATTCACCCGCCACCAATCTAACATACTGTACAATAAAGCGAATAAACTGTTATTAGAAGGAAATCTGCATGATGACGCCGTTGTGTCAAAATGGGAGAAGCGCTTGTATGGTCCTTCTGGTAATATACAAGAAAAAAGAAATTTTAGGAAGGAGTGTAAAAAATGGTCGCCTAGGTATGCGAAAAATATTAAAAACGTAAATAAAGTCATTAAAAAATGCATCGAAGAGAAACGACGAAGTATAAAGAAGACAAAAAGAGAACTACCGGGTCTGAGAAATAAACTCAGAAACGATACAAATAATAAATGGGGTGAATTAACACAAGACAAAAAGGATTTATACCGACAATTCGCCCTGGAAGATAAAACACGATATAGGTCGCTGCAAAAAAAGGTAAAGGTAAAGGCTGGGCCGGTAAGAAAATTACAAAAAAAAGGGTACAATGAACACGCGATACTGTATGCGGATATGAAAGTGATGAAAAGGAAAAGACATAGAACCAATGAATTACTACGACGTCAAAAAATTAATAAAATGCTCAGAGAGCCAATCGATGACAACTTGAAACGGTATGGGATGTCTGTTCTTTCGACAACGCTCAAGAGTATCGCGCCAGCCGAAGAACAATACGGTGGTTCACAAGAAGAATATAAGTTGATCAAAGACATCGCACAATTAGAAAAAGGGCTTAGTGATTTTGAAAACAACAAATTCATGACAAATATAATATTCGAAGGCGAATCAATTAATATAGAAGTCGCAAGCAAAAAATTGGATCAAAATATAATGAAACTGGGTAGCATAAAAACACGGACGATATCATCATACCCAGAATTTATTAAAACTGCGATAGAGAGCGTATGCGAATCTGCGAAAACAAAAGGAGAATTCATCCAAAAAATCGCGGAATTTCATGTTTACGTGACGCAAAAAGAAAACAAAGAGATGCAAAAAAATATACAAGATGTTAAGTTTATCCCAAAAATTTTAATGAATAAATCAAAAAATGAGTTATTTCCTACTTTGCGTGCACATGACAGAATCACCCCCCCGCAGAACGACGAGAGCATGGCGAAACGACACCGGTTCGTATCGGAACAGTTGGCGGATGCAACGAGTAAATACAAATCAAAATTAATCAACGAGTATTTGATATTATATCCACGGCCAGATATCCAGCCAAAAAAACATTCTTCTAGGTCGGTCGTTAATTCCGTATTTTTACAGCGTTTGTTGTTGCAAGGGAGAGAGGAAAAGGACGTTGTCCAAGAAACACCGGCGGCTATCGCACCCCCCCCGGTATCACACGATCATATCACCCCCGAACCTGTTGTACAACCCGATTATATTTCATACAAAAAATGGGATTTTAATATAGGAATCGATGATAACAATGCGGTGTGGGTAAAACTTCCTCGAGATGGCGTTAATTCGGTGACAGTCAAAGGAGAGGTTGTTAGTTTTGTTTCCAAGCATTTAACCGATCAAATGAAACATAAGTGGGTAAAGGGAACCGTTCAAAAAATTTATACGTACCACGATATACAAGTAGTTCGTGAATGTCGAGACCCACATTGCCCCATATGTCAAACATCGAATAATATGAATATGGAACAACAACTGATTGAAGAAGCAGCAGAACTCAGAGTAAAAATGAATGACCCTAACATGTTTACGTTTGCAAAAACAAAAAAGTTGAAGAATTTTTTCACGAATTTGGTAAAAAAAGACCTTAGGCGAGTCGAGGCCCAGATAAAAAAAATTAATGACCGGCGCGCCATGCTGCCACCGGCGCACGGTTTTCAGCGGCTACACCAGGGCATTGTGGTAGCACTGGTCAAAGCAAATAATAAAATATACAAAATACCTGTTCAATTCAGCACGCAATTACGGTACAAATTTACAAACGAACCGATAACAGAAGATGAATGCGCGAAATACAAAAAAACTATCTCACCTAAATGTAACGAACAACCCGAATGCAAGTGGAATAGCCAGGCAAGGCTATGTATGTCCACTACAAAATTAAAAACCCCTCTTGTGTGGATAGCTTTAATAATACCACGACATGATGCGCCGGCAATTCAAAATATTCAAGACCTGCCTAAACCTAGCGGTTTGCTTGGCCTATTGTTGGACCATGTAACAATGCTGGAAAATTACGGACAAGTACCGCCCCCGGAACAAGAATCGTCACCGCCCCCGGAACAAGAATCGTCACCACCAGCTTCATTTGAAGGTGCTTTTGAAAGCGATGACGACTCGGAAGATGAAAATAATGTTTTTGACATTCTGTCGGAAGAGTCCGAGTCAAATCCCGAAGAACAGGCGGAGGAGAGCGATGCCGCGATTGAGGATACGGAAAAAGATATAAAAGGCGGCGGTGATGGTGATTCACCTACCAAGTGCGAAAAATGCAAGAACGAAGGAACTTTAAAAACTAAAATTAAAAATTCACGCGGGGGGTTTCGAACTGTTTATTTTTGCAGTTGTCCATGTCTTGAGGATTACTCTCTTAGAAAGAGAGAGTAGTTTAATATCTTGTCAATCAAAAAATATTTTTTTTTTATTATATTAATATATAAATAAATGAAAATCGAACATATTATTATTATAGTACTTTTGATTGTGATTATAGGTTTATTAATATATCATATAATTAGGAGCAAATGCCCTGATCCATGCAGCGAACTAGCTAAAGAACGAAGCGCGGCAGAAGACGATTGCGGGAACTACAGAAAAAC
>JAERSJ010000160.1 GCA_016845825.1 Methanobacteriota archaeon
GTATAAAGAGAGATGGAAAACCTTGTTGTCTAGATAAAACTCAACCCCATTGCGATCCAGAAGAGTTTTGTTTAATTGATATATTTAAAGATATTCCTACCTGGCTTGATAATGATCCATCGTTCCATGAATTAATGAGCAAACTGAGTTTAAACTGGGAAACATTTATTGAACATTTAGATGGAAATCCATTTCACATGGTACCGGCTTTCGTCACTATGTTACAAGGTGATTTCAAAGCAATGAGTGAATGGACATCACCTGATTTCGAAGATCTAAAAAAATTTATCAGATTCGAACTTTTAAAAATATCAAAAAATGAAGGAATAGGAAAAATCGGTTGTATAAAAATGTATGAATTGATGCTGGGTGGCACTGGCCCAGGGGGGTTAGTAAGCGGATTAGATATTATAGGAGAACTCAAGGTAGAGCAAAGTACTTGGCATGTGTGCAAAGTTGCTTCTGAATTAATACGGACAGTATTAACAAAGTTACACCCGCTTGTAGGACTTGCGCTGTATGTAATAATAAGAGTATTGTGTGTTCTTGTGTTTGGGGACTTAGTAGCTGATTTAGTGAAATGGTTAACTGGGGAAATTCAAGATATATTCTGTACTAATCCCGCAAATTTAGCATGCGATGACTATGAAATATCATCTATCACGGGTGGTTGTAGAAAAGAAGCTAATGACAAACTATTAACGTCGATGAATGAGGAAATGGCAGAACTTAAGTGGAGGGTTATGAGACCATTTAATATTTGCGTCGCTCACCCGAATCAATCTAACAGCCAAGCTACCCAACAAATGTGCAAACAAAAAAAAACCGAGATTGAATGCAATGAAAATAGATGTTTATGGACGCCAAGCAACCTGATAACTGGGTATACAGAATACTCGAGTGATTTAAATGATAAAACTGCAAAATATTATCAACCATCATTTACCGATACATACAACAACCAAGAGTGTATTCATAAAATCGAAAACGAGCAGTTAAGAAATCAAAAAACCAGGCAAAATTTTTTAAGCCCTCAGGAAACCCCAGGAGGGGGCGATATCGACGACACATGGTGCAAGGGGTACGGCGACATACAACAATTTGATCCAAATTGCGGCAGAATTTGTTCAAATGTATTTTCTTTTCAAAGAGGGATTAAGAACCCTAAAAACAAGGCACATAAATGGCCGGATGCACCTTGCAGCGCGTGTCCTACAGCTAGTTGGCCCGGGTGTCCTGTTCGAACAAAAACTGTGTATATGAATGTAAAACCAGGGGATAAAAAATATGAAATTAAAATAAAAGTAGACAAACACACTAAATACACAGTATCAATTGAATTAGCTAAACCATCAGTATCGATATCCCATATTCCTCAGCTTACAGGAATTAAAATAAACAACAATAACTACACTGTCGATTCAAACTGGTCATATAACCAGAAAAAATGCGACTCTGCCGTTGTTTCTAACAATTTTAAAAATATAATTAAGAAACCTGTACATATACATAATGAAGACCTTGATATTTTATTTGTATTTAGCTCAAATATTCCTTCGTCGGGGATGAACTTTTGTTATATTTGTAATGAAAATTGCGAAAAAAAAACAAGTAAAAGCGCTGAGTTTACATTAGCTAAAGTAACAATTACACCTGAAGAAATTAAAGGTAAATGGGATATAGATCCACATGATTACAATACAGATTTATGGGGTAACGACACCCACTACCCAAGCACTAATTACAACAAACCAAACTCTTCTTGTTCTAATATATCAATTCCATGTGAAAACGACTCAGACTGTAAACCAGATAATCATAATAATTTGACTAACGGTGTATGTACATATAATTGCAAGAATAACGAATTATTTATTGATAATAACAACAAAAAATGCGAAGATTATAGCAAAGATACATGCAACAAAGGTAGCATGTCTGACATCGATAGGGCAATTTTAAAACGAGAGTGCCCTCTTGCGTGTGAGTCTTGTAAAATGAAAACATGTAGTTTGAAACGCAAATTTAGACATCAGCCATGCGATTTGAATAGTGGAGCATGTTACACTCAAACAGGCGACAAAACTACTATAAAAACAGACATGTATAGTTCGGGCAAGACAAAATGCGCTTCCCCCTGTTACGGGGATCATCATGTATGCTTTGAACACCATCGCCAATCATCTGAAGCTGAATGTAAAAAAGATATCCCTGACAATACATGTAATATACCACCACACTGTAAAAAAGGAGCGGATAACCGTTTGTGCGAACAAGTTGATACGTACACTAAACGTTGTACTGGCAAGTGTAGTATTGTAAAAGACCCAGAAACAGGATATAAGTATTGCGAAGCTACCAATCAGTGTAAATGGGATGATCAGAAGAAATGGGTATCGTTTGATTCAACTTGCAATTTATCAAAACAACAACCAACAGATAACGAGAATGAAAAATATATATGCAAAAATGGTCCAATTGTTAAATGTACAGATACAAGTGAATGCGCTTACCCAAGCAAATGTGAATTAGTATCGTGTAAAGATGATTATAAGTTTGTGGATGAAAATACTAAACTTATATGTGATCAAATAAAAAATAACAACAGTTATTTGTGTAAGTACCGGACTGCTCTGTTAACACCTGATCAATTAAATTTAACTATACACAAATTTCACAAAAAATACCCGAAGATAAAAAAAGAATTGTCGGGAAGACTATTTACGTGGTGGGAAGAAGAATTAATAGATGAAACAAAAACATTTAAACAGTATGGAATGACCGGAGATACCGACGCTCGCCGTAGTTTAAAAATGTTGAAAAAAAAGGAGGAAATAAATCTCCTTGCTAAAAAATGCCCAACTACATGTTGTAATAACGCTACAAATTGTTGTGGAGGTGATGAGATTAAAGCTTGCTCTTCTGAGTCAAAATCATGTACAAATATTATTAAATCAGGGGAATGCAAGTCCGTGATGGATGTGACTAATTCTACGTGCGACGGCGGTAACATTGGCACATGTTCTACCCGCGACGGCAAATTCAATAACTTGTGTAAGATAAGGGGTACTGAAGCTGAATGTGAAATACGAAATGATTCCAGATTTGATGGTAACGCACAAACCGCAAAATATTGGAAAAAATGTGATTTAAGTAAAGGCGATGAGGATTGCAAGTCTTTTAGTGCCCCTAAAAACATACTAAATCGTAGAGACCATTATACGGGATTCAAATTAGGTCAGTGTCATTATTACCCGGACCAACCAATCCCAGGAGCTTATTGCGCGAAAGGTTATGGGGCTTCCCACAGTAATTATGGCCCGCACCGCAATATTCGCCTGGGCGCGTCAGGGAGTACATACAATTCGCAAAGAGCTAGGCACCGTTCAAGTAATACAGGGTGGGAAAAAACCAGAAGTCCCGCAGAGGTGCAGGAATTCGCAATAAAAAGGGGGTGGGATCCGACAACAAAGATTCCCATCGGAAATGGGAATGTTGAGACCATCCATTATAATAGCAAAAAATGTCGGGATGGGTTTTGTTGTCCTCGTGATGATTTTAAAGGCGCGAAAAACAAACTATGCGATAACACTGCTGATTATATAAATTGCAAATGGGAAGTTAAATCCTGCAGCGAACAAAAAACAAAAAAGGGTTGCGAAGCTCTCGTCCCTAAAGACGAAAATGGAAATGGTATGTGTAGTTGGAAAGACACGGGCGAGAGAGAACTATGCAGCGAAAAAATACGCCAAGCGAGCGGCGATAGTTGCACTTATGGTGAAGGGGCGAAAAAGTGTTTTTGGACAGGGAAATCGGAATCAGATATTAGTATGTGTGGAACACAAACATCTACATGCAAAGGATATCCTCCCCTTATATGCGAAGAAGATGCAGATTGCAAAGATGGTACGACCGGTAAATGTACATTTAGTAAAAAATATGGTTTCAAAACATGCACACCGTCGGAACGTACATGCACTAAAAAGACAACGATAACGAAATATTTGTACACATTTCCTAAAAATATGTGTGTAAGTTCTAACGCGGGAACGGACCCTATCAATGAAAGCTCAGACTCAGACGAATGCGGAGGCAAAACAATAGACACATGCACGAGCCGCGACAGCGATGGGAAGTGTAAATGGCGTCAATCGTCTGTATGGGCAGTCGATACAAACATAAAAAATCAAGAAATAAAAATACAAGCATATGTTTTAAATGGATATCTTCATTCAGTTTTCAAGGCTGATAAAATAGAAATAGCGAATAAGAAAAACGGTCCGTGGCAGCCACTTGAAAAAAATGGTTTATCGAATTGCAAATCAAGCAATGTAGCGTGTGATTTCTCTCTATGCCCCAACTCACTCAACACTAAAAATTTTGTTGTTAACTCTTCAGGCAAGTTTTATGTTCGTATGACATATACTAAGAATCAATTGCCTTTCAAGATAACAAGAGACCAATTGAATTCTTACATGGAAGACATAAAAGTTGGTGGTGGCACGTTTGACACGCTGAAGAAAAAATTACCATGGTTAAACAAGCTATTTACCACTAAACAATTAAAGAATTACGATCCGGCGGAATTACATGTAGGCGACCAAATTGAATACCAAAAAACCAAAGGCGCTCCAACAAAAAACAAAAAATGGTTTAGTGGAACAATCCAAAGCATCAACAACAACAACAATACGGTAAAAATAACATCTCCCAGCACAGGAGATGACAAAAAAACCCAACAATATAAGACAGAGAATGTTCGATCTGTGAATGTTACAGCTAATATTCGTAACGCATTGGAAGGCATGCACCAAGCAACAAGTACACAACCAACGAATGTGTGTAGTTGTGAATCTAATTATTGTAAATTAAAATCAACCGCTAGTTCTAGTGCGAAAGAAGTTAGCAACGGTCTTAAACTTGAAATTACCCCATTCAATTATAATGAATGCAATGTAAAAACAAAAGAAATCAGTGGGTCGTTGCTCAAAGACTTGGATAATTATGTCGAATCACACAAAGACGAGAAACGGTGTTCTCTAGGCCCGCCATTATTTTGCGAACACGACTCAGACTGCGGAAAAGGCACCACCGGTATTTGCAAAGAAAATAGCAGTGAAACGAACAAATGTGAGTCGCTGGATAATAATAACAAGGAGGATGCAGGTAAATGTGATACACACACACGTGAACGCGATTGTTTAACTGATATTAAAACAAAAAAAGTATATTTCCGCGATGGGAGGGAGCATGATGTTACATTGCGGCGTTGTGATTGGGTTACACGCGGTGTCTGTAAAGATGACGAAGATTACAGACTGAATCTGAATAATTATAATTTCCCCAATAAGTTAACATGTAAAGATTTTGCATTTCTAAATTGCGATGACCGATCTTTGCATCAACGTATACAATGTGTGGGGAAAAATGGGGAAAACAAATTGTGTCAAGAATCAGACCGACAAAATTCACAGTCTAAGTGCGAGAAGGGTCTCGGCGCAACCAAGTGCAAATGGAAGGAAATTTATCAATCGATCGATGAGTTAAAACATAAGTGTCCACACTCATGCAGCAAACATAGTGATATAAAATGCGGCCCGGATTGCTGTCCATTAAACAAAGAACCAGGAAAAATAGAACCAGGAAAAATCGCGAAAACATGCACACAAATAAGCACCTGCAAAACAAAAAATGACTGCCACACAGGTATTAACACATCAGAAATACAAAAAAAAGGTGATATGACAAAATATATTGACAATGTTAAAGCTCAAAATAGTATATGCGACCTAAAAGATGTAATAATTAAGTGTCAGGATGATGAAAAGTGGGTAGATCAAAATGGCAACGGTTGTGCCTACTGGGCAAAACAAAAATCATGCAAAAACCCCGGATATGGCAATGATAATTGTGTCGGTGATAAACATTGTCAATCGACTTCGCGCCAGTTATCAAAGAAGGCATGCGAAGTTGACGATTCTAAGTCTAAGTGCAGATGGATGCAAGGCAAATGTTACAACAAACCACTATGCTATGGTGATAAAAAATGCTCAGAAGCCGCTCGGCAAAATTCTGCGACAAATTGTATGGCTGATAATCGCGCAAGCGGCGGAACTGACGGGTCGAACTGTAGGTTTAGGAATGCTATGGAAAGTACATATTTTAACCGCGAAAAATGCCTGGGCGATAAAACATCCGTAAAAGGGTCTTGTGAATATCTAAACAACCCTTGGGGATCCAAAAGGTTTATATCTGATGAGGCCACATGCAAAAGAACTAACGGTATTTTTACTAAAAATGAATACATAAACACCCAAGCAATGGAAGAACTACACGCATCTTGCCCTGTGACTTGCCAAAACGTAAACGACCCCATTAGCTGCGAAGGACCTAATAATGTTTGTTGCGCGTTTAATGACAAATTAGTTAGACTATCCAAATTTGAAGAACATAAAATAGGTAAACAAGTAAAAAAATTATGCCCCCCTTCATCTAGAACATTACATACTACATCGCAATTTAAATGCCAAGAGACAAAAGTATGGGATGATTATAATCCTAGATGCGGTCAACCATCTACACACCCTGGAGAAGAGTGGAAATGCGAGCTTAAAACCCCTAAGCCGGAATGCAAACAGAGTACTACGTCGGAATGCGTAGGCCTTGAAGAATGTTATGAATTCGATGATACGAATTGCCCCGGTAACAAGTGCGATGTGAAACACAAATGCGTAGGTAAAAATCACAGAAATAATGAATTTTGTCAAGATCTTGAAACAAAAAAGGAGTGCAAAGAATTAAAACAGATTTGTGAATGGGTTTCCCGATGTTCGCCAAAAAATGACGAATGTATGCAAATCGAAGACCCATTATTGTGTAAAAAGGAACAATCATGTAAATTAGTAGAGACAAACTATGGCGAAAATACACAACGGTGCATTGAACAATGTGATGAGGCTAAACCAAAACCAAAGTGCACAGGTATAGCATCAAATCCATCCTACGCGTGGATAGCCACGAGAGACGACGTAGTCAAGTTCTTCTTTAAGCAGGGAAGCAAGCCCTGCCAGCAGGCTTATAATATGCTCTTTAACGATATATTTTTTAAAAAAATAATAGTCTTAGATCACACAGACGCTCCATCGGGCACGACCGTTTTCCCCGCGTTCACTTACAAAAACAGCGAACCCGTCACCGGTCTGCCGCGGTCAAAGGAAGAACTGTACTCTAACCTCAAGTATAACCCAAATACCATCAACATGAAGCAAGTAGTAACTCATAGTGGCGAGTCTATATGCAGTGAATTCAGCAGGCAAGAGAATTCTACAAATTGTACAAAAAATAATACTAATTTTGCTACAAATCACTGTGCGGACTCTAGTGGAAATGTAATTCCAGAATTGAAAACAAAAAATGAATGCTTAGATAAAACAATTAAACTAACGAACAACAGTGCGGAGAAGTACGTGTACGACGACCTGACTGTCGAGAAGCTCCGCGACCGACTCAAGAAGGAGGGCCTCTCCACCAAGGGGTACAAGCGCCAGCTCGCTGACCGCCTGCTGCACACGCTCCTTTCGAAGGAATATAATTATTGTATT
Organism: Methanobacteriota archaeon; assembly: GCA_016845825.1. Classification (GTDB taxonomy): domain Archaea; phylum Thermoplasmatota; class Poseidoniia; order MGIII; family CG-Epi1; genus CG-Epi1. Next base: position 7,602 of record JAERSJ010000160.1, read on the forward strand.
GGCCCCCAAGGGAAAATTGAAGAATTGACAACAGAGAAAGAATGCTTAGATAAAACAATTAAACCAGAACATAATTATTGTACCAGCCCCGACGGGACACTAATTCAAGGATTAAATGCACTAACTTGCAATAAGAAGTCTTCAATTCAGGTCATTATCAATCCAGGAGAACATCCAGAGGAGATCTACTGGGAGATTGACAAAAAGGTCGTTGTTGATACAAGTGTGTTTGCCCAATACAAAAAAGATACAATTATGACACACAATCTGTTGATTGAGCCCGGGTGGCACACATTTACCACTTTTGATTCGTCAGGTAACGGTTGGGGAACTGGATACTGGAAAATAGAATTCAATGGCATTACAGTGGCGGGTGGTAAACAAAAAGGAATAGTAACAAAGAGTGGTGGCAATACAGATTTTTGTATTGGTTGCCACCAACCGAACAAGCCAAATACATGGGGTAAAGTTGGAAATAAATGGGGTAAATATGGAAATACATGGAGTACAGGAGCGTTCACAGATGGCACAGGTTGTACATGGAAAGACCAAGGTGAAATTTGTATATCAGATACAGGTATAAAACGAACTATTCATAATGAGTGCAATATGATTGCGTTGGGTAAAGATGGAACTTGCTATATGTTGAACCAAGATCCAAAACAACATCTTAAAAAGATGGAGAGCAATAGAGAGCAAACATACGCAGACATCATTTTTAAATTATTAGACACGGAGTTCTTATGCAGCGGCCCGCATTCGGCCAATCCGCTCCAACCATCGGGCGTGGAAACTAATTTGCGCACCCAATGCAGGGAAAGACTTGGTATTTGCGCGAAAAATTCAATTAATGTATCGTGTGATCCAACGCCTGAATTTAAATTACAATTTGGCGAAAACGCAAACGATATATGTTCCTCTATTATAGATATTAACCAAGAATTTCCAATAATTGAGAAATGCAAAAGAGACACCGTTAACCTATCGAAGGCCGTGGAGGCATTACAAAAAAGGAGGGCTGTCGACGAGCCGAAAGCTAAAACGGATGAAGATAAAGCTAAAATTAAGGTAGAGTATGATAAAAAGTTGAGAGCCATAGTGGAAAAAGAAGATAGAGCGTGCGCCGCGTATACATATTCGTATTATGTTGATAATGATGCGCAGGCCATTCATGATTGCAATGCCGCTTCCGAGCCTTTTTGTGTATGGGGTGTTCCATACATAGACGCAGATATAGAAAATTTAGCATCAGTGAAACGATTCAAAGAAAAATGCAATAATTTTAGGAAACAATACTCTTCGAAAGAAATTTTAAAAAAATTTGAAAATGAAGAGTACAAACCTGCAACCCCCGGCGGCCAGATGTGCAACCTTTCGGTAAAAAAAAATGAGTCAGATTACGAGAAATGTTACTCGGTCGAGTGGAAGGCTCTGATTCATTCATTAACTCAAGAAGAACAACTAACTTTAATTTACTATTTAGTTCAAAAAGATGAAGATGTTAACACTCAAATAATGGCGAATATATTCAGAAAATTAAATGTAACTCAATGCGAACCGGGTGATAAATGGGAAGATGAAGAAGTCATTAATGACCGGATATTAGATAATATAAAAACAGGTAAAAAGTGGGATAACGAATTCACATGCCCGGCTAAAACCGTTGTATGTCCTTCTGATTTTACGGTGTTGGAACGACGACACACGGAGGATAACCAAGGTGACAGGTGTCGCATATCGCACACCAGTCCGACATTTAAATGCCCGACAGGTTGCCTCAAAATACAAAATGCGCCCTTTTGTGTTGATGTTGCGGACTGTTTAGGCGATAAAAAGAAGAAAATCCAGGTCATTATCCAACCAGGAAAGCGTCCGGACGAAGTCTCATGGGCCATTGACCTTGGTGCTGCTGGCGCCCATCACTCCCCCAAAGCGAAATATAGAACCAATAAAATGGTGACACACGATCTGCTGATTGAACCCGGGAAGCACACAATTAGTACGTTTAGTGACGGTCACGGTTGGGAAAACGGATACTGGGAAATTAGACAAAACGGCATTACAGTGGCGGGTGGTAAACAAAAAGGAAAAGTAACAAAGGCTGGTGACGATACAGATTTTTGTATTGGTTGCCAGCACAAGGGGCCTTGCGTTAAGGAAACACCATGTCGCGTTACCGAAAATAGCACAGCTCAGAAATGTTATAATTGCTCTCCTGCTCTCCAAAAATCTAGTAAAGGACGTTGCATTGCACGAGACAAAGACCACAAAACCCATTGCTCTGCTATTCCGTTAGTACAATATCAGAAAAAAGGAACGAATGCGTGCGATGGCGATCCCAAATGTGAATGGGTTTATAGTAGTGGAGATAGCGAACATGAAAATAAAAATCAGATTTGCTGTAATAAAACATTCGGTTCCAAACTAGTAGACAAAATATATGAGCTTAATAAAACTAAAAACCCATCAGATTACCAAAAACAAGTAAAAGCACAATTTATGAGCAGAATACAACTCGACCCTGACATTGCACAAAATATTACAAAAATATACATAAAAGATGGTCTAGCGCCGAAACCAACAGAAGATATGAGATCGTGCGCTGATATAAGCTGGGAACGATTGGTTTTAGATAACGATTATACCTTGCACGAAGACGAGATGGCTTGTTTTGGTGGTATAGTAGGGATGCGAAACGAATGCAAGGGTTTGACGGCGCGACAGTGTAAAAACCAATTAGGTCAAATGCAAACTTTTCATACAACAACAAGTTTTTTAAAATTCTGCAGACCTAAAACTGGCCACGCAACAAACAAAGTTTGGAACCACTGTGCTAGTTTAAAAGGTGATATAAAAGATCATTCAGATTGCGATAATGATCCCCTTTGTGTTTGGGGTCGAGAAGCCATCAGTGAAAATATAAAACAGTGTGTGGGCGATTATATTAAAGGCGAGGATATATTACCCCCTGACAAAAGGACAGGATGCATGTGTGGACAGGATAAAACCTGTATGGATCTCAAAGATCTTGAGTATCTTAAGCAAGAAAATATAAAAAGAATAGATTGTATTAAAAGGCAAGCAAAAATATGCGATGCTATAAGCCCCGTGTGTAGTCCTTATCTGGTAGGAAAGGGTGAAAAGGAAAGAGACGACGCAGAACTTGATTTCAGTTTTTGGGATGGAACGCCAGATCCAGGCAACCCGGAAGTAAAACCCGACTCTCCATTTTCATGCCTACCAGCAAATAAGAATTTAAGGTGCCACAAGGTTACAGAATATGTTGATGTAATGTGTCCGCAGGTAGACCCATCCGGTAAACATTGAACATTTCCACTTCCTTTCGACTTCTGTTTGATATGATTTAATTCTAATTAACATTGAGGTAATTAGAATTTCTGAAATTAACATTGAGGTAATTAGAATTTCTGACAAGAGTTTGTTCCAGGTCGCCATTGGCAATTGGCAATGCCTCCGCCTGGAACCCAATGTTTTGCGCATAATGATGTTTCTTTGTTCGGAATATGTTGGCACTTCATCAATGTATCACCTATTCTAACGTTACCCTTTTTGCATTCAGTGTACGGATCAAGTTGTTTGCACAGGTTGTCTGCCGCTATTCTTTTGTTTTTGTCATCTCCATCTACAATGGGAAAACCGCATTGCGGTACTTTATGGTTACCGCAATTGTGGATACCTTCAACATTGCAGATCTGAAGCTCTTGATCAGAGGGTATATAACCATTATCGAACGTATTTGCCGCGCACACTTCAACGTGAGAGTTCGATGTACAACTTGCTTTTGTATTATATATACCACATTTTGATGTACCGCAAAACCCAGGAGAATCCCACTCACACAACTCGTTTCCATTATTATTTTTTATCGCGACGCATCCATTTTTTGTTTTTTGCTGAGAACATAAATAGCTATTAGCGGTACCCGTAACATATGTTTGTCTCTTTGGCCAACATGCTTTGGTTGAATTCCACTTACATTCGTTATTAGCTTTGCATTTAGACTCCCCAAAATTACCACACGTGGGAAAGCAGTTACCTGTATATATGTCACTATAGCATGTGTTAGGGGGGCAATCATTTATTACACACGAAGATAAACACTCATTTTCTCCAAAAAAACCAGCATTGTAATTCAAATTGTTAGCATTTTTATTTGTTTTTTTATAGAGAAGTTCTTTTTTGATTTTGTCGTGTTTGGAATAATCCACTTGTTTGTTATCTGCGGGTTTCAAAATATAATCCCAATTTGTGGGTTTATTAGTTGCTGGATCTAAGTACCATGCACCACACTGTGTCCATGTGTGTGTCGGGGGGGCTCCAGTCGGCGTATTTTCCCCCTTCCATTTCGTAAATTGTGGAAAGTATACTTGTGTGTTATTATCTATGAACATAGAAGGCCAGTAACTTAAAGGTGAATCATTACTGTTTGGATCAAATGGAGGATTGGGGTGTTTTTCTTTGTCGGCCAACAAATGAGCGCGGTTTAGTCCGATGTTAATTTCGCATTGATCGTGTATTTTATCGCATATATGATTACATCCTTTATCAGAGTCGTATGTTTTTTGATGGGATGGATCAATAGCGCATTGGTCAGTTTTACAACCAATAGCTTTTGCTTTAATTTTACAAGCATCTCGCAACTTATTGTTTTTAGATTTGGCCATGTCAAAAGCATGCTTTGCTTTTGCAGACTCAGTGAATAATGGGGGGGACGTCGGGGTGCCAGGAGGAGTAGGAGCAGGAGGTGGAGGGGCATCATCGCTAAAAAAGTTTACTCCCGCTACAATCGCGCCCGTGGCGGCGGAGGCGCCTACGACGGCCTGGAATCCCCTAAGGTCTCTTCTTGACGTTCGCGCAATGTTGTCGTCACGCATTGCTTTAATCCATTCGGCTAACGCTATCTTTCTATCGAGTTCGTTCAATCCGTTCCACACATCCGGTTGGATCCCTCCGGGTTTACCAGTAGGGTCCATAGGTGCCGTTGGATCAGTGTTCATTGTACTGACCCACTTGGTTGTGCCGTCACCGGCCGAGGGCGAGGGCGGTAACATTGCATCGGGATTGTAATGTCCATCTTTATCAGTAACATCTATAATCCCTGGACTAAGGTCGTACATATTATTCCAATTCGCACCAGCACCAGCATGGTCTCTTAAAAAATGTTGATAAGTATAACCACCTCTGTCACTGTTAGAGATTTTTTCTTTATTAATAGGAAATCCTAGAATTAAATCTATTTCATCCTTAGATTGTTTGGATAAAAATTGGCTTCTATCATGCCTATATTTTTTTAGAAAATACAAATCTTGTTGATCTAGTCCCCTAGTTGGATCCAGTGCGTGTTTACGCATGTTAGCCAAGTTAACATTTGTACGAAAAACATGTCGGTATAGTTGTGAAAACGCAATATCGTTTTGAAAATTGAAAATTTTTGCTTTAGACATTTTAATAAAAGCAAAGAAAAAAAGGAAATATTTTATTTTTTCTGTAACGACGACATAATACTATTCTTTATTATGTCATTCATAACTGTGTCATCGTGTTTTGTCC